>JACQWX010000073.1 GCA_016209035.1 Elusimicrobiota bacterium | reverse complement strand
TGCGCTGACGCCAACAGCGGCGGACGACCGGACGCTGGCTTGGGCCGCAAGGCCCTGGCCCCGCCTTTCCGAAAACTCTGGACCCAACGCACTACGGAGCTTATGGAAGCGTTCAAGGTCGAGGCCACGGACTGATAAGTCCTGCCGGCCTGGAGCAAGACGACTGCACGCCGTCGGCGCGATTCCAGCTCGCGAGGGGTTCCATGGGGTCGCATGCCCCATAGCATAGCGGATTTTATAATGGATATCCATTAATTATGCGAGACCCAATATAATGTTCTATGATGACCATCATCCCCCCCATTTCCATGCCAAGTACGCGGAGCACAAGGCCTCCGTCCGCATCGCCGACCTGGCGGTTTTGGAAGGTTACCTCCCGCCTCGAGTCATGGGCCTTGTCGCCGAGTGGGCATCCCTGCACAGGCAGGAGCTGATGCGCGATTGGGAGTTGGCCGCCAACGGCCAGCCGTTGACGCCGATTCAGCCCCTGGAGTAACTCATGCCAGTCATCAAGCATGCGCGCTACCTGGGAGGGCACAAGTTTCAACTTGGCTTCTCCACGGGCGAAAGCGGGGTCGTGGACCTGGCGGGCTACCGAGCCCGCGGAGGGGTATTCGAGCGTTTCAACGACCTCTCCTACGTGCGGGAAGGCAGCGTCGACCCCGAATGGGAGACGCTTTGTTGGCCCGGCGGGGTGGACATCGCCCCAGAAGCGCTCTATCGGCTTGCCTGCCCCTATGTGCAAGACAAGAATGCGGGCAATCTGGGCGACCTGCTGAAACACTATTGGCTTCTGCGGATCGTGGAACGCGTCCTGGAGACGCAAAAGCCTCAGCGAGTCGCGTACTTGGAATCCCACGCCGGCGCCGGTCTGTTCCAACTTGATGGAGCCAGGGTCTCCAGACTGGAGAAGGAAAGATCGGCGGTCTGTCCTTCCGTCGAAGCCTGGGGCCTTTTCGACCGGCTGAACCCCGGCATTGAGAATGGCGAGTACTTGGGCTCTTTCGCTCTCGCGCTGCGCCTGTTGGCCGAATACTCCCGAAGCGCAAGGGGCGCAACGGTCCGCGGCGTTTTGTACGAGAATCACCCTGAAGCGATAGCGAGAATCGAGGCCCACTGGCAACGGTTGTTTCCCCTCGGCATGGTGGTGGACATGAGGAAAGCCGCATCCTCCGCCGATTCTTTTCTGAAGGGCATCCGCGCCTGCGTCGAGGATGGATTCTCGGTCTTCTGGCTTTGCGACCCTTTCTGGGGCAAATCCAAGGATGACGACATGCGGTGGTGGCGGCTGCTCGAAGACGTTCCGCAGACCTACGGCATCCTGTTCGCCTATGTGGGCGGCGATTCAACTAAGACAGGGATGGGGAAGCTCGACTTCCAGAAGACCATCCACGCCCCATGCCAGCCTTGGCGGCAAGCCCCGGATAATATCAGGGCATACGGTCTCTACTGCACACACGCCGTCTGCCGCCTTTTCGACCAGATATAAGCGAGCCTCAATCCTGCGATGCGCTACGTTTGGCCGGGTGACGGGGACTTATTTCTGCTGCGGTTCAGATACGGAGAGAGAGGGATTCGAACCCTCGAAACCCTTGCGAGTTTACAGGTTTAGCAAACCTGCGCCTTAAGCCTCTCGGCCATCTCTCCAAACTGTGGAAGCGGAAGTCTCTCAGTCCTGCCGCTTCGACCGCCTTGTCCCATTGCGCCCTCTTGGCTCCGTGCCATGAGGACCCGCCCCTTTCCCCCGCGAAGACATATTCGCCGGTCTTCGGCAGGTCCCTGAGAATCTGCGCTACCTGCGGGTGAATCGGGACAACCGGATTCTACCAGATTTGGTGCGCCTCAGCTCAATCGTATTGGCGTTCGGGTCAATGTCCGTCCATCTGAGATTGAAGATTTCCCCGGCCCTTATCGCGTTACGATTTTATGCCGGTCTCTCTCCCCCCCTATCGCGCCAAGTTCGATGCGCTCCTTCTTGGTGTCTATCTTGACCGTGAACAAGTCGAAGAACCCCCTCATGCCGAGCAGCAGCGTCTCCTGGGCCGACATGGGGGAAAAATATATCGTCGTGGCGAATCCATGCCCGCCAATCTTCAGAAAAACCGGATGCGGGTAGCCCATCGCCTTCTGCGCCGAGATTCCAAAGAAAGGTTCGCCCGCGTCGTTCTCCACCGGGTCAATGCCGATGGCACGGGCAACGTCGGCCGGGAACAAGCTGGCTGACGCGCCGGAATCAATGAGGGCGTAGCAGTCGAAGATTTGCCCGGTGGCCGCGCTGACGATTCCGACGGGGATGTACGGCAATAGAATGGTGCGAGCCGCCGGGATTGCCGGAGGTTCCAGATGGACCTTTTGAAGCGGGGAGGTCAGGATTTGCACGCGGGGGCGAAGTTGGAATCCCAACGCGGGATATGCAGGTAGACCGGCCGTGCGATTCCTTTCTGCTTGGCCGCCGCCACGACCACAGCCAGATCCTCCGAACTGGCGATCAGCTTCTCTTCATTCGGGGTGAGGGCAATCCAGCGGTCTTGCTGCTGGGCGAAACGCTGGTAGAGGTCGTTTCTCATATCGTCACCCAATAGGATAAGTCATGTCGGCCGTTCTCGCAAGGGCCTGCTGGAATTATACCACTTCGCAGCCCCTCCCCGGAGCGGCGGATTTCCTGGTGCCCGAGTGGTACCCTCCGGCCGGATTCAGTGTCACGCTATTGTCACGCCCAGGTGTCCAAACGGGCCAACGCGGTCCAACCCAAAAGCGGACAGCTACTTGGCCGCCAAGGGCTTGGGGACTTCCACGACGTCGAGCCAGCCGTTGCTGCGCAGCACGGCCTTGGACCCGTCCGCGGACAGCGCCACGGCGTCGCCCCAGCCAAGGAAGCGATCCCGCCTTGTGGCGGTGTCGAAGGCCCGGACCGAGCGGCCGTCTCCGACCAGGGCGGTCGTGCCGTCCTCGGAGAGCAGGCCCGAGGTCCCCCAGGTCAGGAACCAGCTCGAGCCCGGCCCGACATCCACGACCGAGAAGGACCTGCCGTCGCCGACCAGCGCGGTCTTGCCGTCGCGCGAGAGCGCGGCCGTCTTGCCCCAGGCGAGGTGGCGGCTGCGGCCCGTGGCGAGGTCCACGCTGTCGAAGGCGCCAGAGCGCTCGATGAGGGCCATGGCCCCGTCTGCCGCGAGCACGGCGGAAGTCCCCCAGCCGATGAATCGCGACCGGCCGGTGTCGGTCTCGACCGCGCTGAAGGACCTGCCGTCGCCGGTCAAGGCGATCTTGCCGTCGAAGGAGATGCCGGCGCCCATGCCCCAGCCTAGGTGTCGCCTGCGGCCGTCGGCCACGTCCACCACGCTGACCGAAGATTCCTCCTGCAGGAGGGCCTTCCTGCCGTCGCCTGAGATCCAGGCGTCCTTTCCCCAGCCGATGAAGATCGAGCGGCCGGAGCCGATGTCGTGCGCCCTGAATGAGTTCCCGTCCCCCACCAGGACGGCGCCGCCGCCGCTGGCGAGTCGGGCGGTCCGTCCCCATGCCAGGTGCCTGGAGAAACCGGTCTTGAGCTCGTAGACGTAGACGCTCCCGTCCCTGACATAGACCGCCTGTTGGGCGTCGGCCGTGAACTGGACCTGCTGGGCGTTCGGGTCGATGCGGGTGGAGAGGGCGGACCCCGAGCCGGTGGGCCTGCCGGCCGGCAAGGCGATCTGGACGGGCTCGATGGATGCCGGCAGGACGCCCACGGCCTGCCAGCCGGAGAGCAGGCGGGCAAGTCTCTCAGGCGTCAGCGGGGTCGGGGCTGCCTGACCCGAGACGGACAAGACTCCGGCGACCAGGAATGCCGGCATGACCTTCAAGGAAGAACGGACCATAGCACCTCCATCGCGGATGCCGCGTCACGACATGATACATCAGATGCCGTCATGCTTGGCTGGGACCTGAGGGCATCCAGACCAGGTCTTTGGGCCCAGCCCCGGAATGGGTCCAAAGACCCATGAGCCGTCGGCCGGAGGTTCAATAACGCTTCTCGACCTTGAGGAACCTGACCGGCCGTCGGCCCGGCGCGAGGCTGAGGCCCCACTGCTCCCGCACTGCCTTGGCCAATGCTCCGGGGTCGTCCGGCGGAGCCCAGGTGAGGCTTAGGTCGAACCTGCCTTCGAGGCCGGTCTCATCCACGATGATCTTCCCAGCGTCGCTCTGCAGGACCTTGATGACATGGGTCATCTCCACCCCGGAACCGCTGACGCGGCCCTCGCCGAACCGGAACTCCATGCTGGTCTTGAAGCGCGCGGGCAAGAGGAGCTTCCGGCCCGGAGCGGGCCGGCCGCTCAGGACCAGGACGTCGGTCGGCCGCGTCTCCCGCTTGGTCTTGACCCCTAGGCCGGCTCGAACCGCCTGCTGGAAGAAAGAAGGCAGGTCCGCCTCGGCTTCCAATGGGACCGAGACCGAGTAGTCATAGGTCGCATCCTCCTCCAGGCCCGGACCCAGGGCGATGCGCGCCGGGTCGACGTCGAAGGCGTCCTCCAGGACATTGAGGAGAGGCATGCCGCGGCCCTCGCGCAAGCCTGGGCCTGTGGAGCTTTCCGGCTGGGAGCCGCTCGACAAGGAGATGCTGGCGCTGGCCAGGGCCTTGCCGGTCCCTTGCGTCTTGGACTCGGAGGGGCTGAGCTTGGACGGCTTCCCCTTCAGGACGGCCTCGATCATCTCCGGGGTCAGCAGGGTCGGGAAGGTCTCCCCCGCCACGTTGCCGGCCTGGTCCAGGAACACGGTGCGGGGCCGACCGCGGACGCCGAAAGCGCTGAGGGCCTCTCCCGAGGGGTCGAGGCCGACCCAGCCGCGCATCTCGTGCGTCTTGAGGAACTTGACCACGACGGCCTCGGGCTCGTCCGTGACCGAGAGGAACTGGACCGGCCGGCCCCGGAACCTGTCCGCGAGCGAGTTGAGGTGCGGGATGTCCTCCACGCAGGACTCGCACCACGTGGCCCAGAACTCGATGACGACCGCCTTGCCGGCCAGGCTCCGCCAGCCGTCCAACCCGGGCTGCGGGGCCTGAAGGAGCTTGAGCTTGATCTGGGGCGCCGGCTTGGCGCCGCCGACCTCGGGCGCTTTCCCGCAGCCCGAAACGAGCCCGGCGGCCAGGACCAGGGCGAGCGCGGTGCGCACAACCGCGGCCAGGCCCTGGCGGACCCGCAGTCGGCCGACCACGCCGAAGGCGTCGACGCGGCCGCACCAGTCGATGTCGGGACCTAAGCCCAGCTTGAGGAGCGTGCGGCCGTTCGAGCCTGCCTTGAGCGAGCGCGTCAGGCCGCGACGATTGAGGTGATAGGCGGCCGAGACCGCCATGGCCGCGTCCGAGACCTCGGCGGACGGGAGGCTCTTGCGCACGAGTTCGACCAGGCACCCGGCCGCGAGGCAATCCTCCCACGCGAAGAAGGCCTCGGTCCCTGCGCAGACGATGGAGAGGCCGGTCCCCGGCTGACGCAGATTCACCGCCACGGCCCTAGCCGTGGCGGAAATATTAAGGAAGGAGGCGATGTACACCGCCTTGGCCTTCCTGCACGCGTGGATGGCTCGGGTCCCGTTCGTGGTGGCCATGATGATGGTCCTGCGATGGACGGCCGGGCTCGCGAAGTCCGGCGGGGAGTTGGCCAGATGGAAGCCCGGGATCCTGACGCGGTTCCTCTCCCCGGCCAACAGGCAGCCGGGAAGGGAGGCCGCCATCTGCTGGGCGTGCTCGACCGAGTCCGCGGGCACGATCTTGGCCGCGCCGTGGGCCAGGGCGGTCACCATGCTGGAGGTCGCGCGCAGGATGTCGAGGATGACGCAGACCGACCGCGAGAGGTCCTCATGCGGGAGGCCGCGGATCTCGGTCGGGGTGAGGACGACGCCGATCACTCTGGATTGAGGCTGAAGAAATCCGCCATGGAGATCTCCTCCGAGCCCGGGTCCTGCAGCTCCTTGAGGAGTTCCGGCAGGGGCCGGGTCGTGTCGTCGAGCGGATAGGGCAGGACGAAGCTCTGCCTGACGGCTGCGCGGCGGGAGACGCTCTCGCCGATGCCGGCCCGGTAGAGCATGTGCCCCATCCCGGCGATGACCACCACCGGGCCCTCTCCCTTGGAAAGGACGTCCACCACGCTCTGGCCCATGGTCTCGTTCCAGGCGGCCATGGCTTCGAGCATCCTGGCCTCGCGCGCAGGGTCGAGCTGTCCGTGCCCGTTGATCATCTTCTTGACATAGGCGAGGTACCTGGGCTCCACGATGGGGTCCACGCGCTCGGGGAGCAGCTTCCTCTCCTCGGGCGCGAGCCCGGCGAGCCCGAATTTCGCTATGTTGCGGATGACGGAAGAGGGGGCGTTCAGGGCCCGTACCGGGATGGAGCTCTCCTTGGCGTAGACGAACAGGGGCCGGTAGAGTTCCCACGCGAAGCCCCAGGCCTTCTTCCAGAAGAGCGCGAACTCGTCCTCAGACATGCGTCCCGCCATGAAGTCGTCCAAGACCTTCTGCCGGGTGATGTCCACCATCTCGATCCCCATGACGGCGCGGCCGGCCCTACGGTGCGCTTCCTTGAGGACCTCGAGTTGAACCGCGTGGTGCAGGGCCTGGTCGTGCTGTTCGCCCGCGTAGACGACGGCGGACCTGGAGATGGCGGAGGCGAAATCCTCCCAGCCGACCACGGCCGCTCCCTCGGACGCCACCACGACGCGCTCGGCGGCCGCGGCCACGGGCCGGGCATGCGGCAGGGCGCCTCCGAGGTCTGGGCCGGGCATCCCCCTGATGGTCTCGAAGAGGTCGAACGACGGCGGCGATGCGCGGTCGAAATCAACCAGGACCGCGGCCGATGCCCGGCCGGCGAGGATGAAGATGAGGGCGCCCAGGGGGATGGCTCGGCTGATGGACATACCGGATTGTAGCTTTTTTTGTTCGCCGCAGGTTATCCACCGACATATCTTAAGAGATGCTGGTGGACAACCGCCGCATCGTATGGGTCGAAAGGCCTATTCACGAATGGGTCCAAAGCCCGATTCCCTTTTGGCCCCGTCCTGTGGCATAATGGACCTAGGTGAGAATGGGCCGATTGGCCCGGGAGGGACCCCTTGATGAGCAAGACCGCGATCTGGATGACGGCGGCAGCCCTCGTGTTCGCGCTGTCGTCTGCCCGAGCCGAGTTGCCCGCGTTGGATTTCGACCAGGGCATCGACGTGTCTGACGTGTTGAAGACCGCGCGCGCGAACGCCGCGGAGCAGAAGAGGACGGCGAAGGCCATGCCGGTCCGCGCGTTCTACACCCGGTACGACCGGGACTGCGCCCACTTCAGCATCGGCCCCAACGACAACCCGCAGACCTCCGAGGTGTGGCTGCGCAGCACCGAGTGGGTCGAGGAGTGCTACCCGGGCCCCAACCCGCCGCCGTATCCGAATCCCCCCTACCCGCCCTACCCGAGGCCTTACCGCGACGTCGCGGCGCATTCAGGCCACGGTCCGAACGGCCAGAACTGCTACGAGCGGCCCGGCCGGACCTACCAGGAGCGCGCCTCGGTCTCGATCAGGGACCGTCAGCCCCTCCTTCCGTGGGAGTACGACAGCTTCGACGTCTGTCTCGAGGGCCCGTGGCTGAGCCTCTACCAGCGGGAGACCGCCTATCAGTACTTGGTAGTCCAGGGCGGGAACTACGACGGCAAGTACGTCCTGTCCCCGGTCAAGAAGATCCGGATGAAGCCGGATCCCGCCGGGATCGTCACCCAGTCCTTCGCCGCCGACATGGCGCTCACCCTGAAAGACCGGTGGGCTTCCTACTACGCCAACGAGCGGACCGTGCTGGTCCTCAAGCTCCGCAAGGACGTCCCGAACTGGTTCGACGCTACATTGCTCGAGAAGGAGCTGACCGTCCCCGCCGCCGAGACCTATGCCGTGGACTTCAACGCCTTCGCGTCCGAGTTCAGCCAGAAGCTCGAGGCCGGCAAGAAGTACTATGTCGACTACTCCTTCAAGAGGCTCGGCGTCGTCTCGAAGGATACCCTGATGAAGGTGGGCGAGACCGACCGGGCCGTGTACCAGCCCGCGCCGGCCGCCGTCGGCCGCTAGCCGATCCGGCCGCGCCGACAAGAATCCCTCCGGGCGCCGCCCGGAGGGATTCTTCTTTCGGAGGCGCTGCAAGCGAGGCAGGAAGGCTTCAGCCCGCGGCCTGGGAGGCGATCCTCATGGCTTTGGGCGTGTAGGCGCAGAAGGGGTCGGTCTCCAGGAAGTCGCCGGTCACGGCCCAGGCCCTTGCCCGCGAGCCGGAGCACAGCTCGGCGTATTCGCAGACGCCGCAGCGTCCCTTGAGGAGCTTGGGGTCCCTCAACTCCCGGAAGGGATGGGCCCCGCGGTAGGTCTCGGCCAAGGGATGGGTGCGGATGTTGCCCGCGGCCAAGGGCAGCAGGCGCGACGGACAGATGTTCCCGACATGGTCGATGAACACGAGGCCTTTGCCCGCGTTGACGGCCTGGTCCGGCGCCTCGCCGCCGCCTTCCGCCGGAGAGGCCTGCCGCCTGAGGAAGGCGCCCCGCGACCGCTTCTCCAGCACGTAGCGCTTGAAATGCTGGGCTTCCGCGAGCTTGACTGCGTAGGGGGCTTCGAGGCTGAGCTTGTGGAGCCTCTCGAAGGCGTCCTCGAAGTCCTGGGCGGAGATGCCGCGCAGGCTGCTCAGGCGGCCCACCGGCACGAGGAAATACACATCCCAGCAGGACAGGCCCAGGGAGGTCGTGAGCCCGATCATTCCCTCGAGATGGCGGTAGTTCCACTCCGCGATGCAGGTGCTGACCGTGACGCGCAGCCCCGCCTCCCGCGCCAGGCGGACCGATGAGAGGGTCTGGTCGAAGGAGCCCGGAGCCTTGCGGAAGGAGTCGTGGGCGGCGGCGTCGGGACCGTCCAGAGCGAAGATGACCCCGTCGAGGCCGGCGGTCCTCAAGCCCAGCAGCCGCTCCCGGGTCGCCAGGGGGGTCGCGGCCGGGGAGGCGTGCAGGCGCAGGCCGATCCCTTTGCCGTGCGCGACGATCTCCTCGAGGTCGGTGCGGTTGAGGCAGTCCCCGCCGGAGAGGATGACGATCAGCCCGCCCAGGGACGAGACGTCGGACAGGAGCCTCTTGCCTTCCTCGGTGGAGAGCTCGGCTGCGTCCCGCGTCGTGATGGCTTCGGCCCGGCAATGCCCGCAAGCCAGGGAGCAGGCGCGCGTCGTCTCCCAGACCGCGAGCAGCGGAGCCTCGTTGAAGTCCAGTTTCACGTGCTGTGAGCCTCCCCCGCGGGGGGGCGAGCATTGAGGGGGATAGAGGCCGTTGTGGCCTCAGACCTTGGGTTTCGTCTCATCAACATCTTTTTTCTCCTGTTCCTCCTTCATCCCCTTCTTGAACGATTTGATCGACTTGCCGAAACTCTCGGCGACCTCGGGCAGCCGCTTGGCTCCGAAGAGCAGGAGCACGACCACCGCGACGAGAAGCCATTCTCCCCATCCAGGGTTGAACATCGGTTTGCCTCCAGCCCAGGCGTCGGGTCCGGACCATTGTGACATTTTTCCCGGCGGCTTGACAGCGTGGGCGTCGGGGCGCTGGCTGCGCCTCCGAAGGAGACGGCGCGATGCTCAGAGTGAGGAAAGCCGTGCTGGCGGTCCCGGCGGTCGTGTTCAACGCCGCCTACGGCATCGACGACCCGCGCGACGACCATGTGCCCAACCTGGGCCGGACCATGAACCAGCGCGTCATGGGCAATAAGTTCCCCTTCAAGTTCGCGCGTTCCTAGCCGGTCCTTCTCTTCTCCCGGACGGCCTCGACGAGGGTCTCGCGATGGTGATCCCAGAGCCGCTCGGTCTCCTCCGTGTCGCCCAGCGCGACCCACGGGAAGCGCCTGGCCAGGTGATCCAGCAGCTCCGCCCCGGCCTCCTCGGAGCATCTCGCGACCGCGTCCGGCCCGACCGCGAACCGGAACTCCACGGTATGGGTGCGCCAGACCGGGATGACCCAGGCCAACCGGATGGTCGTCTTCCTCGGGAAGACCCAGACCAGGTCGTCGAGACGGCGTACCGCGAACCGCCTGCCGCCTGAGACGACCAGCCATTCCTGGGCGACCACGGCCTCCTTGCCGAACCTCGCGTTGATGGGATTCTGGAGCTCTTGCCCGACGCGGTCCGCGACGCCGGGGAAAGAGCCGAAGCGCCTGAGGTAGGCGATCTCCTCCGAGCCCGCCGGCCGCAGGATGAGCCGGAGGCTCTTGAACAGCTCCCAGCCCAGCAGGCCCATGGCGGCGAGGAACACCGTCATCCAGAACAGGGGCGGGAACTTGCTGTCGAAGACCCCGTACGCCAGGCACCCGGCGATGGCGAGGAACAAGGCCGCAGCCGCGGCGAACGGCGCCGACCATGACAGGGCGGTGAAGACGGCGGCCCGGCGTATCCCCGAAGTCACCCACGCGGGAATCTGGTCCGCGTCGTCGGCCTGGTCCATGGTCACCACTATTCGTACCGGAGAGCCTCGATCGGGGAGAGGAGCGAGGCCCGCCGCGCGGGCCAGTACCCGAACACCACGCCCACCCCGGCGGAGAAGACGAAGGAGAGCGCCACCGACTGAGGGGTGACTAGGACCGCCCAGCCCGCGAGCTTCGAGATGCCCAGGGAGACCCCCGCTCCGATCAAGATGCCGATGATCCCGCCCAGGGCGGCCAGGGAGGCGGACTCCATGAGGAACTGGGAGAGGATGGCCCGTCTAGTGGCTCCCAGGGCCTTCCTCAGCCCGATCTCGCGGGTGCGCTCGCTCACGGACACGAGCATGATGTTCATGATGCCGATGCCTCCGACCAGGAGCGAGATCGTGGCCACGATGCCCAGGAGCGTCGCGAAGGTCTTGGTCGTGCCCTCGAGCGCGGCCTGGATGTCGGCCATGTTCCTGAGGTCGAAGTCATCCTCCTTCCAGTCCGGGAGCCGGTTGCGCTTGCGCATCAGGGCGCGGACGTCTGCGATGGCGGGAGCGATGTTCTCCGGGGCGTCGCATTCGAAGGCGATGTTGTTGAGGTACTTCTTCCCCACGAGCCTGCGCATGGCGGTCTTCAAGGGCACCAGCACCATGTCGTCCTGGTCGCGGAAGCCTCCCGCTCCCTTGGCGGGCAGGATGCCGATGACCTGGAACCCGATGCGGTTGAGCTTGACGGTCTTGCCCACCGGGTTCTCGGCGCCGAAGAGGTTGGTGACCACGGTCTGCCCCAGGAGCACCACCCTCGACAAGCGCTCGTTCTCGGACTCGGTGAAGAACCTGCCGTAGTAGGGCTGGGCGTTGCGCATGGTCGCGTAGACGGGGGTGGCCCCCGTGGCCTGGGTGTTGGCGTTCTTGTCCGCGAAGACCACCTGGACCTGCCCGTTCACGTTGCCGTCCGCGGCCACGATGTGGGGGTTGGCCTTGGCCACGGCCTTCAAGTCCTCCAGCTCGAGACGGCTCGCGGACCCACGTTCGATGCGCACGCCGTGCGAGGAGGGCGAGCCCGGCATGAGCATGACCAGGTTCGAGCCCAGGCTGGCCAGCTGGCGCTCGATGGACTTCTGCGCCCCTTTGCCCAGGGCCAGCATGGCGATGACCGCGGCCACGCCGATGAGGATGCCGAGCATGGAGAGGCCAGACCTCACCTTGTTGGCCGCCATGGCGCGCATGGCCGAGGCCCAGTACTCCCGGAATTCGGCCGGGCTCCAGCCTGCCGGCTTGGCCAGGGAGGAGGAGAGCCTCGATGGATTGGTCGCGGTCGCGACATTGCCGCGGGCCGGGGCCCCGGCGCCCTCGCCCCTGGGGGTGTCCGAGACCACCATGCCGTCGCGGATACTGATGACGCGCTGGGCGTGCTCGGCCACGTCGCGGTCGTGGGTCACGATGACGACCGTGACCCCGCCCTTGTTGAGGAGCTTGAGTAACTCGAGGAGTTCGGCGGACTGGTCGGTGGCGAGGTTGCCGGTGGGCTCGTCGGCGAAGATGACCTTGGGGCGGTTGGCCATGGCGCGCGCGATGGCCACGCGCTGCTGCTGGCCGCCGGAGAGCTGGTTGGGCTTATGAGAGACCCGGTCGCCCAAACCCACCTCGCGCAGGAGGTCCCGCGCCCGCTCCTCGCGCAGGGCCGCGCCAGAGTAGATCATGGGGAGCATCACGTTCTCGATCGCCGAGGTGCGCGAGAGCAGGTTGAACATCTGGAACACGAACCCGATGAAGCGCGAGCGGATGGCCGCGGCCTCGTCCTCGGCGAGCATCGAGACGTCCTTGCCGGCCAGGCGGTAGGAGCCGGAGGTGGGCTTGTCGAGCATGCCGAGGATCTGGAGGAGGGTGGACTTGCCCGAGCCGGACGGGCCCATGATGGCCACGAACTCCCCCTCCTCGATGGAGAGGTCGATCCCCTTGAGGATCTTGAGCTCCTCCCCGGCCATCTGGTAGCGCCGGGTGATGCCTGAAAGTTCGATGAGAGCCATCAGTCCTCCGACCCCTGGCCTAAGGGAGAGCGGTGCCTGGCCATGGCCGTCAGTCCCCGGGCGCGGCGGAGCGGCGGCTGCGCTGCGCCCCTGCGCCCTGCTGGGTCTGTCCAGGCCGACCCGGCTGTTGGCCGGGTGCCCCGCCGCCGGGCCTCCTGCCGAAGGAGAGCAGGCTCGACATCGGGCCCGACTGGGGCGTGTAGCGTTTGGACTGTAGGTAGACCTGGTCGCCGGGCTTCAAGCCGGAGACGATCTCGGTCATCTCCCCGCTCTCGATGCCGACCTCGACGGGCAACCGCGCGGGCTTCCCGTCCGGCCCGGGCGCGAGCACGGTCTTGTCTCCCCCGCGGCCTTCCCGGACGGCGTTCGAGAGGAGGAGCACCGCGTCGGGCTTCCTCCGGATGACGAGCTTGATGTTGGCGGTCATCTGGGACCTGAAGTACGGCGGGATCCTGTTCGGTGAGATCTTCACCATGTAAGTGATGACGTTGGAGACGTTCTTGCCCTCGAAGAGGATGCGGAAGACCTTCCCGACCGCCGTCTTGTCCGGGTAGGAGTCGAGCGTGATCTCGGCGGGCATGCCGACCTTGACCCTGCCGATGTCGGACTCGTCCACGGACGCGGACACGATGAGGCGGTCCGAGACCGCGTAGATGATGGCGCTGGCGGCGACCTGCTCTCCCACGACCACGTTGCGCAGGATGACGTCCCCCGAGATGGGAGCCACGATGGGCGTGGGCTTGTAGGCGTCGAGCCAGCGAAGGTGCTCCTCCTTGCCTTTGGCCTTGGCGGCGTCGAGGACCGCCACGCGGTCGGACGAGCTCATCCAGGCCACGATCCGGCCGGCCGCGACCTTGTCCCCCTCCTCGGCCAGGAGCTGGTCGATCCTGCCCGCGATGGGCGAGCGCACCTCCACGCGGTTCATGGGTTCGACGCTCCCCGTGGCCTCCACCGCCTCCATGATGGGCCCGGACTCCGCCGTGACCGTGCGCATCTGGTCCTTGCCGTTCGCCTTCTGCCTTGTGTAGAGGAAAGCCGCGGCCGCGCCGGCCAGTACGAGGGCTGTGATCGCGATCTTGGTCTTCACGGTCCCTCCAGGGGTCTGCCCAGGGCGTTGTCCCAGTCGGCCATCGCGGACACGGCGTCCCTGATCACGCGGACGTAGTACTTCTCCGATTGGACGAACTCGGTGACCACGGCCTCCCAGTTCTCGAAGTTCATGAGGCCCGTGGCGTAGCGCACCGAGGCCTCGTCGTTGCGCTGCCGCGCGGCCTCGAGCGACTCCGCGCCGACGGCCACGTCCGAGGCGGCCGAGGCGAGGGCGGCCCAGGCTGATTCCAGGGTCGAGCGCAAAGCGCTGGTCCCGGATCGGAGGTTCTCATCGGCCTTCTCCAGGTTCTTCTTCGACTTCGATGCCGCATAGTAGACCGCGGTCGGCCCCCCGGAGAAGAGCTTGTAGCTCAAGGTCCCTCCGGCGCTCCAGTGGGGCCGGTCCGGGAAGTAATCCGTGTCCTGCCAGGAGCGCGAATAGCCGGCTGAGACCGTGGGCCACAGGCTCGAGAACGCCGAGGCCACGTCAGCCTTGCTGGAGTCCACCGAGGCTTGCAGGGAGGCCAGCCGGGGATGCCCTCGAAGCGGCTGAGGACCTGGTTCCGGCGGCACGACCGGCAGGGCCCAAGTCCCAGTCGCCGAGACGACGGCGTAGTCGTCCATGCCGAGCAGCCTGTTGAGAGCGATGCGGGCGGTCCGGACATCCCGGCGGGCCGCGAGGGCGTCGGCCTTGGCGGCGGAGAGGTCCGCCTTGGCCCTGAGCATGTTGCCCCTGGACTCGCGGCCGGAATCGTACTTCAGGGAAACGAGGTCGGCGTTGGCCTGGCGCACGGCCTGGATCCGGTCCGCCACTCCGACGGCGTCCTGCGCGTAGAGGAGCTGGGCGAAGGCCTTGGCTAGGCTGGCTCTCAAGTCCGCCGACTTGAGCCTTAAGGCCGCTTCGGTCTGGCGCAAGGCGGCGGAGTTCGACCGGATGAAGGCGTAGTTGCCCATGTTGAAGAGATCCAGGCCTAAGGAGCCCTGGGCCTGCCAGGACTGCTTGGCGCTGGTGTCCGAGTCCGAGACGCCGTTGGAGAGAGAGAGGCTCGGCATGAGGGAGCTGAACGCGCCCTTGTAGCCCGCCCGCGCAGCCTCATGGGAGAGTCGCGCGGCCGCGAGATCGGGGTTGTGCCGCAGGGCCAGGCCCACGCAGTCTTCCCAGCGAAGGTCGGGCTTGATTTGCGCCGCTTCCGCAAGGCCCGAGCCCAGCAAAAAACACAATGCCAGGAACCGCACCCCCCAGGAGGCCTTCAATACCTTGACGAAGACCCCTTCCGCCTCTGCGCAGGTCCTGCCGCGGCCGTCCGCGAGTTCCCCCGCGACCACCACGCGCGATTGCCCGGCGCGCCGGACCCTGGCTTCGACCGTGGCCACGGTCCCGAGAGGGACCACGCGCCGGAACTTGACCGTGATCTTGGCCGTCATCACCACCAGGCCGCGGGCCCAGGCAGCGGCGCCCAGGACCTCGTCGAGGACAGCCGCGACGCTTCCGCCATGAGCGTGGCCCGGAGGCCCTTCGGTCGCGGGCCCGAACCAGACCAGGGCCTTGAGCGAGTCCCCTGCCGCCGTGCGGAAATAGCGGATCATGAGCTTGCCGTCCGATCCGTCCCTGGAGATGAAGACGCTCTTGGTCCTCAGCTGCCAGAAAGGGTCGATCGGGATCCAGCCCGGCTTGGGAACGAGGTTGGGTGGTCTCATGGTTTGGGGAAGAGGCTCACGACAGCCTTGGCCGCGCCCGAGTCCGGGTCGAGGCCGAGCCTCCTCAAGCCTTGCGCCGCGTCGGCCCTGGTGGGCCGGTAGCCTTGGCCGAACTGCTGGATGGGCAGGGGTTTGCACGGCCAGGTGAAGAGGAAGTACATCAAGACCGCCACCAGGAACCCCAGCTCGTAGGACGCCGTGACCGGGAGAGATCGGACCTGGAGCGTCTTCAGGAAGGCGAACACCCCGCCCGCCCCCAGGCAGACCAATCCCGTGGACGCCAGATGGTAGGCGCCGCCCCCCGTCCATTCGGGGAAGGCGAGGAGGAAGAAGGCATAGACGGCCCCGCCCAAGACGAAGAGCCTGACCGCGCCCACTCAGACAGCCTCCCCAGGCGTCCACCTCATGGATAACGCCGACCCCTCCTCTTTTGTTGCAATGGTAACATATTGCCTGGGACGGCCATGGGGCGCCGGAGACGCGTCCGCTGCCTTTACATGGTATGGTATCATACCTTGTCGACGTCATCATCGAGGATATCACATGGGGGAAACGAAGCCGCCGGCGGGCTCGGATAATCTGCACACGGCGTTGAACATCACGAAGCGGTGCAACCAGGGGTGCGTCTTCTGTTTTGAGGGCGACCGCAAGGGATGGGACGAGCCGTCGTTCGAACGGGTCCGAGCCATGCTGCGCGCTTCTGCGCGGAAGTCGTCTGAGGTCATCTTCATGGGAGCGGAAGCCCTGCTCCGGCGGGACATCCTGGACATCATCCGCTACGCGCGCTCTCTGGGGCTTGAGGTCGCAGCGTTCTCCAATGGGCAGGCCTTCTCGCGCAAGGACTTCGTCTGGGAATTGGCCGACGCCGGGCTCGCCTTCTCTCAGGTGTCCGCCCACTACGCGGATGCCGAGAGTTTCGCGCAGGGCACGCGGACCTCCCCGCGCCTCTTCGACAATTTCTGGCGCGGCCTGGAGCATGTCGCGCAGCACAACAGGGAGCGGCCGCACCGGCAGCTCCTTGTCCAGCCGAAGACCGTCTTGTTCCGTTATAACTTCATGAAGCTTGAGGCCATCGAGGCCCTGCTGCGCCAGGCCCTGGGAACCTCCTTTCGCAGCTACATGATCGGCGGCATGTTCCCGGCCAAGTCGAGGACGGCGGACTACCTGCTCGAGCCGTTCGCGGGGAGGAGGGAGGAGCTCGTCTCTTTCCTGGAAAGGTGGGAGCCGACGCGCGAGATAAGTTTCGACCTGCTGCCGTTGTGCCTGGTCCCGGGCTGGGAACACTATTCATTCTCCGTCATGCACTTGGCCGACGCTGTCCGAGTCTACTGCAACTTCGAGGACAAGTCGAAGCTCGGCCCCATGCATCGATACCTCGACCTCTACAGGGAAGACCCCTACCGTTGGATCTGCCGGTCATGCCGACTGCTGGCCATCTGCGCCCCCTTCAGGACTTTGTGGAATTGCGACAGCTTCTACCCGACCAAGCAGCAGGAATTCATGCCGGTGACGGACTATGGCGTCGAGGATGTATTGGCGAGGATGGCCGGCAAGAAGACAAGGGCCAGGATGCGCCGCCGGCAAGAGCGATTGCGGCTCCATGCGCAGCGCTGCCTCGAGATACCCGTTCCGGAATACCATCTGCAGCAGGCGCTTCTGGGCTGCAGTCATGAAGATTTGAAGGTGGACGACATCTACTGCGATCACCAGCCGATCTTTTGCGTGAGCATGCGCTGCCGGGGGACGCCCCTGAGTATCCGGCTCGGCCATCCCGGGACTCAGCAGGGGATCGGTTTCTTGGTGCGATATCTCAACGTTGTCGTTGAGGAACCCGCGGACGTCGCGCCGGCGACGCTGAAGGCCGCGCTGCGCGCCATCGCGGCCTTGGAGATCCCGCCGGCCAAGGATTGGCGGGGATATCCGTCTTATGATCCGCGCTTCGCGGGGTTGTCGTCGTCGATGTGGGACGTGTTCGGCGAGGACCTTTGGCCGGGGATTGGGAACGTGGGCGGGTGGCCGGTGCGCAGCGTGGAGGCGATCGAGAACGGCGGGCTTCGCGTCCGGCTGCCGCATCCGGAAGGGCGCGACGCGTTCCTGTGGTTCCATTACCCTGAATACCATCCGAAGGAGCTGCCGGATCATTGCCGGGCCGTGCTGTCGGACACATCCAGGTTCCGCGTCCAACTCGATGTCCACAACGCTCTCTGGGGGCGGGAGGATGAGGCAGCCGCCTTGGCTGGCCTGCTCCGGGGGATCAGGCGAAAGCTTTTCGGCCTTCGGACCCGAGGAGCCATCAGCCGATGTCTCGACCCGACGGGGCCTGCCGACGCGTGGCTGCTCAGGGACCTCAAGTTCCAGCCGCATGCGAACGCGATGAGCCTCCAATCGATGCTGACGGGCCTCCTGATGCCGGGAGCGGGCGCCGCGCCGCGTTTCGCGGGTTACGGCGCCACTTCGATCGACATCAGGACTGGCGAGGATGCGGTGCTCGTTTGGTTGACGCGGCGCGCGCAAGGATCGGCCGCCATCCTTGATGCCTTCGCCCTGAAGGTGTGGAAGGCGGATGAGCCGGGCGGTCCCGGCAGCGGTCCGGCCGGTGGATTGGCGGCTTGTCCCGACGGGCCCGCCCCGACTGACTCCGCCAAGCGGGAGGCTGCCTTGGAGGCCTTCCGCCGCTGGCTGGCCGCCGGTCCCATGCCGTCTTCGCGAAGCCTGCGGGCGGCGTCGACGCCGCCATGAAGGTCGAGATCGAGGTCCGGGACCGGACCTTTTTCTACCGCCTGCGGCCGGACCCGGACGATCCTGAAAAGGCTAGGCGCGAATTCAAGGACAGCCCGGATCCTTTCAGGCTCGTCCACCGCGAGTACCGGATGGCCCTGCCGGAGACCTTCAAGACCATCCATCCCGACGCCCACGCCGCGGCGGTCTGGCTCGCCCTCAAGCCGGTCGTCGGTTCGCGGCTGGACCTGCCGTTCGCGGTCTCCGAGGCGTTCGCCGGATGGATGCTGCGGACCCGGCGGGTACGCCTCTCCCGCGTGAGCCGAAAGCAGTCGCCCAGGGAGCGCCCCGATCGGGTGGTGCCGGCGCTCCTCTACTCAGGGGGCATGGACTCGACCGTCGCGAGCCTCCTCATGCCGCCGGCCACCCACCACCTCTTCCTCGACCGCATCCCGCACCAGGGGCCCAAGGAAGCCCTCATCGACCTGGTCCGGCAGAGGGCGGCCTGCGAGGCCGTACGCCGAGCGGGAAGGCCCGTCCACGTCACGGCCGACGACCACGAGCACCTCTTCTCGCCCTACCCGATGTGGCACTCCAACATGGCGCTGTTGAGCTGTCTCACCATGGCCGATTCGCTGGGCCTGAGCACGATCGACGGGGGCGAGGTGCTGGACGCCGTGTACTTCGGCGGCTATCTGGGCCGGACCAAGGTCCGGCGCTGGCGCATGCGTCCCCCGCCCGCGGATGGGCGGGGCCTGCCTGAACGCGACGGGGCGCGCGGCGGGGACGCGGCTCCGCGGACGGACCACTGGGACCTCCTGTCCGCGGTGGGATTGAGCTTCGCCAGCTGCGTCGCAGGCCTTTCCGAGGTGGCCACGGCCGCCATGGTGGCTCGCAGCCGCATGCGCGGCAAGTCGTTCTCCTGCTACTACCCGAGCGCCGAAAGCTTCTGCATGCGCTGCGACAAGTGCTTCAAGAAGCTCCTGCTCCGGCACATCGCGGAGGGCACCGAGGTGCCGGCGGCATTGTTCGGGCATTTCCTGGGCATTCCGTATCTGGCCGCCATCTTTTCCCGGCCGTACTTCGACTGGCACCATGTCTGGTATTACGTGTTCCAGAAGATGCGCTGCCGGCACTGGTTCGCGCGGGAGCTGCATCGGCAGGCCCGCGAGGGCCCGGATCTCTCTTGCCTGGAGAAATGGTACCCCAAGGCTCTCCGCGAGTTGGAGCCGGCGTACGCCGAAGTCGTCGTCGAGGCCATCAGCCGCCGCGTCCCGGCCATGACCTCCGCCGAGGTCGCCCTGCTAGAGGGCGTGGACGTCCCCCCGCTCCATGCCCCCCGTATGAAGGAGGCGCGCAAGGGGCCGGCCGCGCCGGCCCCGACGCCCGGCCCGCAGGCATTCCCACCGCCTTTGGCCGAGATCCAGGCCGTCTTCGATCTGCTGCGCGCCGGGCTTCCGTCTGAGGCCAAGTCCCGCTGGAAGGCCCACCGACTCGATGAGGTGGTCCTTGACCCTTCAGACCCTGTGGTGTGGCTGAGGATCAGCCGCGTCGGCGCCAAAGGCGATCCGGCCCTGGTGCGCGTGTTCTGGATCGGGGGGTTCGAAGACCGGTTCGCTGCGCGCTTGGGGCCGGTCGGGGTGTCCCTCGGAGCCGAATGCGTCATCGATGACGCGTTCCTCGCCGAGATCCGGCTCAGCCTGGCTGCGGTCCTGGGACCAGCCGCGGAGAAGCTGGCCGGTCGGCCGCGGCTCTGACGGGACGGCTTCCTTCCTCCACCGCAGGCTTAAGCGCTCATGTCCCCGATTTCAGGGTCACGTGCACCTTGAGGAAGGGCTCCTCGAACCCCGAGGGGAGCGGCGGATAGGGGCCGGCGTCCTGGGCCGCGGCCATGGCCGAGAGGTCGAAGTTGGGGTCGCCAGAGCTCTCCTCGACCCTGACGTCCACCAGCGACCCGTCCGGCATGATGGTGAAGACCACCACGGCCAGCCCTTCCTCGGCCGGCATCCGCGAGGACCATTGGCTCCACAGCGCGGCGCGCACCTGGCTGATGTACCACGGGTAGGGGAAGTTGGGCAGGTCCGTCACGATGCCGCCGGAGCCCGGCGCGCCGGAGATGGCAGGGCTCAAGCCCGCCTCCCCCGCGGCCTCGGCTTCTTTGGGGCCGGGCTCGGAGGGCTCCTGCGCCTCGGGCTCCGGCTGGGGAGCGGGCGCGGCTTTGGAGAGCAGGCTCGGCTTGGGGAGCTTGACCTTCTTCTTGGGAGGAGCCGCCAACTCCTCCTCCCGGCCCCGGCGCTCCGGAGCCTGGCTAGGCCGTGCCGTTGCCGCGGCTTCAGGCCCCTTGCCGGTCATCACGGCCGTGGGGCCCACGAAATCGATGGTGTAGACGGGGCTCGACCGGATGGACTGGGACCTCAAGAGCAATCCTGCCGCGGCCACGAGCGCCAGGTGCAGGGTGAAGGAATAGGTGAGGTACGGCCGCAAGGCGCCGATCATGAGCCCGGGCCGGTCACTGCTCCTCCGCGGTGACGCCCAAGCCGAGCTTCCCCACCCCCAGCCGCTTGGAGATGTCCATCACCGCGACCACCTTCTCCACCGGCACGCTCTTGTCGGCCTGGACCAGGACGGTCTTGCGCGCGGCTTTGGGCACGCGCAAGACGAGCTCGCGCTCGACGTTCGCCCATCTGACGGCGGTCCCGTCGATGGTGACGTTCCCCCGGCGGTCGATCTGGACGTTGACGGTGTCAGGGTTGTCGGGCGGCGTGCCGCTGACGGCCTTGGGGAGCTTCACGGTGAGCTGGGAATGGATGAGGATGGGGGTCAGGACCATGAAGATGATGACCAGGATGAGCGAGACGTCGATGAGAGGGATGAGGTTGAGCTCGACGATGGGTTTGCGTCTCAGCTCGACCTTCATGGAAGCCGGCTCCTAGCGGACGGCCTTCTCCGAGAGCTTCTCGATGATCTCTTCGGAGATCCAACTCATCTCCTCCGCGAATTTGGCCGAGCGCTGGTTGAAGTAGTTGTACGCGGCCAAGGCCGGGATGGCCACGAAGATGCCCGCCGCGGTGCAGACCAGGGCCTCGGAGATGCCGATGGCCACGACCCCAGGACCCGCGCCCGCCGCCGTCGCGAGGTCCCGGAACGCGCGCATTACGCCGATCACGGTCCCGAAGAGGCCGATGAAGGGGGCGACGCTCGCGATGGTGCCCAGGGCGGTGAGTCCCTTCTCCAGGTCGGCCGTGGCGCGTTCGACGGCGCGCTCAGCAGCGCGTTTGCGGTCGTCGCGGTTGGGCGACCCGGTGAGGCTCGCCATGACCACGCCCGATGCCAGGCCCTTGTGCGTCTTGCACAGGGCGACCGCGTCCGTGAGGTTCCCCTGCTGGAGCATGCCCTTGAGCTTCTCGCCCAGGCGCTGGAGGTCGCCGGCCGAGCGCCGGAAGGTCTTCCACCGCTCCCAGATGAGGGCCACGGAGTAGACGGAAAGGAAAGCCAGCAGGGCCAGGGTGGGCCCGCCCGAGATGATGATGTCTTTGAAGCCTACGTTGAATCCGGCGCCGGGAGCCGCCATGACCGGATTATGTCATATCCGCCGTGGAGGTTCAATCGCGTGCCTGGCATTGCATTTTCTATTTTGCAGTTCACTTCGAAAAATGCAAAATACAATGCCGGGCACGATGAAAGATTTCGAGGAGCTGGTGGAGCGGGGCGTGCGCCTCTACAACGAGGGACGCTACGCCCGCAGCGCCTCGTGCTTCGAGCGGGCGGCGGCCCTGAGGCCTGCGGACGTCAAGGCCTACGACTACTGGGCGCGGGCTCTTGCCTGGAGCGGCCGCGCCAAGAAGGCGCTCGATGTCCTGAAGACCGGGATGAAGTCCTGCCCGGAGCCCGACCCCTTGCCTCTCGTGGTGGGAGAGATCCTCTTGTCGGCGAAGGCGTACCAATCGGCGCGCTCCTGGCTTTCGCGCCTGGCATCCCACGCGTCCTACGGCGGCCGGGCCAGCCTCTTGCTGGGAACGGCCCTGGAGCGGATGGGCAGGTTGGATGAGGCCGAGGAAGCCTACCGGGCGGAGTGCGAGAGGGACCCGGACCACGCGCAGGCGTGGTTCGAGCGCGGCGCGCTCTGCGACCGCCTGGGCCGCCTGGACGACGCCGCGCGCTGCCTGGAGGTTGCGGTGCGCCGCGGCGTCTTGAACCCGGAGGCCGGCGCCATCCTGGCGTCCGTGCTGGTGAAGCTCTGCCGGGCGCAGGCGGCCCAGCGGAGTCCCGAAGAGGCCGAAGGCCGTCTGCGCCGGGCCGTCAAGCTCGACTCGATGAACGCCGAGGCATGGTCGTTGCTGGGCAGGGCCCTCGAACAGCGCGGCGTCGAGGCCGGAGGGCCCGCCGTGCCTGGCGGCTTCAGGAAAGGTGTTGCCGCCAGGCGCGGCGCCGCCTCCGAGGCCGAGGGATGCTATCGGAAAGCCGTGGGGCTCGACCCGAGGCTCGGGGAAGCCTGGCTGCAATGGGCGAGGATGGCCTGGGCGCGCGGCGCGGCCGAGGAGGCCGAGGGGCACGCTCGAAAAGCCCTGGAGGTCGACGGCCGGCGGCCCGAGGCATGGTGCCTGCTGGGCTTGATCCTGCATCAGCGCGGCCGGATGGCGGAGGCCGAAGGGTGCTATCGGAGGGCCGTGGGGCTCGATCCCGCTCTCGTGGATGCCTGGTCGCAATGGGCGAGGATGGCCTTGGCGTTGGGCCGCTGGGAGGAAGCCGAGGGCCATGCTCGCCAAGCCCTGGCCGTCGACGCAGGGAGTTCCCAGGCGTGGTTCCTTCTGGGCCAGGCCCTGCATCGGCGCGGCGTCGAGGCCGGAGGGCCCGCCGTGCCTGGCGGCTTCAGGAAAGGTGTTGCCGCCAGGCGCGGCCGGGCCGCGCAGGCCGAGGGATGCTACCAGAAGGCCGCCGAGCTGGACCCCGGGCTCGTGGATGCGTGGTTCCAGCTGGCGGCGATGTCCCTGGCCCAGGGCCGCGTCGAGGAAGCCGAGGCTCGCGCTCGCAAAGCCCTGGCCATCGACGGCAAGCGCGCGCAGACCTGGTCTCTGCTGGGAAAGGTCCTGGCCGAGCGCGGGGACTCCGCTGAGGCGCAGCGGTGTTGTCGGGAGGCTCTCGCGCGGGACCCCGGTCTCGTGGAGGCGGAGTACCTGCTGGGATTGATGGCCCTCTCGCAGGACCGCCTCCAAGAAGCGGAGAAGTACCTGCGCCGATCGGCCGCCGCCATGGATGAGCGGCACGTCGGGGCCAGGCTGGCGCTGGGACGGCTGCTGGACCGCCAGGGCCGCACGACCGAAGCCGAGGCCGCCTACGCGGAGGCGGCGTCCGCGGCGCCCGACGATCTGGACGTCCATCTGGAGCTGGGCAGGGTCTACCAGCAACGCGGGATGATCCCGCAGGCCGAGACGCGCTATCGAAGGGCGGCCGACCTGGACGTCAGGCCCTGGAAGGCCCGCCGGGCGCTGGTCGAGTTCCTCAAGGATCAGGCCATGTTCGATGAGGCCCTGGAGGTGCTGCGGGGGATCCGCCGGGACCTCGGCAAGGACGCGGGGGTCGATTTCGACCTGGGCTGGATCCATGGGAAGAAGAGGGAATACGGCCTGATGCGCAAGCGCTTCCGGAGCATCGTCTTGCCGCGCCCCGCGGTCGAGGCGGATCTCTTCAAGCATCTCTGCGCCCGCCTGTGCATCAAGGAATACGCCTCGGCGTTCAAGACGGCGGAGGCCATCCTCGACCTCGAGGAGGTCAAAGAACTCGAGACCTTCTTCAACCCTTGGCCGCGGGTCTGGAGGCGGGACGTGGACAGGGCGTTCTATGAGGAACAGCTCTCCGCCCTGGACCTGCGGATCCGCCGCCACCCCGGGTCACCCTGGGCCGGCTTCTTCATGGGCACCATCCGGTACCTTCTGCAAGACGACGGCGGCGGCCTCGCGGCCCTGGAGCGGCTCCCAAGGCTCCGGGAGAAGCGCTACGGCTGGATGCGCTACCTGAGCGGGCTCGTCCGGCTGGCATCAGGCCGGTACCGGCCGGCAAGAGAGGATTTCTCCGCCGCCGTCCGCTCCCGGCCGGACTTCTGGCTGGCGCAATGCCACCTCGCCGAATCGCTGCTCTGCCTCGGGTCTCCCCGGCGGGCTTTCGGCCTCTTCGAACGGCTGCTGGCGCGGCGGAGCCTTCGGCGCGTATTCTCCGAGGTCTCCGGCTGGTACGGCGAGGTCCTGCTGTGGACGGGGCATTACGACCGCGCGCGCAGGGCTCTCGACGCCGCGGTCAGCGAGGGCTCGGGCCTTGCGGTCTGCTGGCGAGGGGCGGTCCATCTTCTCGAGAATCGCTACGAGGAAGCCCAGCGCGACCTCGACCGCGCCATCGTCCCAGGTTCCAGGGACGCCGAGGCCTACACCTGGCGAGGGGAGCTCTTCAGGCGCATGAAGAGATACCCGGAGTCCTTGCGGGACTGCGACCGCGCCGTCGAACTGGGCGGCACGGCCTGGGCCTACTGCAACCGGGCGCTGACCCACGCGGCCCTGGGGGACAAGGCCGCGATGCGCCGAGATTTCGCCTCCATGCCCGAGGGGCCCCGGGTCGCGGGGCACATCGAGAAGCGCCTGGGCCTCAAACGGGACCGGCCGCGCAGCGACGCCCAGATCCGCCGCATCCTCGAGACCGGCCTCGTCCTCGCCGGCGGGATCAGAAGGCCCGAGGCGTACCTGCACGCCGTCTGGATGAAGCGGTGACGCGCCATTTGTTACACTGTATCCCATGGCCGCCTTCGGTCCTCTCGTCATCCTCATCGGCTTGGGTTTCTCCTCTTTCGGCGCCTCCGGGCCTGCCGACGACCCCTCGCAGGTGACGGCGGACATCCCCCCCGGATGGGAGGATGCGACCGTCCAGCGGCGGAGCCCCGAGCTCCTGGCGGTCTTCAAGGGCCCCCAAGAGAGCTCCTTCGTCCTCACCCGGCTCAGGGGCCTCGGACTCTCCAACCCGGCGGCCAGGAAGGCTCTCCTGCTCGACGTCCTCTCCGGCATCAACCGCGGGACGGGCCTCGCCTTCCTTCCCAAGAGGGAGACGAAGACCGTCACCTACAAGAACAACGTGACCGCCCACTGCCTCCACGCCGACCTGGACGGCAAGCCCCGCATGATCCTGGCGATCGTCGAATACCGGGGCCGGCACATGCTGGCGACGCTGCGCAGCTCCGTGCCGGACACCATGCTCCCGTCCATCCTCGGGACGCTCCAGGCCGCCTCGGCCGACGAAAGCAAGGGCTTGTCCCGCAGCGGGGACAGCGCCGACAGCCAACTCGGCTTCTCCCTGCCCAACGGCCTCTGGCTGCGGGCGGTCGCGCCCCGCGAGAAGAGCGATGGCATCGTGGCCGTGGTCCTCGGCTTGGATTCGGTGCTGAGCTTCAAGAAGATCGACGAGGCCAGCAGCTCGGCCGGCGACGAGGCCGCGCTGGTCAAGTACGTCCTCAAGTCCGCTCCTGGTGTCGACCCGGTCTCGATCTCGACGGTCAAGTCGCTGGCGACCCCGGCCGGGCCCGGCATCCTCTACGGGTGGGCGAAGGTCAAGACGGCGCGGGACTCCACGCAAGTAGCGTCGGGCTTCCTGCCGTGGGGATACTGGGGGTATTCCCTCTGGGCGTCGGGTCCCAGGGCGCGGGAGCTGATGGAGACGGCCGTGGCGCGCTTGAAGCCCGGGCCCGCGGCCGACGAGAAGCTCCTGGCGGCTACTCCCAGCATCGCGAGGAAATGGTCGCTTAGGAGCAAGATCCTCATGTCCTTGGGGAGCCTCGCGGGGGCGGTGTTCGCGGTCGTCGTCCTCCTGCGCTTCCTGGGCAGGCGCAGGTCGCCGTATGTCACGATGGACCAAGGAGGTCCCCTTCCATGAACGAGGCTGCTTCGGCGCCTGCGCGCTCGGCGGCGGACCTGGAGATGGCGGAAAGGCTCTCCGCCGCCCAGGCATCCATCCTCGCGCAGCTGCGCTCCATCATCGTGGGCCAGGAGCGCGTCATCAACGAGCTCCTCATCACCCTCTTCTCCAGGGGGCACTGCCTGATCCAGGGGGTGCCCGGCCTGGCCAAGACCCTGCTGGTGTCGAGCCTCTCCAAGATACTCGACCTCGAGTTCAGCCGGATACAGTTCACGCCGGACCTCATGCCATCCGACATCACGGGCTCGGAGATCCTGCAGGAGGAGCCCGAGACCCGCCAGCGGTTCTTCCGTTTCATGCCCGGGCCGGTCTTCGCGAACATGGTCCTGGCCGACGAGATCAACCGCACGCCGCCCAAGACCCAGGCGGCGCTCCTCCAGGCCATGCAGGAGTACCAGGTGACCTGCGCGGGCCAGACCCGGCCTACCCCCATGCCGTTCTTCGTCATGGCCACCCAGAACCCGATCGAACAGGAAGGGACCTACCCCCTGCCGGAGGCCCAGCTCGACCGCTTCTTCCTGCAGATCGCCATGACCTATCCCTCCCAGGAGGAGGAGAAGCGCATCGTCCTGGAGACGACCGGCTCGAAGGACGTCAAGCTGGAGAAGGTCCTCGACGCGGCCGAGGTCCGGGCCCTGCAGGACCTCGTCCGGCGCGTCCCGGTGCCGGAGGGGGCGAGCGCCCTGGCCGTGGGGCTGGCCCGCTCCAGCCGCCCGCTCGAGGAGGGCGCGGCGGAATTCGTGAAGCGCTGGGTCTCGTGGGGCGCTGGTCCGCGGGCGGGCCAGGCCCTCGTCATCGGGGCCAAGGCGCGCGCCCTCCTCTCGGGGCGCCTCGCGGTCTGCGAGGACGACGTCCTCGCGCTCGCCAAGCCAGTGCTGAGGCACCGCATCGTCCTCAACTTCCAGGCCGAGGCCGAGGGCGTCAAGCCCGACGACCTGGTGGAGAAGCTGCTCGCGGCCGCGTCCTGAGCGCCTTCCTGGCTTCCTTGAAGACCGCGACCGCCCACTCCGCTGTGATGAGCGGCTCGTTGTAGGTCGAGGTCGCGACCGCAGCGCCGATCTCCACCCCGGCGCGGATGATCTCGGCCGGAGAGCAGGGCCTGACCGCGTGGCCGGCGTCGGGGTCCCTGAGGGCCTGGCTGGAGACCCATTGAAAAAGCGCCGGGCTGCTGTTATACTCCGAGGAGAGGCCTCCCGATGCGCTTCCGGATACCGCGTCTCCTCGGTCTGACTGCGCTGGCGGTCCTGTGGGCCGCCAGCCCCGCCGGGTCCGCCACCTTCGGCCAGGACGAATCTCAGGACCTCTGCGCGAAGAATATCGAGGAGAACCTCTTTCAGACCCGCATCTATCCCGAGCACGTCAGGCAAGTCAAGCCCCTTCCTTTCGAGGCCCTCGGCGCCGAGCTCTGCGGGAAATACGCCCTGAGCGAGCGTACGCGGCACAACAAGTCCTCTCGGGCCACGCTGGAGATCTGCGCGTTGGTGCGCGACAGGATCGCCGGGTACTATCCCTCGATACTGTACGAACATCCGGTCATCCTGAGTCCCAGGCCCTCCGAGCTCGACTACGACCAGGCCGACGTGGTCTTCCCGCAGTACTGCGGAAAATTGACCTTCGTCATGCCGACGTTCCAGGCCCATTGGGCCGGCTTCTTCGCCGACATCACCCGGAGGCAGTGGCTCGACCCGAAATCCGCCCCGACGGAGGCGGATGAGAAGCTGCTCAGGGACATCGGCGGACGGCTCGTCCTAAACGTCGATGCCTTCGAACGCAAGGTCCTCGAGACGTGGCGCAAGAAGCTCGACGAGGACAATAAGCAGCGGGAGACGCTCGTCAACCGGATCATCGCGACCCGCTCGACCTCCAAGCAGCTTGGGTCCAAGTACCAGCGGCTCTCTCCCCAGCAGTTGCAGTCCATGGCCGGCTGGCTCAGGGAGGACCCGGGCGGCCTCGGCGGCTATTCGCCGACGCGGCCCCTCGGCGGGACGGTACAGACCGGGGATGGCCCATCCGGCTCGGACCTCGCCGAGCGTCAGCGCAAGGCCATCGAAGAGGCCAAGCGGCAGGGGCTGGCCGAGGAGAAGAGACGCAGCGAGATCATGCGCGCCCTCGACAACCAGAAGATCCTCGACGACATCCCGAGGAAGGACGGGGTCTACGAGCATTGGGACATCGCCACGACTCCGGAGGAGTTCCTGAACTTCTTCGCCACCAACGGGGATCTCAAGTACGATAAGCGCGGCGGCGTCCTGAACAAGCTGCCCAACGACATCGTCCCGATGGAGGAGATCCGCTACGTTCCCGATCCCAAGACCGGCAAGCTCATCGACATGCGTCATTTCCTGGTGGTCGGCTCCTGCCGCACAGGCACCAGTTGGCTCGCGGGACGCTTCGGGGAGGTGCTCCAGGGATTTCAGTCCATCTTCTCACTGCAACTCTCGGCCGAGGACAGGAAAGGCCTGGGCCACTCGTCCTTCCATGAGCAGGACCTGTTCTCCAACGACCTGGGGGCCGAGTTCTTCCAGGATGAGCGCTATGCCGAGGGCAACGGCAAGACCCTGCTGGAGAACCTCCGGCAGTTCTTCATCGACCGGGGAGCCAAGCTGCCATGAGGACGGGATTGAAGGCGGCGGGGCTGGCCTTGGCGCTGGTGCTGACGGCCCTGCTCGTCTACTCGAACTGGGGGATGCGCGGCGTGTCCGACGTCCTCTCCCGCTGCGAGAAGCTCTCTCTCGGGATGAACAGGGCGCAGGTCCTGGCGGTCATGGGAGACTCGGCCCGCGTAGAGAAAACCGCGATATTGAAGGGCCAGAAGGTCGGGTATATGGTCTTCGAAGTCCCGTTCACGGTGGATCCCGCGCCGCAGGTCACCTTCGACGATGCCACGGGGGAGGCGCAGTACATCGTCTGCTCAGAGAGGCACCGGCTCCGCAAGTAGACCCCGAGGGCGATCCCTGCCCGCCGGGTCATGGCGCCGGAGCCCCCTCCGCAGGGGCCGATCCTTTGATTTATTGTAGACTCTCCGCTGCATGAATCACGGCGTCATCGCGCGCGACGAGTCCGGCGGGATGATCGACTCGGTCACGGACGCCGAGATCATCGCGGCCTACCGCCTGCTCGCCAAGGCGGAAGGCGTCTTCTGCGAGCCGGCCAGCGCGGCGGCGGTGGCAGGGCTCCTCAAGTGCGGCCGGCAGAAGGTTCCGCTCCACGGCAAGATCGTCTGCGTCCTCACCGGCCATGGGCTCAAGGACCCGCAGACCCCGATGAAGTTCAGATACCGCAGGCGGGTCTTCCGGCTTGGGGTGAAGGCCTCTCCGCTCGATCCTTTGCGGGAGAGATAGGTGCCAGGCGCCTCCGGCCGTTCCGCCCGCGTCCGGCGCATCCTGGTGAAGGTCCCAGGTTCGACGAGCAACATCGGCCCGGGCTTCGACTGCCTGGGACTGTCCGTTGGGCTTTACAACGATGTGCTCCTGGAGGCCCATCCGGAGCCGGGCGAGCCCGTCTGCGAGACAGAGGGCGAGGGCGCGGGGAGGCTTCCTTCAGGCAGGGAGAACATCCTCTTGCGTGCGGCCAGCCTCATCATCCCTGACCTGACGCGCCACCGCCTTGTCTTCAAGGCCCACAACCGGGTGCCGATCTCGCGCGGGCTCGGCTCGAGCGGAGCCGCCGCCGTCGCGGGCCTTTTGGCGGCGAACCACATCTTCGGCAGGCCGAATTCGTAGGCAGCATAGGCGGGCATCCGAAACATAATGCACATTCTCGTAAGTGCCGCCATCAGGAGAACCCCCCTCCGACCGCTCACAGGGATATGGTACCATGAGAAAAGCACCCATGGGAGCCGCGGATCGGGGCAGGAGGGGCGGCGTTTTCGAGGCTGGTCAGTTGGCTGGGCAGAGCCCGGCTGCGCCGGGCCTCTCAGTCGGCGGGGAGGGAATCAATGGTAAATCGCCTCCATCGCCAGCACAGGATGTCCGAGCCCGCCACCCCGCCCAGAAGCGCCGGGGGGTCAGGATGAGGGAACGCTCCCGGCGAGAAGGGTTTTATGGCATAATCTGCCCGGCCATGACCCTCAAGGACCTCTGTCGCATCGTGGTGCGCGGCGAGAGTCCACGGCTTGAACTCAAACGCTCCACCGGGGAACTACAGGAGGCCCTACAGACAGCCTGCGCCTTCCTGAACGGCCAGGGCGGTCATGTGGTCGTCGGCGCCAAGCCGGATGGCACACTGGTCGGGCAGCAGGTGTCGGACAAGACGCTCCGCGACATCGCCCAGGCCATGGAGGGCTTCGAGCCCCCCGCGCGCATCGAGATCGAGCGCGTGCCCGTGGCGCCGGGCCTGGAGGCCCTGGTCCTCGTGGTCCAGGCCGCGGGAGACGCGATCCCGTTCACCTTCCACGGGCGGCCCTACGAGCGAGTTCAGAGCACGACCCGGAAGATGCCTCAGAAACGCTACGAACAGCTTCTTCTCGACCGCAGCCACAGCAAGCGGCGTTGGGAGAACCAGGAGGCCGAGGAGATCGGCCTGCGCGACATAGACCGGGATGAGGTCTTCCGCGTAGTGGAATCGGCCCACGCCGCCGGGAGGTTGGTCGGGCCCGTGGAGAGGAACCTCGTCTCGGTGCTGGAACGGCTGAACTTGGCCGAGGGCGGCAAGCCGCTGCGCGCCGCCGTGGTCTTGTTCGGCAGGCGGTTCATGCCGGACTATCCCCAGTGCGAACTCCGCATGGCCCGCTTCCGCGGCACGGATATGGCCGAGTTCCTGGACCAGCGGCAGGTCCGCGGTCCAGCGTTCAAGTTGCTGGAGGAGGCCGAGTTGTTTTGCCAGCGCCACTTCCCCCTGCCTGGCCGCATCGTGCCAGGCCGGATGGAGCGGCTGGACCGGCCTCTGATCCCGCCGGACGCGATGCGCGAGATTCTGGTCAACGCCCTCATCCACCGGGACTACACCATCGCAGGCGGGGCCATCTCCCTGGCCATCTTCGACGACCGGGTCGAGGTCTGGAGCGCCGGCGCCCTCCCCTCCGGGATCACGCCGGAGGCCCTCTCGCGCCGCCACTTGTCCATTCTGCGAAATCCTATCATCGCCGATGTGTTCAACCGGGCGGGCCTCATCGAGAAGTGGGGGCGCGGCACGAACCGGGTGATCGACCAGTGCCGCAGGCACGGCATCCCGCCGCCGAAGTTCGAGGAGATCACCGGCGCCACGGTCGTCACCTTCCGGGTCGATGTGGGACGGACCATACAAGTCACCGATCATGTCACCGTGCAAGTCACCGCTCATGTCGCGGCCGTGCTGAAGGCCTCTCAGGAGCCCCGTTCCCGTGGGGAGCTTCAGAAGGTAGTTGGACTTAGACATCGAATGCACTTCCTCAAGGCGTATCTGGAGCCCCTGCTGAAAGCCGGCTGGCTGGAAATGACCGTCCCTGGGAAACCCAAGAGCCGCCTTCAACGCTACCGCGCAACAGCCGCTGGCCTGGCTCAACTACAGGGGAGCCCCGACACGAGCGATCCAGGACCTGCGTGACCTCGACCCAGCGGTCCTGCCACAGGATGCGCCGCGGGGTTTCGTCGGCCTTGTAGCCTGCGGAGCACTCCGTGAGCTTGGCGACTTCTTCGTCTGTCGGGGCTGGTGCTTGGTGGAAGAAGTGCTCTTGTGCGGGCATGGAGCCTGGAACCTTGGTCTTGAGGTGTCCCCCCAGGACATCGGCCAGGATGCGGGTCGTCTCACGGACGAGGTCGGCTCTCTTTTCGGGGCTCCTGCTTCGGACGAGGTGCTCTTCCAGGTGGTCCTGGACGGTCAGGTAGAAGGGGCTGTTCCTGGCGTCTCGACCGCGGTAGCGGCGGTTTCAGAAGGCTTCTCGGCGCACTAGGTCGCCGAGGTGGCGGCGCTTCCTCGGGGCCGGGGACTCGGCCGGGTGCCCGACCGGGAGCATGGCCACGGGCTTGAGTCCCGCGGGAGCGCTCACGGCCGCGCAGACCGCGGCGTCGTCGAAGACGCCGATCCAGACGCTCCCCAGCCCGAGGTCCGCCGCCGCGAGATGGGCGAAGGCGCACGCGATGGTGGCGTCCTGGACGCAATAGAGCCCGGCGCCCCTGGCCCCGTAGCGCCGTTCGGAGCGCTTTGGGTGGGCGAAGAACACCAGGACGACGGGCGCCGCGGACACGGAGCGCTCGCCGAAGGCGGCCTCGGCCAGGGCGAGCCTGCGGCCGGCCTCCCGCACGCAGACGACCTCGTAGGCCTGCAGGTTGCCGGCCGAGGGAGCTGAGCCGGCCGCCCGGAGGACGGCATCGATCGTCTCCGGCTTGACCGGCCTCGGCCCGAAGGCCCGGATGGAACGTCGCTCCTGGATCAGCCGCTCGAACTCCATGCGCCCTCCTCGCAGCCGTCTTGAATCCTGCAGGTATGATATCATAGGCCGGACTCATGAAGTACCTCGATCCCGTCTCGCTGGCGAGGCTTCGGAACCTCGAGCTCGAGCTGCGGCGTTCGACGGCCTGGGCGCCCTCCCCGGGCCGGCACTCCAGCGCTTCCCGCGGGCTCTCCCACGATTTCGCCCAGCACCGCGCCTACGCTCCGGGCGACGAGCTCAAGGCCCTGGACTGGAAGGTCTATGCCCGCAAGGACCGCTTCTTCGTCAAGGAATACAACGAGGAACGGATGGCCACGGCCCACATCCTCGCGGACGCCTCGGGCTCGATGGCGTTCGGGGCCAAGTGGGAGCTGGGCTGCAGGCTCGCCATGGCCATGGCGTATCTCGTGATCGCCAGGGGGGACGCGGCGGGCTTGATGACCTTCGACACGGCTCCCAGGGAGGGCGTGCCTCCGCGCTCCAGCATGAGCCAGCTCGAGACGCTCGACGGGCTGCTGGAGCGCGCCGCCCCCGGCGGGGAGACCGACCTGGGCTCGGTGCTCGACAAGGCCGCAGGCCAACTCAAGCGCCGCTCGGTCGTCGTGCTGGTGAGCGACCTCCTGGGCGAAGGCAAGGGCGTCATGGCCGCGCTCAAGTCCCTCAAGGCCCGGCGGCACGAGGTCATGGTCCTGCAGGTCCTCGACCCGAGGGAGCGGACCTTGGACTTCGACGGGCCGGTCGTGTTCGAGAGCCTCGAGGACCGCTCGACCCTCGCGGTGGACGCCGACGCCGTGCGGGAGGAGTACGTCCGCGAATTCGAGCGGAGCGCGCGGCTCTATGAGGCGGCGTTCCGCGGTTCGGAGATCTCCTACGGGGTTTTCGCCACCGACGGGCGCTGGGACCTGGCCCTGGGCAGGTTCCTGACGCTGCCATGAGCTTCACCCACCCGGCCCTGCTGTGGGCCCTGCCCCTGGCCCTGGTTCCCCCCATCCTGCACCTCCTCTCCCTGCGCCGGTCGCGGAAGGTCGAATTCAGCGATCTGCGCCTGCTCAAGGCCGTGGAAGCGCGCGCAAGGCCCAGGCGGCGCCTGCGCTCCGCGCTCCTGGCCGCGGTGCGCGCCGCCCTGGCGGCCGCGCTGGTCCTGGCCTGGGCCGGGCCGGTCGTCTCCCGCGACCCGGAGGGCGGGTCCGGCGAGGGCGAGGCAGGGCTCGCGTTGGCGGTGCTGCTGGATTCCTCCTATTCGATGGGCTACCGCGTGCACGGCAAGACGCGGTTCGAGACCGCGAGGGCGGCGGCCGAAAGGATCGTCCGGGCCTTGAGTCCCGGGGACCGCGCGGCAGTGGGCGTCTTCTCGGACCGCTGGGAGGCTCCGGCCGCGGGCCTAGCCTGGGCCGAGGGCAAGGCCGATGCGCTCGACAGCCTGGGCAAGGCGTCGGCGGGCCACCGCGGCACGGACGTCTGCGCAGCCCTTGAAGGCGCGTACGCCCTGCTCGGCGGGGGTGAGGTCCGCAAGAGGGCGCGGCGCGCGGTGGTGGTCCTTTCCGACGGGGCGCGCCACGGGCTCATGTGCGGGCTCCCGGAACCTGAGCCGGGCGTGAAGGTCCTTGGGTTGTCCTGGGACGACGAGCCTCGCAACGGCTGGGTGACGAAGTCCGCCCCCTCGGCCGAGAGCTCCGCCGCGGCGCCGGCGCTCGAGGTGCGGGCGCTGGCCTCCGGAGCCGGGACGAGCGGATCGCAAGCCGTCGTCTTCGTGTCCGGGGTCCGAGCCGGGAGCGCGAGGCTGCGGCTCTCCGAGAAGGCCGAGGACCGGGCGGCGCTGCGTCTCCCGGCTGCCGCGGACGCGCGGCGTCCGTCTTGGAAGGGCTGGGTGGAGCTCGACCCCGACGCCCTGAGCGCGGACGACCGCTGGTACTTCTCCTTCCGCCACGCCCGCAGGCCGAGGGTGCTGTGCCTCTTCGGCACGCCGGGCTTCTTCAGGGTCGGCCGAGGCGGGTACTTCCTCAAGGAGCTGCTGGGCTCGGAGAAAGGGAGCCTCCTGGGCTGGGATGCGGACTTCCTGGAGCTCTCCAGGATCGAGGAAGCCGGCCTGTCGGACTACCGGGTCGTGATGCTGAGCGATTTCAAGGAGGTGGGACCTAAGGCGCGCCAACTCCTCGAGGACTTCGTGCGCACGGGCGGCGGCCTCTGGGTCCTGCCCGGCGCCGCCGCTCCGGAGGCGGCCTTCCAGGAACTCGCCCGCCTCCTGCCGGCGGGAGTGGGCCCTGCGGTCGTCTCTCCTGAGCCCTTCGGGCTCACGGCGCCCGCCGAAGGCCCCTGGAGCGAGTTCGAGCTCGCCAAGGTGGCGGTGCGGCAGTACCGCAGGCTCGAGCCCAAGCCCGGCAGCCGGGTGGTGTTTAGCGCCTATGCCGGAGCGCCGGTGCTCGTGACCGGGCCTCTCGGCGCAGGAGAGGTCGTGCTCTGGGCCTCGCCGCTGGACCTCGATGCCACGAACCTGGCCCTCAAGCCCGCCTTCGCGGCTTGGGCGGAGCACGCCCTGGACGCCGCCGCCCGCGCGGCGCAGCTCAAGACCGAGGTCCATCAGGCCCTGGTCGGAGAGCCCATCACGCTGGCGTGGAAGGAGGGCGAACCCCTGCCCGCGAGCGTCAAGGTCCGCTCTCCCGACGGCAAGCTGACCCAGCTGTATCCCAAAGGGCGTCGCGTCTCCTTCGGCGACACCTCGGTCCCGGGGCTCTACGCCGTCGTGGAGGAAGGGAGGGCCGTCCGCGAGGGCGCCTACGCGGTCAACCTGGACCGCTCCCGGGAGAGCGACCTCAAGCCCGCGGACGCTCCGCCGTGGGAGGCCCTGCGGGTCAATGCCGTGGAGGAGGACTTCCGGAACGCCCTATTCGGCAAGGACATGCGCGGCCGGGTCCTCGCGCTCGCCGCGGTCCTGCTCCTGGCGGAGATGCTGCTCTCCTTCCCATTACCCGCGGGCCTGGCCATGGGAGGCCAGGCCCTTGGAGGCGCGGGTCGTCCTCCGTTCGCCGGAGGGGGCCGGGTCGCGCTGTTGGCCGTAGCCCTCTCCGCCGGCCCCTCCTGGGCCCAGCCCCCCTCCGGGGCCTCCGGCCTTCCTGACCGGCCTGCGGCACCGGGCGAGAGGAGCACGTCCGCGCCCGGGGCCGCGGCCTACGGCGACCGATTCGTTTGGACCCAGCTCAAGGCCGGCCCGGATTGGGACCCCTATCCCGAAGTGCACCAGGACGCTCTCGAGCTCTTCGGCAGGGTCACCAGCGTCCTGGTCTGGCCGGAGCGCAGGGTGGTCTCGCCGGAAGACGAGTTGGTCTTCGAGTCCCCCCTGCTCCTGCTGGCGGGCGGCTCGCCGCCTGGGCCGCTCACAACCTCCCAATTCAGGAACCTCAGGAGCTTCGTCTCGGGCGGCGGGATGCTGTGGATCGAGGATGTCTCCGGGGCCGCGGCGAGCTCCTTCGACCGCTGGGTGAGGAAGCAGTTCCTCACCGCGCTCCTCCCCGAGGCGGAGCTGGCCCCTCTCCCGTCCGACCACGTCATCTACAAGACCTTCTTTTTCCTTCGGGGCCCGGCGGGCCGGGCCGTGGTCCGCCCGTCGCTCGAAGGGGTGCAGTGGGGCGGCAGGGTCGCGGTGCTCTACTCGCGCAACGACATCCTCGGCGCCTGGGCCAAAGACGGGCTTGGGAGGCCGAGGTTCCCCTGCGCTCCGGGCAACGAGGCTCAGCGCCACAACGCCAGAAAGCTGACGCTCAACATCCTGATGTACTCCCTCACCGGCTCCTACAAGGCGGATGCGGTGCATCAGCCGTACCTGCTCGAGAAGATGCGCATGGGGGCGCCGTGACCTGGGGGCTGGAGTTCGGGGCGAATCCCTGGCTTGCGGCGCTGGCCGCGGTCTGCGCCGCGGCCGGCGCCGCCCACCTGTGGCTTGGCCGCTCTGCCGAGCCGCTCATCCTGGTCCTGCGGGGGGCGGCCTCGGCGAGCCTGGTCCTGGCCATGTTGTCGCCCAGCCTGAGCGTTTCCGAGCCCGTGGTCGTCAAGCCCAGGTTGGTGGTGCTCGTGGACTCGGGGCATTCCATGCAGGCCCCCTCCGGCGAGAGGATGACCCGGCTGGCTGCCGCGGTCTCCTGGCTGTCGAAGAGCCGCAAGGCGGTGGAGAAGCGCAGCGAGACGGCGGTGTTCGCGCTCTCCGACCGCGCCAGGCAGCTCCCGGGCATGGGGAGCGTCGGAGGGCTGGCGCCGTCGGACGCCGGGTTCCACGCCACCGACGCGTTCCTCGACGCCGCGGACGCGCTCGGCCGCAAGGGCGACCGGGCCTGGCTCCTGACCGACGGCAACGCCGTGCAGTCCGACGGCCTGGAGACAGCCCTCGCCCGGCTGGGCGCGCCCGTCGATGTGCTCGGCGTGGGGCCGGCCCGGCGCGGCAGGGGCGCCGCCTTCCTGGACCTCAAGACCCCTGATTTCGTCTTCCTGCACGGCCGGTTCCCCATCGAGGCCCAGGTGGAGGCCTCGGGCCTGGCCGGCGAGCGCGTCAGGCTCGCCCTGCTCAAGGAGGAGGCCTGGCGTAAGGACGCCAGGTCCCCGGAGGGGGCGGGCGGGAGCTCCTGGAAGCCGGTGGAGAGCCGGCGCTTCGCGGTCGCGTCGGACTATGAGGTCCTGAGCGCCAGCTTCACCGCGACCGCGGAATCCCTCGGCCGCGAGCGATACCGCCTCGTGGCGTCGCCGGAGGCGTCCGGCAAGGGCCGGTCGTCCCCGAAGGCGCAAGCCGTTCTCCGCTCGCCGGAGGGGGCCTCCTCGAAGCCGCTCGCGGCGCGGGAGGTTGGCGTCGAAGTCATCCGGCAGAAATACCGCGTCATGTACCTCTCCGGCAGGCCCAGCTACGGCTACGCGTCCTTGAGGGAGTTCATGAAGGCGGACCCCAACCACGAGCTGGTCTCCTTCGTCATCCTGCGCAATCCCGAATCCTACTCCTTCGTGCCGGACAACGAGCTTTCGCTCATCCCTTTTCCGGCCGAGGAGATCTTTGTGCGCAACCTCTCCCAATTCGACCTCTTCATCCTGGAGAACTTCTCCTACCGGAGGTTCAACCTGCCGGCCGCGTACTTGAACGGCCTCAAGGGCTTCGTGGCAGCTGGAGGGGCGCTGCTGGTCATCGGCGGGGAGCAGGCTTTCGGCACCGGAGGCTACAAGGGCACGCCCCTGGAGGAGCTCCTGCCCGTGACCCTGGCGTCGTCCTCCGAGGACTATGTCCGGGCCAAGTTCTCTCCCAGGCCCGCCTCGGTCTCGCACCCGCTGCTGGGCATCTACGAGTCCCAGGCCGCGTCCCTTGCGGCCTGGCAGGGTCTTCCCCCGCTGTTCGGCTACGCGAAGTTCGGGTCGGTGAAGGAAGGGGTGTCGGTTCTTCTGGAGCATCCTAATGAGAAGACGCAGACAGGACAGGGCCTTCCCGTCATGGCCCTGAAGTCCTACGGGCGCGGGAAGGTCCTGGTGATCAGCACCGACTCGACCTGGCGCTGGCGCTTGGGAGCGGCGAGTGACTGGAAGCTGTCCTCTTTCTACGGCCGCTTCTGGACCCGTGTGGTGCAGTACCTGACCGGCAGCCTCGACCTCTCCAAAGTGAAGTTCGCTCCCGTGCCGGACCGGATCGCGCCGCGGGAACCCGCGGTATTCACCCTGCGGGTCTTCGACGAGAACTTCCGCCCGGCTTTGGCCGCGGGCTTGGACCTCTCCGTGGTCTGGACCGGACCCGACGGCAGGTCCGCCGGCGTCTGGGCCAGGGAGGGCGAGCCCGGCGCCTTCAGCGTCGAGTTGACGGGCCTCAAGGAGGGAGTCCATCGGCTCAGGGCTTCGGTGCGCCTGAACGGCAAGCCTTGGGGCGAGGACCAGGTGCGCTTCGCCTGGCAGCCAGCTGGCGCCGAACCGCCGATGGACCGCGCGTTCCTCGAGCGGGTAGCCAAGGCGGGGGGCGGCAGGTTCGTGCCGCTCAAGGCAGCCTCGGCTGAGGAGCTCCTGGGCAGCCTCCCGCCGGTGCGTCGGGATTCGCGGGTGAGCCGGCGCTACTTCCCTTGGACCTCTCCCTACTGGCTGGGGCTCTCGCTCGGGCTTTTCTTCGCCGAGTGGGCCTTGCGCCGCTCCCGCGGGTACCGGTAGGGGTTCACACGATCCACTCATCCTTGAAAAGGAGGCCCTTGCGCAGGGCGTCGAGCAGCCCGGGCTCTTCCCCGAGCGCCGCCAGGACGAGGGCGCGGCCCTCGCTTTCCCGGCCGGCGCGCAGGTACGCCCGGCCGAGGTGGTACCGGTAGCGGGCCACCTCCGGGGCCAGGGCCGCGGCCCTCTCGATCTGCCGGACGGCGTCCACGACCCGGCCGGCCCCGTCCAGGAGGCGCAGCCCCTTCCTGTAGCGGCAATAGGGGTCCTTGAGCGCCCTGAGGCAGAAGTGGACCGTCAGGGCCAGGGAGAAGCCCAGGATGAAGGGGAGGTTCAACCCTCCCAAGAAGACGAGGGACGCCCCGCACAGGAGGACGAAGCACGCCATCCAGATCAGCTCGCGGAAGTTCCCCACCCCCACCACGTTGCAGAAGAAGAGGAAGTTGCAGGGGACGTAGGCGGACAGGACCACGAGCGGCAGGCCGAACTCGCGGGGCACGCCGAAGGCGCGGAGGGTCCACGCCTCGAGAGACACCAGGGACGCGACGATCCCGACGAACTGCCAGTCCTTGAGCGGGCGGTCGTGCCGCTTGAGCCACGCCAGCCGCTGGATGAGCATCTCAGAGGGGTTCATCCCGAATAGTATACTATCCTCGGCAGGCGGGCTTTCCTCAAGTGCCACCAGACCTATACCCACTCCCTGCCCGTGATCGCGGTCCTGGCCGCCGCCCTCCACCTGGCCCTCTACGGGACCCGGCCCGGCGGAGCGGCCCTTCAGGGGAGGCTCCCGGGCCCGGACATGAGCCTCCTCTTCGCGGGCTTCCTGGCCGCCTACATGGCGGCCCGCTTCGCTCTCAGGAAGCTGGCCCTGCTCCGGGCCCCGTCCGGCGGCGCGACGCCCCTGCAGACCGGAGCCGCGGCGCTCCTGCCGACCGCCTTCCTGCCGTGGAGGTTCCTGGGCGCGGCGCGGGGGCGCAGTCCGGCTCTTCTCCCTGGACGCCCTGACCGGCCGCGTCGGCGAGGAGTCCGAGGTGCCCGTGCTCGACGGCCGTTACGGCGCATGCCACGACGGCAAGAAAGCCTTCAAGGCGCAGGCCGGCTGCATGAAGTGCCACAAGAAGGAAGCGAAGTAGGCTGAGCTTTCCCTGCAGCCGGGTCCAGGAGAGGACTCGGGTTGCGCTGGCGCCCCAGGTTCGTCCCAGGCCGAGTTATCCACTGACATCGCGTAAGATATGTCGGTGGATAACCGTCCCTTTGGTATGATTAGGAACCGCATCCCGCGAAGCGGGCTGCAGCTGACATGACCGATGTCCACGTCCATCTGGCGGCTCTCCCCGCCCCGGAGAACGGGTGCAGGGTCTCCCGAAGGATGCTCCGGGGCCCGCTGGGAAGGCTCGTGTGCCGGATGCAAGGGCTCTCGCCGGCGGACCCGGAAGGCTCGAACCGGCGCTACGTCGAGAACCTCGAGCGCGAGCTCAGGTCCTCCTGCCATGTGTCTCAGGCCGTGGTCCTGGCCATGGACGGGGTCTACGGCGAGGACGGCAGGCTCGACGCGGCCAGGACCGAGTTCCTCGTGTCCAACGACGCCGCGTTCGAAGCGTGCCGAGGCCGGGGCTGCTTCATGCCGGGGCCTTCCGTCAATCCCATGCGCAGGGACGCCCTCGACGAGTTGGAGCGCTGCAAGGCCTTGGGCGCGGTGCTCATCAAGACCCTGCCCAACGCGCAGGGCTTCGACCCCGCCCTGCCGCGCTTCAGGCCGTTCTATCAGGCGCTCAGACGGCTCAAGCTCCCCCTCCTCTCGCACGTGGGCCACGAGTTCGCGGTCATCGCGGGAGAGCAGGCCTTCGGCGACCCGGGAAGGCTCGTGCCGGCCCTGGAGGAGGGCGTCACCGTCATCGCCGCGCACGGCGGCAGTTCCGGGCTCGGCGTGGTCGAGAGGCATCTCCCGACGGTGCTGGGGCTCCTCCAGCGCTTCCCGAACCTCTTCCTCGACACCTCGGCCTTGACACTGCCCAATCGGGTGAGGGCCCTGTTCCTCCTCGCCCGGCATCCGGAGGTCTTCGAACGCCTCTTGTTCGGTACGGACTATCCCCTGCCCGTCTTCTCCTACCCGTGCATGGGGACGTTTTCGGTGGGCGGCTACCTGCGAGCCTCCGCCGCGTCATCGCGCTTCGACCGGCAGGCGCTGGTGCTCCAGAGCCTCGGCATCAAGCTGACGCGCGATTTCGCCGGCCTGACCGCCTAGGCGAGAATTCAGCGCGGCTTTTTGGCGTCGCCCGGGAAGATCACGGCGCGGACCTCGTCCCGGGAGAGGCTCAACACCCCGCCCGACATCTTGAAGTGGAGCTTCTGCCCGGACACGGACGCAAGCCTCCCGCGCGCGGAGGTCCCGTCAGCCTTGACGATGAGCGGGAGCGCGCCTTGCGAAGCCGACGCGCGCAGGCCCTCGGCATCGGCGTCCACTTCGGCGCCGCGCAGGATGAGGGCCCGGACGTTCTCCTGCTTGACTCCCGTCACTCCCTTGTCGGTCTTGAGCACGATCTTCGCCGGGCTCGCCGCGGTGACTTCCCCGTCGAGGCGGCTGCCGTCCCACAGGAACAGCATGTCCTTCGCGGCCGGCCCGGCGGGCATCGAGAGAGGGGGCGCCGCGACAGCCGGGGTCCCGGGCTTGCCCTCAGCCGCCGCGGCCAACTCCTCGTAGACCTTGCCGATCCGCTGGTGCAGACCGGCTCGTACGGGACCCGCGTCCGCGGAGGCCAACCGGCTCTCCAGGCCTTCCACCGACCGGTACAGGGCGGCGGCTTCCGTGGAAACGGCATGCCTGCGTCCGCGGTCGGCGAGGAGACGCTCATGCTCCGGGCTCACGATGAGGTGTTCGAGGCAATAGTCGTCGACCCCGTCGGGGCAGCCCGCGGAGCGCTCGTAGGCCGGGAAACGCTGTTGCAGGCGGAGGCACTCGACGCGGCCCTTGACCCGCTGCCCAAGGCACGAATAGGGGACGCGGACCACCTGGGCGATGCACCTGCCGTCCGTCTTCTTCTGCTGCCCCGGCGGGCAGGGAGTCGGCGGCGGGAGGATGATCCGCCGATACTTGATGCATTTCGTGTCGTCGACGGTCGTCGGATGCTCACTGATCGTGCAGTCGCCGGACCTGAGGCACTCGCTGACGTGCTCCGGCATCGGCTCGCTGGCGGCGCCAAACGGGCAGCGGCTCAGAGGCCCGATGTTGACGCAGCCGCCGTCCAAGGGCCGCTTCCCGTCGGGGCAGGACACGGCTCGGTGGGTCCCGGAACCGCCGCCGGGCCCCGGGGCGGTCCCGCCTCCAGGCGCCTGGGCCCCCGGCCGGGAAGGCCGGCTTCGGCGGCGCTGGAGTTCGTAGACCCCGTAGCCGATGCCGCCCAGGGCCAGCAGGCCCAGGAGCTTGGTCCCCCAGCCGGTCTCCTGCAGGGTCTCGGGGTCGACGGCCAGGTCCTTGGCTCCGCCGCGGCTGACGCGCTCCAGGTCCGCCTGGTAGGGCGCCGAGGCGTCCCCCGGAGCCGCCTCGGCGGCGGCGCGGTATTCCAGGGCCGCCAGCGTCGTGTAGGCTCCCTTGAGGACCCGGGGGCGCGAAGCGGGCAGCGACCGGCCGGGCGAGTCGGCGGGCAGGGACCGGACCACCTCGGCGTATTCCTCGTCGGAAACCGATTCCAGCAGGTCGGCGAGCATCTTGAGGCGCTGCGCTTTGAGCGCCGCGAGGTCCTCCCGGCTGTCGCCCTTGAGCGCCTCCGCGGCGAGGTTCTCGTAGACCGCTCCTTGCTCGAAGTGACGCTCTGCTTCCTTCTCGGGTCCCAGTTTCGCGCCGGCCTCCTCCTGCGAGACCTCGGGCGCCGCCGTCCCGCCGCGGCCCTTCCATCCCCGCGACATGTAGTCCTCTCCGCCGTGGAGCCAGTAATTCAAGACGGAGTTGCCCATGAACTTGAAGAGGTCCATGGCCCAGCCGGTCTCCTGCATGGTCTCCGGGTCGACGGTCAATGCCTCCGCGTTCTCCCGCGCCACCCGGTCGTAGGCGGCCGTGTAGCGGGCCGCGGGCTCGGGTCCGGCGGCCTTCACGGCCTGGCGGTACTCGAGCGCGGCCAAGGTGGCGTAGGCGCAGCGGAGGACCTTGCCCCGGGACGCGAGATTCGGGTTCTTCGCGCTCGCGGGCGCGGACTTGAGCGCCTCGCGGTAGTCCTCGTCCGAGACCGACCCGACCAGGTCGGCGAGCTTGCGCAGGCGCGCGGCCTTCCTCGCGAGCTTAGCCGTCTCGGCTTCGGGCTCGGCCGGGGCCTCGGAGAGACTCTCGTAGACGGCTCCCCGCTGGTAGTGCAGTTCGGCCCTATCCTCGGAGGCGGCGTCGGCGAGCTTGACATCGAGGGCCGCCAGGGTCCGGTCGGCCTTCGGCGCTTGCGAGTCCGCCTTGACGGCCCGGCCCACGTAGGTCTCTCCGCCCTTGACCCAATAGTTCAGGACCGCGTTGGCCAGCCACTTGAGCACCTCGATCTCGCGGCCGGTCTCCGCCAGGCCTTCCCCGGCCTTGGGACCGGAGATGCGCTCGTAGGCCTGGGTGTAGCGCGCCGAGGCGGCCTCGGGAGCGGCTTGGGCCGCCTTGCGGTACTCCAGCCAGGCCAGGGTCCGGTAGGCCGAGCTCAGGGCCGCGCCGCGGGAGGCGAATTCGGGGCCCCGGGACTTCTCCGGCGCCTGTGACAGCGCCAGCTCGTAGTCGTCGTCCGACAAGGAATTGAGGATTTCGACGAGATGCCGGAGCCGCGCTTCCCGCGGATCGGGAGGGGTGATGACCGTCGCGCCCAGGGAGGACGGGGCGCCGGAGGCATCCGTCGCAGGGGACTGCGCCGCCCACAGGACCGGCTCCGCCGCGAGGATCAAGGAGATGACGGTCGCCACGATTCGAGTCATGCTGTGCCTCCCACGGAAGATTGAAAGGGCCTTCGGGTTCATTATATCTAATCCATGCCGATGTCGGAGAAGAAGTGTTCGAGCGTGAGAGGCGGATCCGCCAAGGACAAGCCCCGCGTGATATCGTAGGTCAGGGCCGCTTCTCTGGCCGCGCCGAGCGCGGCGTCGACGTCCTTGCCCATCGCCTGACCGTAGGTGACGGCCAGGCGGCCGGCGATCTCCTCGCATCCGCCGATGGCCAGCATCCGGGTGAGCGCGTCCATGAAGATGCCCTCGTTGTCCGCCAGGAGCGCGGCCGAGGTCGCCAGGGCCTCCGGGTAGTTGGGCCTGAGCGTGAGCGCCCATCTCAGGCACACCGCCGCGGAGCCCTGGTCCCCCTTCTTCTTGCAGGCGACTCCCATGTCGGAGAGGATGGCGGCCGCGAAGGGCGCAAGGGCCTTCCGCTCTCCAGGGCAGCAGAGCCCGAGCGCCTCGCGGTAGCAGGCCACCGCCTCTTCGGGATCCCCCCGCTGGCGGCGGCAGCGGCCGATCCAATGCCGCGCCTGGGGCCAATCCGGCCGTTCGCGCGAGAGCGTCTCCAGCATGCCCTGGGCCTCGTCGACGCGCCCCTCATGGAAGGCGTCGAGGGCGTCGGAGAAGCGGCCGCTCCAGTCGTGCCTCAAGCCCGCGGCGAAAGGAGCCAGGTCGATGTGGTCGGCGCCGGAACCCTTGACCATGGTGACGCAGTCGCAGTCGCCGGCGGCTTGCGCCAGCCCGGGGATGTCCTTGGGCTCAGGCACGATCTCCCAGGAGTCGGTCTTGCGGTCCGGGATGGCCAGCTTGTAGGCCAGGTTGCCGTCGACGTCGCGGCCCACCATGATTTCGACGAACATCCCCGCCATGAGGCGTCGGACTTCCGGGAGGTCCTTGGCTGCGAAGGCGAAGAACGGGCGTTTGCGCCCGTCTTTTGTCCCGGTCCCGTAGGCCCCTGTGAACATCAGGTCGCTGAACATGGGTCTTCCTCAGCGGACCCCGGCGGCTCTCCTTCGGAAAGCGAGGACCGCGGCCGCGACCCCGAGGCCCGCGAGCAGCCCCCCCGCGACCGCGAGCGACGCGACCGCCCATCGCGGGAAGCGCCGCTGCGCGCGGCTGCCGGGAGCAGGGAGCCCGGAGCCGGGCCCCATGAGGTCGAAGAGGAGCAGCATGTCGGAGTGCCGGGGCGCGGCGAGGGCGGCGTCGAAGACCCGCTGGAACCGCTCGTCGAGCTCGGCCGCCTTCTTCAAGGAGGCCAGCGCGCCTTCGCGGTCGCGCAGCCCGGCCTGGGCGAACGCCCGGTCGTAGTGGGCGAAGGGGTCGTCGGGCTCCTTGGCCAGGGCGTAGTCCGAGTCGCGCAGGGCTTCCGTGAACTTGCCGGTCTTGGAGAAGGACCAGGAACGCATCCGCCGGGCCGTGGCGTCGCCGGGGACGAGGAGGAGCGCGAAGCTCGCGTCGTAGACCGCGTCGCCGTGCTTGCCCAGGTTGGCGTCGGCGACCGCGCGCAGGGTCCAGGCCTGGGCGTTGAGCGGGTCGAGCGTTGCGGCCCGGCCGGCCAGGACCGCGCCCTGCTCGAATTCGCGCAGGCCCAGGGCCCCTGCGGCCTGGGACACGAGGTCCTCGGCTTGCCGGACGGCCTGGGCCGGGATGCCGGGCGCTCCGGCGCCGGCCTGGGGCCCGAGCTTGCCGGAAGGCCCTCCCGCCACGGCGGCGACCGGGGAGCCCGAGGGGCCGGCGGCCGCGAGGAGCTTGCCGCCTCCATCCGCCAGAGCGGCCGCGTCCTCGAGCATCTTCTTCGACGGCGACACCTCCCGGATGCGGCGTTCGGAGAGGTTGCGCAGGGCCTCGGCAGGCAGATATGACAAGTCGATCTCCAGCGCCTGCCGCGCGGACTCGTAGGCGCCCTCGGCGTCGCCCAGATGATAGGCCGCGTTGCCGTAGCCGGTGTAGACCTCGGGATTCCCCCCGCCGAGCTCGATGACCTTCTTATAGGCCCTCAAAGCGGTGCGGTAGTCCTTCTCCTGCATGGCGTCGTAGGCCGTGTTGTTCCATCCCGACCGATTGTCGGGCAGATGGGTCGTCACGTATTCGTTGGCCCCTTTCCTGATGTCCATCGGGGTGGGCGGGACCGGCGGGGGCTGCCGGTTCTTGATCTCGTCCTTCGGCTTGGCGACCGGCTTCCTCTTCTCGATGCGGGAGATCTGCATGGCCACGTTCCCGAGGCTCAAGGTCAGGACCGCGGCCATCTGCTTCTTGGCCTGGGCCCCCTCGACGAGGGCGACCTCTTGGTCCACGATCTCCTTGATCTTGGGATGGATCAGATTGCGGTCCGGAAGGTTCTCCAGTATCTTGATGGCCTCGCCCACGATGGGCGCATAGGCCGCCATCTCCTCCTCCGCCGCCCCACCCGCCAGCAGGGCCTCCTTCAAGTCGATTTTGCCGCCGGGAAGTGCGGTCCCGGACTCTCCGGCACCGGTGGGATGGACGGGGCCGGAGAGGAGGACGCAGAGAAAAGCGGCCCTGATCAATCCGTTCATGCTCGGTGTAGTGTATACACTGCCCCTTGAATTGTCAAGGAACCGGGGCTATACTTCGATTGAGGAGGCCTCTCATGAGGTTCTATTCCAGCCTTTTCATCGTGGTCGCCTCGTTGAGCGTCCCGGCATGGTGCGCGGAGGGCGAGGGCCTCAACTCCCAGGACGCCGAGTTCCTGGGACGATGCGGGGTCGCTCAGGCCGACATCGGCATCTTCAAGGACCTCCCTGAGGCGGGACAGGCGAAGTTGAGAGCCGCGGTCGCGAGGCGCAGCTGCGGCGACAACGACATCGTGCGCTTCAAGAACACCCGCCGCTTCGTGAAGCTCTACATGACGGAGCCTCCACCCTCCCAGCGGCCGGCCTGGGACAGGAAGAAGTACCCTTGGATCGTGCAGTACATGACGGGCATCGAGAACGACGCCATCGTGGACCTGGAGAATCTGTTCATCAACCAGGAGCACGGCGGCTAGGCGACCCCCGGAACTCACGGATTTGGTAGCATCATCCGTTGAGGCCGATGTTTCCAGCGATACCCGCCGTTGAGCCGTTCGTCGTCTTCCTCGCCTTCCTCCTTATCAACGTATCATCCATGGCGCCGAGCGTCACTTTCGGCGATTCGGGAGAGCTGGCCGCGGCGGCGGCCAACCTGTCGCTGGCGCACGCGCCCGGCTACCCGCTGCACGCCCTGCTCGGCAAGGCTCTCGGCGCGGCCGTGCCCTGGGGCGGCTGGGCCTACAGGACGAATCTCCTGACCGCGGCGTCGAGCGCGGCTGCCTTGGCGGTGCTCGCATCGGCCCTGCGGCTGGCCGGGTTCTCGCGGACCGCGAGGCTCGCAGGCGTCTTGTTCCTCGGGCTCTGCGGGCTCTGGAGGCACGAATCCTCCGTGACCGAGGTGTTCGGCCTGCATCTTCTGGCGCTCTCGACCATGCTCTGGCTGGCGGCAAGGTTCCGAGGCTCGCTCTGGGAAGCCAAGCCCGCCGCCGCCATGGGCTTGGCCGCGGGCCTGGGGCTCGCCAACCATCATACGCTTCTGCTCGCTCTGCCGGCCCTTGGTTGGCCTGCGATCCGGCGGAGAGTCCCGTTCGGGAGGAGGTGGAGGGGCGCGGCCGTGGCCGCGGCTTTCCTGGCCATGGGCATGGCGTGCTACCTCTACCTCCCCGTCCGGTCCGCCGCTAACCCGCCCCTGGACTGGGGGCATCCCACCAACCTCGAGCGCTTCATGAGGGTGCTCTTGCGGAAGGACTACGGCTCTTTCGCCCTCACCATCGAGGGAGCGGCGCCCGTGTCGAGGTGGTCGCAGGCGTCGAGGTACGCGAGGTTCACGGCGGGCGAGCTGGGGCCGGCCGGATGCGGCTTGGCTCTCATCGGGCTCGCCGCCTGGCCCCGGCTCGGCTTGTCGCTCCCCTTGGGGGTCCCGGTCCTGCTCGCCGGCCTGATGGGGCCCGGCTTCCTGGCCCTGGGCAACCCTCCCTTCGACCCGCAGACGAGCTACGCCTTGGAGCGCTTCTACCTGGCGTCCTGGCTGGGCGTCGCCTTCCTGATCGCGGCGGGACTCGAGTCCATCACCTCCCTGTCCGCCTGGGCGGGCCGGGCGCTCATCCTCGTGCCCGTGCTGTCGGCCTGCTCGGGGTTCCAGGACTGGTCCGCCCGCTGGGACCTCACGGCCTACGACTATGGAAGGAACATCCTCAAGACCCTCCCCCGGAACGCAGCCCTCTTCATGGACGGCGGGGACGACACCTTCTACTCCCTGGCGTACCTGACCCAAGCCCAGGCCATGAGACCGGACCTCGAGCTCCATGACCGCGGCGGCCTCGTGTTCCGCAATGTCTACGGCGCTGATTTCCGGCGCCTCCAGCGAGACGACAAGGAAAGGCGCCGGCTCGAGATCGAGACTCCGTTGGCCGAGGCAGGCTCGCTCTTCTACAGCACGCTCAACGACGCGCTGCTGCCGGGGTTCAGGCTCAAGGCCGTCGGCTTGCTGCGCAAGCCCGAGAAGGCGTGGGTCGCTCTTGCGCCGAAAAAAGGAACGCCGCCGTCCGACCTCTGGGAGTTCTACGTCCTGAGGTATTCGCAGCGCTACCTCGAGAGGCACTACAGGCACCGGGCCTTGATCGCCTTCTATCCCGTGATGAGGGCGGCGGGGCTCGCGGCCGCGGGCAGGGTCCAAGAGGCGATGGTTGAGCTCGACGCGGCTCAAGTCCTGGCGCCGGACGCGCTCTGGCTGAATTCCGCCCTGGCCCGCCAGATCGAGCTCATGGCGTTCGAGGCCTTCCAGCGCGGTGACTGGCCCGGGGCCGAGGCTGCCTTCCTGCGATGCGTCGCCCGGGCCCCGGGCTCGGTCCAGGCGTGGCGCAACCTCGCGGCGGTCTACTGGTCCGGGTCCAAGTGGGGGTCCGCGGCAGAGGCGTTTCGCAAGGCCTCGGAGCTGGCCCCGGGCGACCGCGAGCTGGCCGAGTACGAGGCCGCGGCCAGGAGGAAGGCGAGGCCATGAGAGGAGCGGCCCTGGTCTTCGCCGCGTTCTTCGGGCTCTATGTGTGGAACATGCCGCCTGGCCTGCCTCTCTACCGGGATTCCGGCGAGATGACGACGAGCGCCGCGACCCTGGGCGTCTCCCATCCCACCGGCTACCCGCTCTACATCCTGCTCGGGCACGCGATCCAAGTCCTGCCCCTGGGGAACAGGGCGTACCGCATGGACCTCTTGTCCGCCGCCGCGGGAGCGGCGGCGCTGAGCCTGCTGTTCTTTATATGCCGTCGTCGTCTCGGCGTCGTCTCGGCGCTCGGCGCGGCGATCCTCTTGGGTTTGAATCCCACTTATTGGTCCGTCTGCATGGTTCCCGAGATGTACAGCCTCTGGATGCTGGCCTCCGTCGCCGTCCTTGCGCTGGCCTGGCGTCTGCGGGAAGGCTACGGCGAGAGGCTCTGGCTGGGCTTCTGCTTCCTCTACGGCCTGGCTCTCACCAACCGCATGGACCTCGTGCTCTGGGCGCCGGGTCTTCTCTGGATGGCGCTGGGGCCCGAGGAGGATGCGTCGAGGGTCAAGGGCCTTTGGGCCATGCTGGCGCTGGCGTGCTTCCCGGCGGCGCTGGCGCTTACGGACTCCAAGGCCCTGCTCGCGCTCCTCATCGTGGGGACGGCGCTCTGGCGCGCACCGGCGGGCCGCAAGGGAAGATGGGCGCTGTGGAGCCTGGCCTTCGCGGGGCTCGGCCTCTCGCTCGACCTCTATCTCCCTATCCGCTCGTCGGCCCATCCCTGGCTCGACTGGAACCACCCCGCCGAGCTCGCCAACCTCAAGGAGACGCTCCTGAGGAGCCGATACGGCGGGACGCTCGACCTGCTCTCCAAGAGCTACGCCAAGGGCGAGCTCCTCGTCCCGAACCTGGTGGTCTACGGCCGCCACCTCTGGGACAGCTTCTCGCTGGTGGGCCTGCTGGCCGCGGTGCTGGGCTGCGCGAGTCTCTCCCGCTCGGACAACAGGATATTTCTCGGCGCCGCGGCCGCCTATTGGTGGGGCGGCCCCTTATTCCTGTTCCTGGCGAACATGCCGCCCAACCCCCACGCCCTGGCCATCGTGGAGCCTCACTACCTCCCGTCGGACCTGATCCTGGCCTTGTGGGCAGCCTTCGGCTTGAGCGCCTTGGCCGGGGGCCGCGGCGCGCAATGGCGCGGCGTCGAGGCCGGAGGGCCCGCCGTGCCTGGCGGCTTCAGGAAAGGTGTTGCCGCCAGGCGCGCCGCCTGGGGCCGGCAGGCCTTGGCCTGCCTGGCCGTGCTGGCGCTGGCCGTGGTCCCCTTCAGCCGGGGTCTGGCCGGACGCATGGGCCGCAGGCAGCATCTCTTCTCCTACGATTACGCCAAGAACGTGCTGCGCTGCGTGCCGCCGGGAGGTGTCCTGGTCGCCAAGAAGGACGTCCAGCTCTACTCCCTCTGGCACTACCAGGCCCTGCACGGCTGGCGGCCTGACGTGGATGTGGTGGCCCAGGGCCTGGCAGGGTCGCCTTGGTATCGGGAGGGCTGGCGCCGCCGCGATCCGGGCTTGGCCTTGAGCCCCTTGAGGGATGCGGCGCAGTGGGCGCGGTTCATCGGGTCCAACCCCGCGGTCTTCGCGCTGCCGGACGCGGAAGTCCCCCCCGAGATCCGGCCTCGGCGGCAGAACGGGATGGCCTCCGCCCTCGGGCCCGCCGCGTCGCGCGGCGTCCCGATGGGTCGGCCATGGGACCTCTTCGTCCTGAGGGGCGACTATCGCTACGACACCCAGCCCGATTTCTTCACTTCGGACATCGTCAGCGACTACTCCCGGGCCCTCTACTTCGAGGCTGAGGAGGCCTCGAAGGCCGGGGAGGCCTTGGCCGCGTCGGCCCTGCTCAATCGCTCGTGGTCCATGCACTGGATGTTCCCGGAGGCGCCTACCCTGCTGGGCTACGTCGTCTTCTCCTCCGGCGCCCCGGCCGAGGCCAAGCCCTACTACGAGGCCGCCGTCGCCCTCTACGACGAGATGCTGAGGCTGGCCGAGGAGTATAGGGCGCTGCCTGAGCTCAAGGGGAGCATCAGCCGGGGCGCGGCCGAAGCCATGATGCACCTAGGCGTGCTCTGCGAGAAGACCGGCGACCCCGCGGCGGCGGAGCGGCGGTACCTGGAGTCCCTGCGGCTCCACCCGCTCGCCCAGACGCACTTCAACCTCGCGGTCCTCTATTGGGACAAGGACTGGACCCGTGTCCGGCGCGAGCTGACGGCCGCCCTCAGCCTCGACCCGACCCATGCGGACGCGGCCAAGTACCACGCCATGCTCCGCGGCCGGCCGCGCTGATCCCCGGCATGGAACGGGCCCTGTTCCTCGTCCCGCCCACGGGAGCCTACATCCGCGAAGACAGGTGCCAGAGCGCGACGGCCGGGCTCCTGCTGCACACCATCCGGGAGCCCGCAGACCTCGCCATCTGCGCCGCCGTGCTCGAGTCCGCCGGCTGGGAGTGCTCCATCCTGGACGCCCAGGCCGAAGGTCTCCCCCGGCGCGCCGCCCTCGAGCGCATCCGGTCGCGCGCTCCCCGGCTGATCGTCATCCAGACCACGGTCCCGTCCCTGGCGGGAGACGCCGGGTTCGTGCGCGAGGTCCGCCGGGAGCTGTCGTCCGTAGAGGTCGCGGCATGGGGCGCGGATTTCGACCTGGCGCCCGGCTCTTCTTTGGAGAGCCTGCCCGAATTCGACGCCATCCTGTACGAGCGTCCCGAAGACTCACTCTCGCGCTTCGCGGCCGCGGGTGCTTGGGATACGGTCCCTGGAGCCGCATGGCGGCGGGAGGGCGCCGTACGAGTGAACTCCGCGTCTCCGGTCGCCCCTTCCCTCGACCCGGAGATCAGGCCCGCCAGGCATCTGCTCGACCACGGGCTCTACACCCGGTCGGACACGGGAGCTCCCCAGGCGGTCGTCGTCGCGGGCCGGGGGTGTCCCTTCGAGTGCTCCTATTGCCTGGCGCCGCGCAAGAGCGGCCGGCGCGTGTGGCTGAGGGAGCCGGGCTCGGTCGTGCGCGAGTTGCGAGATTGCGTGGAGCGGTTCGGCATCTCCGATTTCCTCCTGCACGCCGACACCTTCACGGTGGACCGGGGCTGGGTCAGGTCGCTCTGCCGGGGGATCGTCGACTCGGGGCTGCGTGTCCGGTGGGTCTGCAACAGCAGGGCGGACACCGTCGATCCGGAGCTCCTCGGGTGGATGCGCGGGGCCGGGTGCTGGGGGGTGAGCCTCGGCCTGGAGAGCGGCAGCGACGAGACCCTGCGCCTGGCGCGCAAGGGCCACACGGTCTCGCAGTCGGCCCGGGCCGTCCGGCTCCTGAGGGACCGCGGGATCCTGTCGTTGGGCTACCTGATGATCGGGTTCCCGTGGGAGGACGAAGGTCGGATACTCCGGTCGTTCGAGGGGCTGCTCCGCGTCGACCCTGACCTCTTGGAGATCACCTTCCCCGCCCCATTCCCAGGCACGGCCCTGCGCCGCGACCTGGAGAGGTCGGGGATGACGGTCGACGAGCGGGGCATTGCCGGGGCCTACTCCCTCCCGGCCATCGCCGGCGGTCCGGTGCCGGCGGGCAGGCTTCTGGCCTTGCGCCGCGAGTTGCTCAACCGTTTCTACTGCCGGCCGCGCGCGGCGGCGCGCTGCATCGGCCACTTCGGACGGGCCGGCTCGCTCCGGGGGTTGGCGCGGGCGGCCTGGCGCCTGATTGACAACGGATGGCGAGGTTTGTATCGTTGATATGAACATGAGATTCGGCCTGTTCCCCAAGTTCGTCTCCGTCATGGTGTCGCTTGCGCTCGTCCCCGTCCTGTTCTTCGCCTACCGCGCCATCCATGTCAGCGAGGTGAACATCGAGAACTCCATCCTGGAGCTGCAGACGAAGATGGCGGAGAAGCTGGCGGCCCAAGTCGACTCCTTCTTCAAGTTCTACGACTACCAGATGGCTTTCCTCTTCTCCTCCCTTCAGAAGAACCTCACCTGGGAGGACAAGAGCGAGCTGGTGCGCACGGCGATGGCGACCAACCCCGACGTCCAGGAGATCTCCTTCGTCAGCCCGGACGGCAGGGAGGTCCTCCATTTCCCCGAGGTCGCGGCCGGCGCGGCGCCGGTCTCCCGGGCCGAGGATCCCGGCTTCAAGCGCTACCTGACCACCCGAAAGCACACCTTGTGGCTGGGCGACAACCCCCCCTCCCTGGACATCTACTTCCCGTTGGCCAACAACATGGCGGGCCGCGTGCACGTCTCCCTGAGCAATCTGGCGGCCAGCCTCGAGACGGAGAACATCGGCGGGACAGGCTTCGTCGTCATGGTGAACGGGGCGGGAGAGCCCCTGTTCCTCCCCGAGGGCCGCCTGGACGATGCCGCGCGCACCGAGATGCCGAGTTGGGCCCTGGTGCAGAACGCCCTCAAGTCTCCCAGCGTGGTGTCGGAGGCGATTACGCAGCGCGACCTCGTGGGAGCCGCCCAGTCGCTGTCGAACGTCGGGGGAGCCATCCTCATCCTGCAGGCCCGTTCCGAGGCCTATGCCGGGGTCGCGGAGATGAAGAAGAGCACCATGCTGACCTTGGTCGTCGTGGCCTTAGTGGCGGTCGTGGGCGCGGGGTTCCTGGCGAAAAGGCTCGCGGCGCCCCTGCTGGTCCTGAGCAAGGCCGCGGAGACTGTGGCCCAGGGAAGGTTCGACACCCAGGTCTCGATCACCACGCGCGACGAGGTCCGGGACCTCGCCGACACCTTCAACAAGATGACCGCCCAGCTCAAGGCCTACGCCGAGATGCAGGTTCAGCGTATCCTCCTGGCCCAGCACAAGACCGAGGCCATCCTCTTCTCCATTTCGGACGGGATCCTGATGACGGACGTCCAAGACACCATCCAGCTGGCCAACCGGCGCTCCCGGGAGTTGATCGGGGTCCCCCTGGATGCCGACTTGACCGGGAAGACCGTGACCGACGCCCTGCCGGCCTCGAAGCTTCGCGACGCCATCGTCCGCGGACCGGCCGCCGTGAAAGGGAAGGGCTTCGCCGACGTCGACCTCTCGACTGCGGTCCAGCGGCAGTGGTTGCGCGTCACGCAGCAGCCGGTCTTCTCGCCAAAGACGAAGGAGGTCCTCGGCCTCGTGACCGGCCTGCACGACGCGACCGCCGAGAAGGAGCTCGAACGGATGAAGGACGAGTTCCTGCACAACATCACCGCCGACATGAGCGGCCCCCTGGCCTTGGCGAGCCAGCACGCGCAGGCCCTCCTCCAGGGCGCGGGCGGACCGGTCACGGACGTCCAGCGCAGATCGCTCGCCTTCATGAACCAGGCCCTGGTGCTGCAGGTCATCGCGATGGGCAACGCCTTCGACATGGCCAACATCGAAGCCGGGCGCCTGGCTCCGCAGCCGGCCCCGGCCAGGCTCTCGGAGGTGGCCTCGAGGGTCGTGGCCATCCTGGCGCCCTTGGCCGCGGAGAGGGCGCTGGCGTTGTCCGTCGTCGGCGGCGGCGAGGCGCCCATCGCGTTCGACGCGGCCTTGATCGAGAGGGTCCTCACGAACCTGATCGTCAACGCCATCAAGTTCACGCCGGCAGGCTCCGTCACGGTCGCCGTCACGGACGGGGGGACCTCCCAGGAGGTCACCGTGACGGACACGGGCATCGGCGTCCCCGCGGGCAGCGTGCAGCGCATCTTCAAGAAGTTCGAGCGCGCGGCGGGAGCCCAGGGGGGCGGGGTGGGGCTGGGGCTGACCGTGGCCAAGGCTTTCATCGAGGCCCACCGCGGCAAGATCTGGGCCGAGGCCGTGGCGCAGGGCGGGTCGCGGTTCTCCTTCACGCTCCCGAAGTCGTCCCCCGCCGGCGCCCAACAGGATGCCGCGCCGAAATGACGGCGCTCGCCGGCATCCTGGCCCTGGCCTTGGCATCCTCGCCGACTGCCGACGCCCAGGTCGAGATGAGCGAGGCCTTCCAGATGGTCGAGGTCCGGCCGGGCGACACCCTGTGGAGCATCTCGAACAAGTTCCTGAAGGACCCCGCCAAATGGGACCAGATTCTCAAGCACAACAAGCTGCCCTCCAAGGATCCGACCGTGGCCCTGCCGGGCATGATCCTTCGCATCCCGGTGGGCATGATCAAGGAGACCATGCGCGCCGCGACCTTGATCCAGATGCGCAACGAGGTCCTCGTGCGCCGCCGCCAGACCGTGAAGTGGGAGAACGTGAAGGAGAGGATGCAGCTCTTCCAAGGGGACGTCCTGCGCACGCTCGCCAACGCCACGGCGGTGGTGGAGTTCCTCAACAAGGAGACCCTGGGCTTGAACGCCAACTCCATGGCGGTCATCAAGCCGGCGGACAAGGCCTACGACATCGAGCTCACCAGGGGCGCCATCATGGCCTCGAACGCCGTCATCCACACCCCCGGGGCCGTGATCACGCCGTCGGGCAAGGGGACCAGGTACATGGCCTCCGTCCGCGACAACAAGACCACCGTGGTCGCGGTCTTCGAAGGCAAGGCCGCGGTCAAGGCTGCGGGAAAGACCGTCGACATCGAGGCCGGCAAAGGGATGGAGATCGCCCTGGGAGCGGCGCCGAGCGTCTCCGTGCCCATCTCGACCCTGGGGGACTTCAGCATCCGCGCGGGCCAGATCTCCGAGGCCGCCTCCCTCCTGGGATGGAAGCCCCCGGACGTCAAGCCCCTCCCCGGCGTGGCGGCTGAGCCGCCCAAGGCCGCGAGCCTGGCGGCGATCACGGAGGACATCCAGAAGGTGAAGATCGGCGTCCCGGTGTCCGCCTACCGCGTGCAGCTCTCCCCGACCCAGGACTTCTCCGAGGTGGTCTTCGACAAGTACTTCGATCCGGACGTGACATTCGATCCGTCCGCCCTCAACCTGCGGGCCGGGACCTACTGGGGGAGGGTCGCCCTCGTGGACCTGCTCGGCAGCGAGGGGAGGTTCTCGCAGCCTAAGCCCTATCAGGTGGGCAGGCCCGCGCCCCCGCGGCGGCGGCGCTAATCCAGGGATTCCTCCAATTCCTAGCCTGGATTGCTACCGCGGGACCGCGCCCTAACATTTGCTTGAAATTCAAGGGTACCGTGTAACTCACATAGAACAACTCGGGGGGGCGCCGGGCCGTAGCGCGGTGAGGCTCCACCTCGAACGTACGCGCGAAGGCTACATCTGCGGCAAGTGCGGCCGCTTTGTGCCAAGTGGCTACGACCATTCCCCCCAAGAGCTGCGCCACCTGATGTTGTGGCAGCACCAGACTTTCATCCGGTTCGACCGCTACCGCGTCGACTGTTCCGACTGCGGGATCCAAACCGAAGCCTTGGAGTTCGCCGACGTGCGAGGTCCGCGTGTCACGCGGGCTCGGGGCTCTCTCGTTCACGAAATCTGCAAGGTCGCTGCAGTCAAGGCGGTCGCCACCCTCTTCGGCATGCACCGCCATACCGTCAAGGCTATCGACAAGGCAAAGCTGGCAGGCTCCTGACCGCATTGATGACCTTCTGCTTTGTCGTCATAGTTAAAGGATAGCAGGCCCCGGCGACGAATTCAATGCCTCTCGCAGTAGCCCCATATCAACGCATGGCTGAGCTGCCGCTACCTCGTCGAGCTGGCCGCGGGCGCGGACAGCTCTAGCCAATGTTAGGCATGCCTGTGGCCAGAAGCGGATACTTTTCTGGTTGCTCAAGCGACTCAATGTCGAGGTCCACGTCCAGGTCAGGCCAGTAAAGATGGGAACGGTGTAGCAGCTTGACGTTGTAGACGGCAGAAACTTTCGCGGTTTTGAACCATGGATACTCTTTGAATGGCAGTAGAAATTCCTGGCCCCTGGCATAAAGCCAGATGCCATGTCTGGAGATGTCCTGGACTTCAGCTCGCGAAGTATTTTTCCCAAGCACGGACGATCTCATCTTTTCTCCTCGCCACGATTGCCTGTAGCTCCCTTAGGGCACGCGGAGAGAGCCTGTAGTTATGGCACAACGACACAGTGGGCTCCAGCCAGAACTTGGCCTCTCCGTCGGGACAAGTAACGTGGACATGCATCCGCTTCTCCTCTCGGGAGAAGAAGTAAAACCTGTAGCTCTTGTACCGAAAGACGGTCGGGCTCACCTGAAACCATTATACCAGCAAATTTGAGTCGGGGCCAGGGTCATGGCTATGCCTATCAACGCATGGCTGAGCTGCCGCTACCTCGTCGAGCTGGCCGCGGGCGCGGACAGCTCTAGCCAATGTTAGGCTCTCGGTTCCCTGCGAAACCGCTCAAATTCATCGGGAGCAATCTCGATGTCCCGCAGGATGGCGCGGATCAGGCCCCGGCCCAAGTCCTCTCCGCGATGCATTGGGACGACGGTGGCTCTCCCATCGGGATGCTTGAAATATGCATGGCTTCCCTTCTGCCGTACCAATTCGAAACCCAGATGGCGAAGAATTCTGGCCATCTGGGTCGATGATACGACAGTCAGCCTGGTCAAGCAGTCAATTCAACTTGGTGGAGTCCCACGAACTTGTTCTGATGGAAGGTTTTTCGCTCGGCACCCAAGCAGAGCGCGATGGCTTCTTTCAGTCGCTTCTCCAATTGGACGAGGGTCCGGGCCTGAGTGTGGCAACCCTTCAAATCCGGGACGATGCCGATGTAATAGCCGTCCTCATCTAGCTCGATGACGACGGGAAACTTGTAGCTCTTCATTGGTAAAGTTCAGGCGCCGGTATCCCCCTAGGGACCCGGTTTCCTAATCCTCCCGTTCAAACCGTGCATGCAATTTTCAAGCACACGGCTTACCGACGGTCTTCCTGATGCCGCGTGCATGACCCATTGAGCCACTTGGCGGTCAGCCATAGACGGTTGTCGAGTTCTCG
>JACQWX010000069.1 GCA_016209035.1 Elusimicrobiota bacterium | reverse complement strand
TCTGGTCCCAGGCCTGGCCGTACTTGGCGATGAGCTTCTTCTCCGCCTCGGCGAAGAGCTTGGGGTGCCAGTTGCGGATGATGGTGTTCATGGGATGGTCGGCGCTGCCGCAGTCCACCCCGATCCACTTGAACTTCATGGCCAGCGCCCACTTATGGAACCTCGGGCCGGGTCCCGGATGCTTGACGAAGTAGCGGACCTCGTCGGATTCCCTCTGGTCCCAGGCGTAGCGGTGGTAGCCGGTGTTGATGATGAGGATATCGCCTTTGCGGATGTCCGCCCGCTTCTTGAGGAGTTCCGGCTCGTAGAGGCCGTAGTCTCCCACGTCCTTGGAGATGTCCACCACCACGCCCGGTCCCACCCACTCGGCCATCGGCACCTGGCCGATGGTGCGGCCGCTGGCGTGGAAATGGATCTCGCCGTCCATGTGCGTGCCGACATGGTTGCTGGTGGTGATGACCTGGCCGTTGGCCCCCTGGCCCATGTGGGCGCCCGCGATCCGCTTGAAGTACTGCACCGAGAGAGGGATGTAGCTCGGCCACGGCGGGGTGTGGACGCTGAGCGGCTGGGTCAGGTCGTACATCCTCGTCTTGTCCATCAGCCTGATAAAATCGCCCGTTTTCATCGTTCTCGCTCCTCCCTTTCCGCGAGGCTGGAAGCATCCGCCGGCCCTCGTTATGATAACAAATGGCTTGGCGCCAGAGAAGGAGCGCGCAGGCGCGGGGGCACCGGGGCCTTGAAAATCACCACAAATCGTGTATACTTTCAACATGATCAGGAGAAGCCTTGAGGCCCGACTGGAACGGCTGCTCGGCAAGTTCCCCTGCATGCTTCTTTGCGGGGCGAGGCAAGTGGGGAAATCGACCCTCGTCGAGAAGACCAAGATCGCGCGGGGCAGGAAATATCTTACCTTCGACGATCCCGAGACTCTTGCCGCGGCACGCTCCGACGCGGAAACGTTCCTCGACCAAGCCGAGCGCCTCACGATCGACGAGGTCCAGCGGTTTTCAGAGCTTTTCCTGCGCGTGAAGCGGTCCATCGACCGCGACCGGCGCATGGCCAGATTCCTGCTCACCGGCTCTTCAGCAGCGGAGATCGTATCGGCGGGAAAGGCCTCCGCCTTGGCTGGGAGGACGGCGGTGCTGGAGCTTGGCCCCCTGACGCTCGCGGAGGTTGAGGACCGCGATCCGCTCGACTGGGAGGGACTGTTGGCCGCGCCAGACGTCGCGGCGGCTCTGCGCCTCCTTCCGGTCCCGGGGACGCTTCGCGAGACGCTCCAGCGCAGGGTCCTGCGGGGAGGCCTTCCCCCAGCATGGCAGGCCCAAGACGCGGAGTCGTGGCGGGAATGGATGCGCGGCTACCGCGCCTTGTACCTCGAGAAGGACGTTCTGCCGGTCCGCCGCCTCGGGGCCTCCGATGATTTCCTCAGGTTCATGACCCAGGCCGCCTGGAGGAGCGGCGGGATCCTGTCCCTCGCCGATCTGGCCCGCGACGCGGGTGTTCCGCTCTCCTCGGCGCAGAACTACCTGCGCCTCCTTGAAGGCTCCTGCCAATGGTTCCGGGTGACGCCCTATCATCGCAACCTGGGCAAGCGTCTCGTCAAGGCGCCCAAAGGCTACTGGTGCGATTCCGGGGTGCTCGCTTTCCTGGCGGGGGTCTCCACCTGGGAGGAGGCCCGGGATGCCGGCCGTTTGGGCGCCCTTTTCGAAACCTGGGTCGCCAATGAGGTCCGCGCCGCCGCTTGGGCCGGCGCCGACCGCCTGGAGCTCCACCATTGGCGGACCCACACGGGCAGCGAGGTGGACCTGGTGCTCTCGCGGGGGGCGAGGCTCCTGCCCGTGGAGGTGAAGGCGGCCGCCAGCCTCTCATCGGTCAGCCTCTCAGGCATGCAGCGCTTCCTTGAAGACTACGAAGACTCATCCCCCTTCGGCCTGGTGATTTACACCGGGGCGGAGCACCGGCTGCTTGGTCCCCGGATCGCCGCCGTTTCCGCTATGTCCCTTTGACGGACGCGACAAAGCGACGGTCCCGCCGCGCCTTCATGACCGCCAGGCGCAAGGTCCCGGCCTCGAGCCGGACCGCCTTGGAGCCCGTCACCCGAAACCCGTGCCTGCGGTAGAAGGCGATGGCGCGGCCGTTGTCCTTCAGGACCTCGAGGCGCATGCCCTGGACGCCGGGGAACGCCTTCCACGCCGCGGACAGGAGCCTCTCCCCCAGGCCGCCGCCTTGGCGCCCTGGACGCACGTAGAGCCTATTGAGGAAGACCGCGCGCCTGCCGGTCCGGGTGGCGGTAACCAGCCCGAGGAGGCGGCCCAGGCCGGCAAGGCCCTTCCTCGACCCCGCCTCCGCGACCGCGAAGAAGCAGTCGCGCAGGCTGGTCTGACCGGCAAGGTGAGCCTCGTTGTGCCAGCGCTGCGAGACCTCCCGGAGAGCAGCAGGGGAGAGCAGGGCGCCGAACGCGCGCCGCCAGGTCAGCTCCAGGAGCCGCCGCATGGCTCCGGCGTCTTGAGGACGGGCCCTGCGGATGCGGACGGAGTCAGGCGTGGACGCCTGCCCCCTGCAGGCCGAAGAGAGCCGCGCTCTCGGCGAAGAGAGCCTTGAGGTGGGCTTCCCCCTTGAAGCTCTCGCCGTAGAGCTTGACGATGGGCTCGGTGCCCGACGCCCTGGCCAGGACCCAGGAGTCCTTCATGTAGAGCTTGATGCCGTCCGTGTCCCTCACGCCCGTCACGGCTTCGCCGGCCAGGCTCTTCGCGCCCGAGAAGGCCGCGGCCTTCAGGGCTTTCACCCTGGCAGTCGCGGCGGCGTCGGCCGGGATGTCGAGCCTGCGGTAGGCGGGCTCGCCGTGCTTGGCCGCGAGCTCCTTGTAGATGTCGAAGAGGTCCCGGTCGGTCTTGGCCATGACCTCGGCCAAGAGCATGACCGCGAGGATGCCGTCTTTCTCGGTAGTCCAGCGGTACACGGAGAGCCCGGCGCTCTCCTCTCCCGCGAGAGCGTAGCGGCCCGCCCGGATGCCCTCCACGTAGTACTTGAACCCGACGTCGACTTCCTCGACCTGGCGGTTGCGGGCCGCGGCGATGCGGTCGATGAGGTGCGTGGTGCCGATGGTGCGGCCGGCTTTCAGGTCCTTGGGCCACTCGGGACGGTGGGTCAGGAGGTAGTCGAAGAGGATGGCCAGGGCGTGGTTCGGGTTCACCAGGCCCGCGGACGCCGTGGCAGTGCCGAAGCGGTCAGCGTCCGGGTCCGAGGCGCCCACGAAGTCGTATTTCCCCTTCTTGACGAGGTCCAGGAGCGGGGACATCGGGTACTTCGAGGACGGGTCCATCCGGATCTTGCCGTCGTGGTCCAAGGGGATGAAGCCGAAGGTGGGGTCGATGGTCTTGTCCACGATGTCGAGGTCCTTGAGGTCGTAGGCCTCCATCAGGCAGCGGTAGAACGGGATGGAGGCGCCTCCCAGAGGATGGATGCCGATCCTCAGGCCCGAGGAGCGTATGGCTCCCAGATCGACGACCTTGGCGAGGCGGTCCACGTAGGGCCGCACGATGTCGGCGGTCTTGAGCAGAGGCGGGGCCTTGGGGTTGCGCAGGGAGAGCTTCTTGATCTTCTTGGGATCATCGAGGCACTCGTTGGCGAACTTCTCGATCACGGAGGTCGTCTCCGTGCCTGCCGGGCCGCCGTGGGGCGGGTTGTATTTGAGGCCCATGTCCTCGGGCGGGTTGTGGGAAGCGGTGCCGTTCAAGGCCGCGATGGCCGTGCCGGCGATGATCTCGGACGAAAAGACGGGAGTGGGCAGGGGGATGTCGGCAAGGATGACCGGGATGCCGTTGGCGGTCAGGACCTCGGCGCACAGCCTCGCGGTGCGCTGCGCCATGAGGCGGGTGTCGCCGCCCACCAGGATGGGGCCCTCGATGCCCTTCTCCTTGTGGAAGCGGGCCACGGCCTGGGCGATGGCCTGGGCGTGGAGCCGGCAGAACCCGCCTCCCAGCCTGCCGCGGTGCCCGGAGGTGCCGAACTTGACCTTCGCCAGGGGCTCGGAGGGGGACTTGAACTCCTCCTCGTAGTGGCGGATGTTGATGACCTGCTTCGGGAGCTTGCCGGCGTCTGGGTGTGCCATGGCCATATCCTAACACGCCCGCCGTACGAGCCGCAAGTAGCGCGACCCCTGACGGGCACCATGCTATAATGTTGCCGGAACAAGCCCATGCCCATCGAAGGCAAGCTGACCGCGGACGAGATGGTCTTCAAGCTCAAGGCCGACTTCTTGAAGTCCCTGGCCCATCCAGCCCGCCTGGCCATCATCGAGTACCTCAAGAAGGGCGAAGCCGCGGTGGGCCAGATGGCGACCGACTTGGGGATCGAGCAGTCAGGGCTCTCCAAGCATCTGGCCATCCTGCGGCTGACGGGCATCCTGAGTCCACGGCAGGAGAAGGCGAACGTCTACTACTCCATCAAGGACCGGAACATCTTCTCCGTCCTGCGCCCCATCGCGGAGATCCTCAAGAGGAGGCTGGAGGAGAGCGAGATCCTCTTGAGCCGGCTGGGCCGGGAGTGATTTTTTTTGCCCTAAATATGATATTATCTTCATATTCTCATATTTCCAAGTAAAGAACCCCGGGCCAAGGCCCGGGGCTTTGAAGAGGTAGCGATGCTGACGCATCGAGCAGGTCCGCTAAACACGCGGAGAGGATGCTATCCCTCCCCGCCCCAAGGGGCGGGGTATCTCGCATGATTACATGAATACCCAGCTCCCAGACCAGCCCTCGCCGCCGGCCGCCAACGCCCTTGCCGAAGGCGGCCGGGACGCTCGACCTCCAGCCTCGACCGCGCCGCCGGCCGAATCCCGTGAGCCGGGGGCGCCCTGGGGCCCCGGCATCGTCGAGGTCCGTCCCGTGACTGAGCGCATCTTCGGGATCCGCGTGGCCCGGCACCTGGTCGCGAAGCTCAAGACCGTCCGCGGGCTCACGCAGGCGACGCCGCGCAGCGACTTGTTCTGCCTGGAGCTCCCCGCCGCCGAGCGCACGCCGGATGCGGCGCTGAATCGCTTCAAGGAGATGGCGGCCGACGCCGGGCTGGGCATCCATTTCGGAGCCGCCGCTCCGCGGCGAGGCACGGGCCCCGCGAGATGACGAACAAGGCTTCCCGCGAACGGCTCAACGAGATGGTGGCCTGGTGCGACGAACGGCTCCGGACGCACCCCGAAGACCTTGAGAGCCTGCTGCGGATCGCGCAATGCCTCTGGGACATGGGGAGGGGACGGCTCGCCTTGGACTACCTCAAGCGCGCCCTGACCCATCATCCGGGCGACCCCAGGATCCGCGAGCTGATCCAGGCCTACTCGGGCGAATTCCTGTTCGAAGACAGGCCCGCCTCCGATTTGGAAGGATCCGCCGCCAGAAGGAGGAAGCCGTGAGCCCTTTGCGCAGATGCGTCGTGACGAGACAGGAAGCCCGACGGATGCTGGGCATCAGGCTTGATTCCCTCCACCGGCTGGAGGGCGTCTCCGACATCCCGCACCGCCCCGGCCGGCTGGGATATACCGCCAAGGAGCTGCGATGCCTCTTGAAGAACCTGAGAAGCATGCTGACCCGCCGAGCGGCGTGAAGCCGAGCCCGGCGGCGCTCTGCCCCGGATGCGGGCTCCCCTTGGACAAGGCCCGCCTGTCGGACTCGGTATCGACCTATGGGTGCAGCAGGTGCGGCAAGTGGTTCCCCAGGGAAGATGCCGGTGTTCCTGGGCCGGCTCCAGGGTTCAAGGCCCTTGCCAAGACCCCCATCGTCATTGGATTGGCATGCGCCAGCCTGGCGGACGCCGCCCAGATCCTCGTGCCCAAGGCCCTGCACGGCTCCGGCAAGGTCGCCGCGAAGAGCGCCGACATCGCCGAGGAAGTCCGTGAAGGCATCAAGCTCTCCTCGCTGGAGCTGCGGGAAGGCCTGGCCTTCATCCACCACCGGGTCGCGGGCATCTCGGAGCGCCGGCTGGCGCTGGGCATCTCTCACGACGGCATCCCCACCGGCTCTTCCATCCAGGAGCGCGTGTACATCGTCTTCCTCTCCCTCATGCCTGAGAACAGGCCCGGCTACGAGGTCCCGCTGTGGTCCAGACGGAAGCTGTGCAACCAGCAGACGATCTACCGGTTGAGGAAGGCTCCGGACGTGGACACGGTCCTCTCCATCCTGAAGGGGCTCTGACCCCGGCGTGAACCCCCATGTCGATAAACAGATTCGGCGGACGATTTCCGTTCGACAAGGCGGAAAAGGAGGAGATACGATGCCGGCCATAACGTACGAGTGCTCGGTGAACAAGTCGCACCCGCAGAGGATGTTCGCGGCTCAGCCGCAGACGGTCCCCATGTGCTGCAACAAGCCCATGGTCGAGGTCAAGCAGGCGGCGCCGGTCGCCGCCGCATGCCCTGCGAGCCCCGGGACGACGCCAAGCGCGACTGCACAGCCCGCGGTTCAGACGCCCCAGACGCCTCAAGCGCCGAGACCCGCGACCCCCGGAGCCAAGCCGCCCCGGAGACGGTAGATACTGCGCAACCCCTGGGCCGGAGGCGATCCCGGTTCCGGCTCAGGGGCTCGGGGACTCTTGGCGGGGAACTCCCCTTGCCTTCTTGGAACCTAGAAGCCCTCCAAGAACCTCCATGTCCCATGTGTCCGAAGTAACGAAGTAAAGAGAGAATCCCATCGGAATTGAGCAGGTCCAGGCTTAGGGTCATGGCTCCTAAGCACCGATTTTCGCAAGGCGGGTTCCGTATAAAAGTCTAGCCTCCCATCTGCCCAGGTTCTCGTCGAGCAGCCAAACTCACCACCACGCGGAAGCTTATATCGCGTGGCGGATCATTACATGAAACTTGGCGGCTAAAACTGTCACAGCCTTCAGCTACGCGGCGCTCCCAGTAGCCCAATAATCGCCCCTGCCCGTCGAAGCCAATGAAAGGCAGCCGTCCACGCACGGCGCATGCGCTTTGTGCCCCCGATCAATTAAACTATTTTGCTATTGCATTTAACCGCCATATATCATATATAATCGGCATGGATCACTCCTACTTCAAGTTCCCGAAAGCCGACTGGCAGCGTCGCTACGAGGCGCTCCGGGCTTCATTCCTCGAACGTATCCCGGCCGGGGCGGTGGCCCTACGCTTCGGCTACAAGAAGGCGTATGTCTACTTGCTTCGCCACCTCTTCAAGACCGACAAGCTCGACTTCGCGGAGCCGCTACCTGAAGGCAAGGCCGCCCGTTGGAGGGTTTCCCGCGAAATCCGCGAGAAAATCTGCACAGCACGTCGGGCAAACCTTTCCGCCGGTGAAATCGCTCAGATCCTGTCTGAAGAAGACGTTGAGATCAGCGTCCGGACCGTGGAACGGGTACTTGCCGAAGAGGGATTCCCCAAGCTTCCCCGTCGTGCACGCCTCAAGATGGGCATCACGGTGAAAGGCGCCGCCGTCCCCAAGCGTGCGGAAGCCTTGAGCCTTTCGTCTCTAGACGGGCAGGACTTCGAGTCGGACTGCGCGGGGGCGCTTCTCTTTGCTCCATTCCTCGCGCAGATGGACTTCAGCGGGACCGTGCGGGATGCCGGACTGCCCGGCACCAGCGCCATCCCCGCCTTGAGCCACGTGCTTTCCTTGCTCGCCCTCAAGTTGCTCGGCGACGAGCGCTACGCGCATGTCGGCGAACACGGCTTTGGCCGCGGGCTTGGTCTCTTCGCCGGCTTGAACGTGCTCCCAAAGTGCACGTCCATGTCCACCTACTCGTTCGGTCTGGACGCGGTCCACATCGAGCGCCTTCAGAAGGCGTTCATTCGGCGGGCCAGCAACCTCGGTCTCTACGGGGGCGCGATCGTCAACCTGGACTTCCACACTGTCCCGCACTTCGGAGAGGAATCGGCCCTCGAGTCGCATTGGGCCGGTGCACGCAACAAGACGATGAAGGGCGCCTTGACGTTGATCGCCCAAGATGCCGAGTCCAAGCTGATGCTCTACACGGATGCCGACATTCGGAGATTCGAAGCCGACGACCAAGTGCTCGACTTCCTCTCCTTCTGGCGCAAGGTCCGCCGCGGAATCAATCCAACGCTGATCTTCGATTCCAGGTTCACCACCTACCCCAAGCTCTCCAAGCTCAACGTTGCCAACGTCAAGTTCGTTACTCTTCGGCGCCGCGGGGAGAAGATGATCGATGCGGTCGGCGATCTTGATGGCTGGCAGCGCATCCACATCCCCCATGACAAGCGCAAGTTCCCTAACCCCCTCGTTCACGTCTCGACCATCTCTCTGCAAGGCTACGACGGACACCTCCGTCAGGTCATCGTTCGAGGCAATGGCCACGAGAAACCGACATTCCTGATCAGCAACGACTTCGACACCGAGGTGGAACTACTCGTCGGCAACTATGCTCGCCGTTGGCGGGTCGAAAACGTGATCGCCGAGGCTGTGAAGTTCTTCCACCTCAACGCGATCTCTTCGCCGATCCTGCTCAAGGTCCACTTCGATCTCGCGCTCACGATGATCGCCGACACACTGTACACGATGCTTGCCCGGCGATTGCGTGGATTTGAGGACTGCGACGCGCCGAAGCTCTACCGCCACTTCGTCCGTGGCAAGGCTTCGGTTTCCGTGAGGGGCCGGGAGGTGACCGTCATATTCCCGCGGCGAGCTCACAACCCGGTCCTACGGGCCGTCGAATGGGACAACCTGCCGTCCCGGCTGCTTACGCCTGACAGTGCCAAGCTAAAATTCCGCTTCATGTGAGAATCCACTCGCCGTGTACCGGACTTTATGCTTGGGGGACTTTATGTCCCAATGACGGTTATGGTGCTTTGCGAAAATCGGTGATCAGGTGTTCGACTCGGTGCGAACGACCGAGCGGGAACGCGAGTGGAGCCTGTTCTCGCTCATGAAGTTCTGGACGGCAGTCATCCTCTTGTCGCCGAAGTCTCTGGGGCATGCGCTGGAGCGGGCGCGCCAGGGCGGCAACGACCTGTTGCCGGGAGTCACGGCGACCGACGGCGGTTCCTTTCAGCGATACAAGACGCTGCACTGGAAGTTCTTCCACGCACTCTACTACGCCTTCACGCAGCGGCTGCTGGGCGAGGCGCTGCCCGTCTTCGCAGGTCCCCTGTCCGGCCTGCGGGAGCGTTTCCCGAACCTGTTTCTCATCGACGGCTCGCGCCTGGATCCGATCGCGCACAAGCTCAAGATACTGCGCAACCTGGCCCCGGCCATTCTGCCCGGCTGCGTGACCGCGATCTACGACCTCTTCCATGGGGTGACGCGGCAGGTCCTCTTCGATCCCGACGCCGCGGCGCCGGAGCTTCTGCGCGCCGTGCCGACGCTCAGCAGCCTGCCGCGGGGCGCGCTGATCGTTGGGGATCGGCTCT
>JACQWX010000025.1 GCA_016209035.1 Elusimicrobiota bacterium | reverse complement strand
TCGGCCGGGTGGTAGCTCCGGTGATGGTAGTCCGGCCAGCGGACGTAGAGCTGGAGGAAGTGTCGCAGCCCGATGGATTTGCAGAACTGCGAAAAAAGGCTCAGCCCGCCCCATCGCGTCAGGCCCGATTTCTCGAAGAGTAATTGGAATTTCCGGAGACCTCTTGGCATTCCTCACAAGTGTATCAATTAGGACGGTTTGTGAGGATGCCGGTTTATCGTCGGTATACAGACCCATTGGAGCCGTTATTCAGGATATGTTACACTTAACGTAGCACAATTGGAGGGGCAAGATGCAATTCGCCAGCATCCGCGAGTTCCGCCTCAACGCCTCGGCCATCCTGGGACGCACGGGGGCCGAGGAAAGCGTAGTGGTCACCCGGCGCGGCAAGCCAGTGGCCGTGCTTATTCCGGCGACGGAGGACATGCTTGACGGGGTCCTGCGGGCGGTCGCGGGGGTCCGTCTCAAGGCCGCCGTCGAGAAGGCCAGAAGGGAGGCTCTCAGGGCCGGTCGAAAGCCCTTGGGCCCAGCGGCGATCGAGGCCGAGATACGCAAGGCGCGCGCCGACCAGCGTGATTAGGGTCGTCCTGGACACGAACGTCCTGGTTTCGGCGATCCTCAACCCTCAGAGCGCCCCCGCCCGTGTTCTCGACATGGCAGCCGACGGGACAGTGGAGCTTGTCTTGAGCCCGGCCATCGTCGCGGAATACGAGCTCGTGCTCAGCCGCAGGAAGTTCCGGCTCTCGCCGCCCTTCGTCGGGACGATCCTGGGCAGTCTCAGGAAAGTGGCAGCTGTGATCGTCCCGTCCGAGCCAATCCGCGCCTGCAAGGACCCGTCGGACGACAAGTTCCTCGAATGCGCGGTCGCATCCGGGGCGGCCTTCCTGATCACTGGCAATCAAAGGCATTTTCCAGGCCATCTGAGGGAGGTCCGCGTAGTCTCCCCGGCCGCGTTCCTGCGGGAAATGGATGCGATAAGTTAACGCCTGGGACCTGGGCATGGACATACGAGGCAAGACCGCGCTCGTCACCGGAGGGGCGTCGGGCATCGGCAAGGCCGTGGCCCGCCGGTTCCTGCAGTCCGGGGCCAGGGTCGTGCTCTGGGACCTGGACGGCCCCGCGCTTGCGGCGGCCGCCTCCGACCTCTCCGGCTTGGGCCCGGTCACGAGCCATGCGGTGGACGTCACGGACCGCCGCGGCGTGGCCGCCGCCGCCGAGCGCGTCCTGGCCGAGGCCGGAGAGGTGGACGTCCTGGACGCCAACGCCGGCGTGGTCTTCGGCGGCGATTTCCTCTCCGTGCCCGAGGACCGGCTCCAGAAGACCTTCGAGGTGAACGTCCTCGGCCTCATGTGGTGCGCGCGCGCGTTCCTCCCGGGGATGATCCGCCGCGGCTCGGGCCACCTGGTGCTGATGGCCTCGGCCGCCGGTCTCTTGGGCGTGCCCGGGATGGCCGCCTATGCCGCGAGCAAGCACGCGGTGGTGGGTTTCGGCGAATCCCTGCGCCTTGAACTGCGCCGGGCCGGCCTTCGGGGCGTGGGCATGACCATCGTGTGCCCGAGCTTCGTGCGCACCGGGATGTTCGAGGGGGTCAAGGTCCCCCTCCTCACCCCTTGGCTCGACCCGGAGGCGCTGGCGGTCAAGGTCGTGGACGCCGTCCGCTCGAACCGGCTCTACGTGCGCGAGCCGTTCATGGTCAAGCTCGTGCCGGCGCTGAAGGGCTTCACCTCGGCAGCGGTCGTGGACTGGCTGGGCGACCTCCTGGGCATGAACCGCTCTATGGAGGAATGGAAGGGCCGCTAAGGCACGCTCAGAATCTCCCGCCGATGGCGGCCGAGACCTGGGCGTCGGCGTTGTCGCCGGAGTAGGTGTAGGAGATCCCGAACGGGATGGGGAACCTCCAGAAGCGGTAGAAGACGCTGAAGCCCGCGCCCGTCTTCTGCCTCGGCCGGCCGTAGAGCCAGGCCAGGGCGCCTTCCGCGAAGAGCATGCCCTGGAGCATGCCTTTGCGGGTCATCCAGAATGGGTAGGAGTAGCTGACCGAGGCTCCCAAGACGCCGCGGCCTCGGTGCTGGCGGGCGTAGCCGCCCTGGAGCCCCGCATCTTCGCCGGTGTTGAGAAGCTGATGGTCCGGCAGGCCTCCGCCGTGGCCCGCTGCCATCCGGAGGGAGGCCTTCTCCCTGCGGCCCCAGGTGACCGAGGCTTCGGTCTCCGCCAGGCCGTACCAGAAGTAGTAGTCGGAGCCGGTCGCCTGCGCGGCTCCATACAAGCTCATCGAGCCTGACCAGCTGTACCTGGGCTTGGCCAGGGGCTTGAGCCTCTCCTCGATGTCGGCCAGGCCGTACCCGAGGATGGCGCCCAGGTCCCCGAACCCGCCGCCCCCGCCCCCGCTTGCGCCCCCGCGCAGGCCGACATGGGCCTTGCTGTTGTGCCCGGCCCCGACCGGCGGCAGGCCTTGGAGGGCCCCATAGGCTATCTGCTGGAAATCCCACCCGAATTCCCCCGAGAGCCTGGCCCTGCCGGCTGCGAGGGGGAAGCCCAGCGAGAATCCGGCCCCGTTGACCCTCTTGGAGTATTCCGAGATGACGGTGCCGTATTTGGCGGGATGCTGCGCGTCCGGAGGGGTGCCGAAGCCCCCGCCGGCGCTGACCGCGTCGTCGGTGTACAAGCGCTCCACTGAGTCTTGACGGCTGAAGAACAGGTTCGCGGACCAGCCTTCCCAATGGGCTCCGGCCATGCCGCGGAGGCCGGTCTTGCTGCCCATGCCCACGAGGGTGAACGATTCGTTGCGCCGCAGGATGTTGCGGCCGGAGATGAACGCTCCCCCCCTGCTCCCTCCGGAATCGCCCATGTAGAACGGGAATGGGATCAGGTACCAGCCGTCGCGCACGAAGATGGAGACGTCGGCCTCGCCCCGGCCTGCCGGCGCGGAGGAGACGGCCACCTTCTTGAACAACCCCATGGCATAGAGGCGTTCCCGCGCCTTCTGGAGGCTGTCGGGCTTGAGGATGTCCCCCTCCTTGAACGGCAGCTTGCCGCGCAGATAGGAAAGCTCGATGCGGTTGCCCAGGACCACGATGCGGCGGATGCGGGACGCTTGGGCTCCGGGCGCGACTTGCAGGTTGCCCTTGGCCAAGCCTTCCTCGAGAAGGGCCTGGTCGAGGTCGCCCTCGATGCGCTTCCTTTTCTGGGGCGACGGTCCCGTCATGAGGGCTTCCTTGACCGTGGCGGCGGCCATGGAGAACTGCGACTGCTTCATCAGGCACAGCCCCAAGCCCGCCTGGAGGTCGGCGACCAGCTCGCCTTTGGCCCCGGTCAAGCGGGCGAGCTCCACGCCTTTGGCGTAATGGTCCTGGGCCTGCCGCCAGTCGCGGATGCCCGCGAATGCCCTGCCCAGGGCCTCTTCCACGCGCAGCATGTCCTGGTCGCTGCTCGCCAGGGCCTCGGCGGCGCGCAGCTCCTGGATGGCCTCCGGAAGCTTGTCTTGGTCGAGGTATTGGTCCGCGTTGGAGAGCCTCATCGCGATGGGGCCCTCTGCGGCGTGGCGCGGCTGGGTGGCGAACACGGCCTTGTCGACGGAGGCGCATCCCCCCAGGAGGAGGATGGCTGCGGCGGCGAGAAAGGCGCGGGAGGTCTTTGGCAAAAAAACGGCTCCCCTAGTAGGACGAAAAGGGGAACCGAGTCCCCCGAAAATCATTTAAACAGGTCCGCATGGGACACGGGATCGACAAGCACCGCTTGTTGGAGCAGCCGGTAGAACAGCATCCCCCGCTGCGCAGACAGCCGGCGATTGAATCGGAAGGTGAACTCGTCTAGATAGTAGCCAAGATGCTTTCTCGACACCTTTCCCTGGTGCATTCCCAACAACCAGCGCTTCAGTAATGAGGCAACCCGATGGACCCGCGGCAAGACAGCGGTGGAGGCTTCTTTGCTCTTACCCCTGAGGGTCGTCGGACGATAGAGATAGTCCGTGCCTTCAAGGTTCCAATAACCACGCCAGCCATCAGTGATGATTTCGGACCCGGCAGCCGCGACGCTTCTCACGAAGCCGCAGAGAGACTCCCCCGAGGTATCCGGCACTTGCTTGAGCCGGATGCGACCTATTCCGTCTCCACGCACTTCGGCGGCTACGACGACAATAGCCTTTGACTCGCCATCACGCCAAGCTTTTCCTCGCAGGTCTCTCTTGCCTCCCACAGGGATATCATCTCCTGAATAACGGCTCCAATGGGTCTGTATACCGACGATAAACCGGCATCCTCACAAACCGTCCTAATTGATACACTTGTGAGGAATGCCAAGAGGTCTCCGGAAATTCCAATTCCTCTTCGAGAAATCGGGCCTGACGC
>JACQWX010000024.1 GCA_016209035.1 Elusimicrobiota bacterium | reverse complement strand
TCCGTGGTCGCGGGCCGGCCCACCTTCGAGGGCAAGAAGGTCTACGGGGTCCCCTTCGCGCAGATCGCCAAGGACCAAGGCTCGCTCGTGGTCAAGAACATCGTGGCCCTGGGCGCTCTCCAGGCCGCGACCGAGATCCTGTCCAAGGACTCGTTCCTGACCGCGGTGCGCATGGAGCTCAAGCACAAGGCCGCCCTCATCCCGCTCAACGAAGATGCCTTCGAGGCGGGCATGAAGGCCGTCAAGCAGGGCTAGGCGGAAGCGCGGTCCAATCCTTGAAAGCCGCGCGTGCTCTTCCGCTGAGACCGCGTCCACGGAGCGACAGACATCCCGCTCGGGAATCCGTTCGGGGGCGACGCCTGGCTGAGAAGGTGCATCGAGGACGTGCAGTCCCAGATCGAGCGCGGCATCCGCGGCCCGAAGGCAGAACCGGGACCAGGAGCCGGTCCTGCACGCGCTGGGCGACCGGGAGCTCGTCCGGTTCTGATAGCGCATCTCAGCGCAGGTCCGAGGCGAGGACCTCGGCCAGGGCCTCGGTCACGGAGGCCATACGCTCGTAGTCGAGCGTGTCCGGGGTGTCGCTCGTCTGGTGGTAGTGGGGGTTGCGGAAGAAGGCGGAATCGGAGAGCATCAGGGCGGGGTAGCCTTCCCACCAGAAATTGAGCTGGTCGGAGATGGGCAGGGTGGAGAAGATGGAAGGGAAGACGACCCCTTCGATGGGGAACCGGGACTCCTTCCTCCAGGAACGCAGGAACCCGGCCATGAGGCCCGAGCTGGAGAGATTGCTCGCGACCCCGACGAAATCGCCCCGGTTCGGATAGAACAGCTCCAAGATGGGCGGATGGAGTTGGGAGCGGGGCTTGTCGTTGAAGTACCCGAGCATCTCGAGGATGATGACGCCCCGGACCTTGACGCCTTCGGCTTGAAGGCGCTTGGCATAGCGGTAGCTGCCCATGTCCCGGGTCGCGAAAGCCGGCGGCTCCTCCGTGTCGAATGCCACGAAGCGCACGCCCTTGGACGGGGCCCGCTCCTTGAGCAGTCGGGCCGTCTCCAGGAGCACGGCCACGGCGCTCGCGTTGTCGTCCGCTCCAGGCGTCCCTGGCGCGGTGTCGAAGTGGGCGCCGATCAGCCAGCCGAGCTCGGAGCCTCCGGCTCCGAGCTCGGCTTCGACGTTGGCATAATGTTGCCGCCGGACAAAATCGGTCTTCCTTCCGGCGTCGTATTCCAGGACCCTCGGCGCATAGCCCGCCTTACGGAACTCTCCCACGACATAGTCCCTGGCCTTCTTACCCGCGTCCGGCTGATACGCTGACCGCTCCCCCACCTTCCCAGCGAGGAAGACCACATGCTCCCGGAGGCGGGACGCCAAAGGAGAGAGCTTCGCGGGCTCGCTCGCCGGGACACGCGGGGCCAGGGACTCGAGCATCCTGCGCCGCTTCTCCGGGCTGACCATCAGGTAGGTCGGCCGGACCGCGTAGACCGCCAGGAACACGAAGAGCGCGGCAGGGACCCCGACGCGGACCAGCTTCCTCATGCCCCCTTGCGGCTCGCCTGCACCCCTGGAGCGCGCCTCCTCGGAGCTCCGGGCCAGCATGGCCTCGACAGCCGGAGCGGACCGCAGGACCGCGGCCAGGAAAGCGATATCCAGCAAGACGACGGCGTACCTGTTCTGCGCGTGCCTGATCCCGACCACCCCGAGGATGCCGACGCCGCTGATGAGGAATTCCGGCCGATGCCTGCCGAGCAGGATGCACGCGGCGATGATGAAGAAGACCAGGTCCAGGAGCCAGGGGGCGTTGTGTCCGGCGTACAGGAGCAGATAGAGCCCCCAAAGGACGCCGCCGAGAGCCGCGACGCGGCAGCGCACAGGGCTCCAGAACCCCGCATCCTTCAAAGAGGAGATGCCGAGAAAGGCCAGCCCCGCGACCAGCAAGGCCCAGCCCGAGGTCCGGGCCCAAGGCACGGGGCCGTCCAGGAGGCGCGGATAGAAGACGACGCTCAAGGCCGCGAGGAAGGCCAGGCCATGAGGCAGGGCCCTTCGGCCGAAGGACATGGCCCGCTCCTTACCGGCGCACCACCACGGTCCCGGCCAGCAGGTCGTGCCAGCCCCGGCGGTCCTTCTCCCAGAAAGCCCAGAGATAGCCCAGGGAGAGCCCGTAGCCGGAGACCAGGGAGATGATGGCCCTGGTCAGGGCGTGCTTCCATTTGATGTCCGTCATCAAGACTGCCAGGTTGCGGGTCGCGGGCTGGCTCATGAGCGCATCTTATCATTTCCAATACCAGAACCCGCGCTTCCTGCCCGGCCGGGACCCGAAGACCGCGCTCCACTGCCGGACCTTCTCGGCCGGCAGATGCTCCAGGTAGCGCCTCCACGCCGTGCCCAGGCCGTCTTGCTCAGGCCATCGCCTGAGCCGCCGGTGGACGGTCCTGGGAGAACCGAATCTCTCCGGCAGGCAGGACCAGGGCAGGCCGCTGGCCAGGTGCCACAGGAGGGCATCGAAGCATTGGCGCGGCGGCAGGAGCGGGCGGCCGCCTTTCCTGTCGCGTCTGCGCAGGGGCCGTTTCTTGGCGTGAAAGGCGCTCTTCATCAGGTCCCAATATACGATCCAGGGGCGAAAAAGTTCCATCGGGAAGAGGAGTGAGACAGAACCCTGTCCCGAGCAAGAACCTGCCCCGCAGACCTGCATGCACTGGCGCATGTCTGTCGCACCGGCCTTCCTCAAGAGGGTTCGGAGGGCCGACTGCCTACAAATCTTCCCCGCACCCCACTGGCAAGGAGCGGCCCCCAGTTGATATACTGAGGCCATGCGCAGGGCCTGGTGCCTCCTCCTCGCCGCCTCCTGCCTGACGACCTCCTTGTTTTTCCTGCCAGGGTGCGCAACAATTATCCATGGAACAAGACAGAATGTTCAGATTTCAAGCGACCCTTCAGGAGCCACTGTCCTCCTTGATTCAACTCCACAAGGAACAACCCCCTTAGTTCTCGGTCTAAAACGCAATCGCAATCACACGATTGTCATCAATCCGGAAAGTTGGAATTCTTATGTCGATGTTTCTCTTAAGAGAAAGTTCAGCAGATGGAGCCTCGGCAACATTATTTTCCTGAGCCTCTCCCCTGCTGGATTGCTTGTGGACTGGCTCAGCGGGGGCCTCTATAATCTTTCCAGTGACTCTCAATATTGGAACGGCAAGAATCTGCATGTAACCTTACGAAACACTCCTCCCAACGACACTGCACCTGGTCCTGACTTTTGGGAACACCTCAGGGTATCCAGTGTCGGCCAGGAATGGCGCAAGACCGCCGCAACAAAAGCAAGCGATATTCCAAAGCCCACGGTCCCGCCCAGGCTGGCCACACAGGTTTCGTTCAAAGAGCCTTCGGGAAACAACATGCTCGATGCCGGGGAGACCGGAACCCTTGCTGTAAGCGTGACCAATTCGGGCAAGGGACCGGCCTATGGTGTCAACCTCGCAGCAAGCGTTGGGGGAGTCTCCGGCATCGCTGTCCCAGCAATGGCCGAACTGGGGGAGATCGGACCGGGCAAGACCCAGACCCAATCAATCGCTCTTGAGTCGTCGCAGGAGCTCGCCAATGGCAGGGCGCAGGTCAAGATTGAAGCCCATGAGGCGAACGGCTTCGATGCCTCACCCAAGATCGTCGAGTTCAAGACCCAGGCTTTCAAGGCGCCGAGGCTTGAGGTTTCCGCAGTCTCCATCGGAGGCGGAGTGGTCAGAGCGGGAGAAGTTACGCAAGTTGATGTTACGGTTAAGAACTCCGGCAACGGCTTGGCATCCAACGTTGTCGCCGCCCTTGAAATCAAGAGTGCTGACATTTTCGCCTCGGGAGATGCCACTGTCATACTGGGCACGCTGGAGCCAGGCCGCTCGGCCAGAGCCCTCTTTGACTTCGTGGTCAATATGCGCTTCAGAGGCAAAGAGCTGCCCCTTGCACTCAATGTCACTGAGTCATGGGGGAAATACGGAGCCGACCTTCCGCTGAACCTCGCACTAGGAGAGCCCGCGCCCCTGCCGCAGGTCCTGACGGTAGAGGCCAAGGTGGCAGCGCCGCAGGCCAGCACCGATACCGAAGCCCTCGGTGCTCCGCCCTACCGGCTCACGGCGCGGCCCGCCGACTTCGCCATCGTGATCGGAATCGACAAATACCAGAGTTTGCCTGTTGCCAGCTATGCGGACCGGGACGCGACAGCGGTCCGCTCTCATCTGATCGCCATGGGATTCCCCAAGAAAAACATCATCTTTCTCACCCGGGACAAGGCGACCAAGAGCAGTTTTATGAGCTACTTTGAGGAGTGGCTTCCAAAGAACGTCCAGCCCGAGTCCAAAGTCTTCGTCTACTTCTCTGGTCACGGTGCGCCTGACCCGGAGTCTGGAGACGCTTACCTCGTGCCCTGGGACGGGAATCCACAGTTCCTGCAAAGCACCGCTTATTCCCTTAAGCAGCTTTTCGCCGCCCTGGGCAGGCTCAAGGCCAAGGAAGTGACCGTCGCCCTCGATGCCTGCTTTTCAGGCGCTGGGGGCCGCTCGGTCTTAGCCCAGGGAGCCCGGCCTCTGGTTGTTCGAGTGAACGCCGGGCAAGTGCCAGGGGGCAATCTCACGGTGTTCTCGGCGGCCTCGGGTGAGCAGATTACGGGAGCCCTGGAAGAAGCAGAGTACGGGATTTTCACTTACCATTTTCTGAAGGGGTTGCGGGGTGGGGCTAGGGATTCCTCGGGCCAAATCACAGCCAAGGGGCTCTTCGATTATCTGACACCCCATGTCCAGGAAGACGCTCGGCGCCAGAACCGTGAGCAGACTCCGGGTTTGTCGGGGGCAGGGGAGAGGGTCTTGGTTCGATTGGAGCACTGACATCGGCCGCATGAGGAGCAGGAAACCATGAACAAAGAAGTCCGGAAGCTGCGCAACGGCATGACGAAGGACTGCCTCGAGCAGTCCTTCTCGGAACGGCGGACCTTCTCCTTGGCCAAGGACGAGTACACCGCCACGCCGCACGACAACTTCATGACCCTGGCCTACACCGTCCGCGACCGGATGATGGAGCGCTGGATCAAGACCCAGCAGCGCTACCACAAGCAGAACTTGAAGCGCGTCTACTATCTCTCCATGGAGTTCCTCATCGGCCGGCTCCTCATGCACGGCATCCAGAACCTCGGGATCGAGTCCGAGATCCGGGAAGCCCTCAAGTCCTACGGCGTCAACCTGGACATGATCCTGGAGATGGAGCCCGACGCGGGCCTCGGCAACGGGGGCTTGGGCAGGCTCGCCGCCTGCTTCATGGACTCCATGGCCACCCTTGGGGTACCTGCGGTCGGCTACGGGATCATGTACGACTTCGGCATCTTCCAGCAGAAGCTCATCAACGGGTTCCAGGTGGAGGCGCCGGACCACTGGCGCAAGCTCGGCACGCCGTGGGCGATCGAACGGCCCGAGTACCAGATCCGGGTCCATTTCGGCGGCCGCACCCAGCACCTCAGAGAGCCCTCCGGCCGGCTCAACGTCCGCTGGACGGACACCGACGACGTCATGGCCATGCCGCTCGACATCCCGGTGCCAGGGTTCCGCAACGACGTGGTCAACACGCTGCGGCTCTGGTCCGCGAAGGGCACGGAGGAGTTCGGTCTCGAGTACTTCAACCACGGCGACTACATCAAGGCCTACGAGAACAAGCTCGCCTCCGAGAACATCTCCAAGGTCCTCTACCCCAACGACAAGGTCAGCGGAGGGATAGAGCTGCGCCTCAAACAGGAGTACTTCTTCGTGGCCGCCTCCCTGGCCGACATCACGCGGCGCTTCCGGGTCCACAACGACCGGTGGGAGGACTTCCCGAAGAAGGTGGCCATCCAGCTCAACGACACCCACCCGGCCCTGGCCACGGCCGAGCTCATGCGCATCCTGCTCGACGACGCCGGACTCGAGTGGGACCCGGCCTGGGACATCGTGCGCCAGACCTTCGGCTACACCAACCACACCCTCATGCCCGAGGCCCTGGAGACCTGGCCGGCCTCGCTCCTCCAACGGGTCCTGCCGAGGCACCTCGAGATCGTCTACGAGGTCAACGCCCGCTTCCTCGCCGAGGTCTCGCGCCGGTTCCTGGGAGACATCGCCCGCATCCGCAGGATGTCGCTCGTGGACGAGTCCGGCTCCAAGCACGTCCGCATGGCCTACCTCGCGGTGGTCGCGAGCCACTCCGTGAACGGCGTCTCGGAGCTCCACTCGGAGCTCCTCAAGAAGACCCTGTTCAAGGACTTCTTCGAGCTGTGGCCCGAGCGGTTCAACAACAAGACCAACGGCGTGACGCCCCGCCGCTGGCTCCTCGAGTCGAACCCGAAACTAGCCTCGCTCATCACCGAGGCCGTGGGCGACGGCTGGCAGACCGACGCCGACCGCCTCTCCGGGCTCATGGCGAAACGCGACGACCAGGGCTTCCGCGAGTCCTGGGGGCGGGTGAAAAGGCAGAACAAGGAGTCCCTCGCGGCCTTCGTCAAACGGACGACCGGCGTGTCCGTGACGGTGGACTCGATCTTCGACGTCCAGATCAAGCGCATCCACGAGTACAAGCGCCAGCTCCTGTTCGCCTTCTTCCTCATCCACCACTACCTGCGCCTGAAAAGGGACCCCAACGCGGACTTCGTCCCGCGGACGGCCATCCTCGGGGGCAAGGCCGCTCCCGGCTACGAGATGGCCAAGCTCGTCATCAAGTTCGTCAACAGCGTGGCCGGCGTCGTCAACGCCGACACCGCGGTGCGCGAGCGCCTCAAGGTCGTGTTCCTCGAGGACTACCGGGTGAGCCTCGCCCAGCGCATCTTCCCCGCGAGCGACCTCTCCGAGCAGATCTCGACGGCCGGGACCGAGGCCTCGGGCACCGGCTGCATGAAGTTCATGATGAACGGGGCGCTCACCATCGGCACCCTCGACGGCGCCAACATCGAGATCGCCCGGGAGGTGGGCCCCAAGAACATGTTCATCTTCGGGCTGAAGGCCGAGGAGGTGGAAAAGCTCAAGGGTTCGGGCTACCGTCCGGAGGACTTCGTCCGCCGCTCCCCGGCCCTCTCCGAGATCATCCGCCTCATCCGGCACGACTTCTTCTCGCGCATGGAGCCCGGGCTCTTCCAGCCCATCGCCGACTCGTTGAGCCGCTGGGACCCGTTCCTGGTCCTGGCGGACTTCGAGGACTACCTCCGGGCCCAGGACGAGGCGGAGAAGCTCTACCGCGACCGGACCGCGTGGGCCAAGTGCTCCATCCTCAACGTCGCCAAGTCGGGCCGGTTCTCCAGCGACCGCGCCATCCGGGAGTACGCCAAGGACATCTGGGGCGTTCCGGGTTGACAAGGAACCCCATGAAAGGGATCATCCTGGCGGGCGGCGCCGGCACCCGGCTCCACCCCATCACCATCCCCACCATCAAGCAGCTGCTCCCGGTCTACGACAAGCCGATGGTGTATTTCCCGCTGGCGACTCTGATGCTGGCCGGGGTCCGCGACATCCTCGTCATCTCGACGCCCAAGGACCTCCCCAGGTTCCGCGACCTCTTAGGCGACGGCTCGCGCCTGGGCCTGCGCCTGCGCTACGCTCCCCAGCCCAAGCCCCAAGGCATCGCCCAGGCGCTGGTCATCGGGGAGAGGTTCATCGGAGGGGACTCCGTTTGGCTCATCCTCGGCGACAACCTCTTCTTCGGACACGGGCTGCCCGACCTCTTGAGCCGCGCCGTTGGTGAGAACACGGGAGCGACCGTCTTCGGCTACTACGTGAGCGACCCCGAGCGATACGGCGTGGTGGATTTCGACGACGACGGCCGGGCCCTGTCGATCGAAGAGAAGCCCGCCAAGCCCAGATCGAACTTCGCGGTGACCGGGCTCTACCTCTACGACAGCCGGGCCCCCCGGCTCGCGCGGTCCTTGAAGCCCTCCGGCCGCGGCGAGCTGGAGATCACCGCCCTCAACAACGAGTACCTCAAGCGCCGCGAGCTCACCGTCAAGATCATGGGCCGCGGGTTCGCATGGCTCGACACCGGCACCTACGACTCGCTGCTGGAAGCGGCGGACTTCGTCCGCATCGTGGAGAAGCGCCAGGGCCTCCAGATCGCCTGCGTCGAGGAGATCGCCTACAGGCTCGGCTACATCGGCAAAGAGGAGCTTCTCCGGCTGGCCGACCGGCTGGGCAAGACCAGCTACGGCCGCTACCTCATGGACGTGGCCGGGGAGCGCTAGGAGGCAGGAGGTCGCCGACCGGCAGCACGACCAGGCCGTCCGTAGTGCCCAGGAAGGCCTTCCCGCCGCGGACCCGGAGGCTGACCAGCTGGCCGCGCAGAGGAAGGCCTACGATCTCCGAGACCGAAAGATCCTCTCCCACGTGGAAGACCCGCGCGGCGTCCACGTTCGCCATCAGGCCCGACCCGGCGAGATACCCTTTCCCGACACTCTGGATCGAGCTGATGCCTTCCAGGCGGTCGGCCTCGGATTTGAGGAGGCATGACCATTTCGCGTCCCGGCCGGCGGCTAGGCGGCCCGCGGCCAGGACGCACTGCCCGGTCCCGTGGCCCGCGTAGCGGCCCACCAACAGCACCCCTCCCTTGCGGTGCAGGGCGGTGATCTCCGCGACGTCGAATTCGTCCGCGCGGGGCATGCCCTCCGTCGCCGGCGAGGCGGCCATGGAGGGGAGCTCGACGGCGAAGACATGGCCCGGCTGCGGGACTTGAGGCTCATCGTCGGTCCCGAAGTAGACCCTTTCGCCGGCGCAGAGCATGGCCGTGACCGGTGGAGACCCGAAGGCTTTGAGCGCCGTGAAGGGCGCCCCCGTCCCCTTGGCCACGTCGTAGGCGAAGAGCCCCAAAGGCTCCACGCTCTCCGTCGAGGCGTCCTCGAGGCTCAGGAACAAGGTCTTGCGGGGCCTACCGCCCTTCTTCGCCTTCTGGACGTTGAGGCACATGGCCCTCACGCCGAGGCTCCCGTCGCATTCCTCCTTGAGGCCGTTGAGCACGGGAACCCTCGACCATCGGCCCTTCTCTTCCTTGAACAGGCCGCATTCCGAGCCGACGAACAAGGTGTTCCCGTCCGCCGCGAGGGCCGAGACCGAGCCCGCGTCGGCGCGGCGGCCCAAGACCTTGAGCATCCTGTCCAGATGGAACAGGCCCGACGTCGTGCCGACGGCATAGGAATCGCCGAGGAAGGCGATGTCGTTGACCTGCGCGCCCTCCAAGGCGCGCAAAGGCTCGGCCCCTGGGCCTTTGGCCCAGGCCGCCCCCGCCGGGAACGCCGCGGCCAAGCCCATGAGGGCTGCGACGAACAATGTCTCGGACTTCATCGTTTCCTTTCTCCTGGCCGCGCCCTGACGGCGTGTGGAGGCGGCGCTTCCTCGCGATAGCGCTCGGTCGCGCGGTCCTCGGGGAAGACCGCGGTGTCGTCCATGATGCGGGGGCCGTCCGGCTCCCCGCCCCCGAAAACGAATTCAGCCGGCTCCTCGGCCAGCGGCCGGAGCTTCCCTTCGACGCCGTCATAATCCCAAGCAGTGACGTAGAATCTCGCGCCGTCGAATGACGGCGCGCCCTTGAACGCGTGGAGGTCGAGCTCGACCTCCACGGTCCCCTCCTTCTTGTCGGCCTTCACCCTCGGCGCGGGCTGGAGGGAGGGGCCGAAACCCTCGGCGGCAGCTCCCTCGCTGGAGTAGAGGCCGACCTTCCATCCGGCCAGGAACGCCGCGAAATCCCAATCCCCCCCGCCTTTCATCCCAGCATGGAGCCGCGGCAGCGCGGCCTGGCCCTTCCTTCCCGGCACGGCTTCGGGGAGATCGACGTAGACGTCGAAGCAGACATGGTCGAAGCCGAAGGCCGGATTCCAGACATCCGAGACGCCGTTGGCCAGCTTGATGACGAGCTTGGCGGCGGACCCGCGGCGGAAAAGCTGGACCCGCTGGATGTCAGCCCTGCCTTGGAACCCCGGCGCCAAGGGGTAGCGGTAGGTCCCCGTGGGCCCCTTGTCGTCTCCGACCGGGTCTTCCACGGACGCGGACAGCACGAACGGCAGGTCGATGGGAATGGCCCGGGCCGGGGACCAGACCGTGGTCGAGCCCGCGACCCCCATCGCCACCAGGGAATGCTCGCCGTCGGGGAGGGAACCCCCGTCGAGCTCCGCCACCCACCTCTCGTCCGTCAGCACCCTGGCCGGGATGGGCCGGCCGAGCCGGCCGTCCACGATCACGGACACCGAGTCGAGCCCCGCGGAACTGCCCTCCACCGTCACCTTGCCCTTGCGGACGCTGCCCCCCCGCGTCCTGGTGATCATCACCCCGGCTTCGAGCGTCTCGGACTCCTGCGGCTCGACCGCCCCGGCGGCCAACGCCATCCCCGAAAAGCCGCCGGGACGCTCGGGCTCCGCCCTCGACCGCGCCCCGGCCTTCAAGACCAGGGTGCTGCGGGCCGGCAGGCGCGTGAGGAGCCGCCCCCCGACGCCGGCTTTGAGGCCCCGGGCCTCGGCTCCTCGCGAGAAGAGCGGTTCGAGCCGCGTGCCCTCGGCAAGGCCGGTCTCGAGATGAGCCAGCAGCATCTCTTCGTCGGCGGTGTTGAACAGGACCAGCAGGCGCTCCTCGCCCAGATCAAGCCGGTACGCCAAGGGGCCGGCGCCCCAAGCCGCCCCGTCCAGCGGGACCAACGCGCCCCGCCGCAGGGCCGGGTGGGCCCGGCGCAGGGCCGCCAGGGACTTGATGACGCCGTAGAGAGGATGCCTCCGGTCGAAGTGGTCCCTGCCTCCGGACCCGAAGCCTCCAGCGAACATGGAGCCCCGCGTCTCGCTTAAGCCCACCTCGGTCCCGGCGTAGACGACCGGCATCCCGGGGATGGTGAAGAGCGCGGCCAGGGCCTGGATGAGGCCTTCCTCGCTCGACTCGGAAAGGAACCGCGGCATGTCGTGGTTGTCGATGAAGTTGACCGAAGCCCGGCCGCCGGCGTAGTGGCGGTTCATGCTCTCCAGCCGGTACTTGAGCCGGGCCGGGGGCGCTCCCTTGGCGAACACGGCGCGCAGCTCCAGCGCGAGGGGGAAATTCAGCACGGCCCGCATCTCCGGCCGGTCCGCGGCGCCGAGGTAGCTCGCGGTCAGGACGTCCTCCTTGTCCGCGAAGGGAGTCGCGTTGGTCCAGACCTCCCCGAAGGTCAGAAAGCCCTCCTTGCCCTGCCGCCGGGCGAAGACCTCCACGCCCGGGACGGCGGGGTCCGTGGAATGGAGGAAGTCGCGCCAGAAGTCGTGCTCCACGTACCTGGCCGTGTCGATGCGAAAGCCGTCCACGCCCACGGCCTCGATCCAGTAGTCGTAGGATCCCCTCAGGACGCGCCGCACGAGCTGCTGGCCGGTGTCCAGGTCGTCGAGGCCGCTGACCTGATGGGTGAGGAGCTGAGCCTCGTCGTTGAAGTCCGCCACGTCGGGGGTCCAATGGTAGGCGGCCAGGCGCCGGGCACCAGCCTGGCCGGCATCGTTCATCGAGAAGGGATGCTGGGTCGGCCGGCTGGGGACCATGCCGGCCTTGAGCCGGAAGTTCTTCGCCGGGTCGGCCGGGTCGTAGGGCCCCTGATAGGAGAAGAAGTCGCCCGTGTGGTTCGTGACGATGTCCTGGATGAGGAGCATGCCGCGGCGGTGCAGGTCGGACGAGAGGCCCCGGTAGTCCTCGAGCGTGCCCAGGTGGGCGTCCACCTTCTTGAAATCCGCCGCCCAGTAACCGTGGTAGCCCGCCATCTTCAGGACCGGATCGTACCAGACATTGGCGACCGGAGGCGTGATCCAGACCGCGGTCGCTCCCAGGTCCTGGAGGTAGTCGAGCTTCGATCGGACTCCCGCGAGGTCTCCCCCGCTGTAGAAGCGGCCGTCCGCGGGGTTGAACTCGCCCGCCTTCTGGTCGTTGTTGGCCGGGTCGCCGTCCGCGAACCGGTCCGTCATCAGGAAATACACGACCTGGTCGCGGCCATCGACGGGCTCTGAGACCGCGCCTGGGGTCCCCCTACTGCCTTCGGCCGCCACCCCAGGCACGGCCGGAAGCGGAGAACCGCCGGCCGCGCGAGCGGCCCGCTGCGGAGCGACCGCGCAGGCCGCGAGCGCTCCACCGAGGAGGAACCGCAGTCGCCGGCTCACGCGCATATGTTAGCATAGCGCGGCGAGCCAGGGCCCGTCCCGCGCGATCCCAGGAATGGTACAATCCGGGCGCGCCGATGCCCCCTGGAAACACCCGGGTCTGCCGCGCCTGTCCTGCGTTGCCGCCGCTGCTGCTGCTGGCGGCCGGGGCCTTGGCGGGCGAGAGCCCTTCGAACCCTCAGGCGACGAGCACCGCCGCCGCTCAAGCCGGAGAGTTCGACCCCATCGAGACCCGCGTCACCATCAAGGTCAAGAACGCGCCGCTCGCGTCGTACCTGGAGACGATCTCCGCCCAAGCCAAGATCAACTTCGTCCTGGCCGACGGGCTCGACGGCGTGCGGGTCACGGCCTTCCTCAACGACGTGACGGTCAGGGACGCGCTCGAGCTTCTGCGCGTCACCAAGGGGCTGACCTACAGGAGGACGGGCTCGGGCGGCGCCACGCTGATCGCCCCGGCGTCGAAGAAGGCCCCGGAGCGGCGCACCAAGGTCCACCGGCTGAAGAACGCCGTGCCACGGGGGCCGTAGCCGCTCCCCGGCCCTGTCCCGCCAAAGCCGCGTGGCCCATGAGAGGGATGCTCAGCCCGGAAGGGCCGCCAGCCTGCCCCAGAAATCGCCGGGGCTGCGCAGCCGCTGGCCGGGGTCGGGCTCGAGCGCCGCGTCGATGATGCCGTCAAGGCCGGGGGGAAGGCCCTAGCGAGACGCCTGGCGCAGGGACAAGGCCAGGCGCCGGAGCCCCTCCGCGATCGAGACCTTGGGCTCGTAGCCGAGGTCGCGCCGCGCGGCCGTGAGGTCGAACCAGTGCGAGGTGGAGAGCTCCTCCGCGAGGAAGCGCGTCAGGCGGGGCTCTCCGGAGAGGCCCAGCACCCGGTGGGCCAGCTCCAAGACGCAGCCGGCGGCGTAGGCGGCCCCGGGCGGGATGGTCCGCGTCAGAGGCGGCAGGCCCGCGGCCGCCAGGATCCGGTCCACCAGTTCCCAGACGGGCATGGGCTCCCCGTTCGAGATGAAGTACGCCCGGCCGGCGGGCGGGAGGCCGGCCCCAAGACGGTCGGCCGCGAGCACGTGGGCCTCGGCCGCGTTGTCGACGTAGGTGGAGTCGACTAGGCGCGGCGGCCCGCTGATCTTGAACAGCCTGCCCTGTCTCGCGCGCTCGACGATCCTCGGCACCAGGTGGTTGTCCCCCGGCCCCCAGACCAAGTGCGGCCGAAGGGCCACGGTGGCGAGGTCCGGGCCGTTGGCGGCCAGCACGGCCCGCTCAGCTTCGGCCTTGGTCTCGGAATAGGGGGCCTTGTAGCGCTCGGGATAGGGGACCGACTCGTCGACCCCTTCCATGTCGCGGCCGTCGAAGACCACGCTGGGGGAGCTGGTGAAGACGAGGCGGCGCACCCCGTGGGTCCTGCAGGCCGCCAGCACGTTCCGAGTGCCCACGACGTTGGAGCGCCGGTATTCCTCGGGGTCCCCCCACACGCCGGCCTTGGCAGCCGCATGGAAGACGACATCCACCCCCCGGACCGCTTCCTCGGCCGAGGCCGCGTCGGCGATGTTTCCCCGCAGGGACTCGACGCCCATGGCCGCGAGTCCCGGGGTTGCGCCCCGGGCGATGCTCCGGACGGAGTCGCCGCGCTTCACGAGCAGCGCGACGATGGCCTTGCCCAGGAAGCCGCCGCCACCCGTCACCAGCGCCTTCATCTCAGGGGCCGGCCTGGGCATGAGGGCTCCCATGCCGCACTTATCCACCGACATCTCTTAAGAGATGTCGGTGGATAACCGAGTCCACTCGCCGGATGATTCCCAGGCCTCATGGTCGGCGCGACGCCCACTTGGCCAGGGACTCGCGGTCGATCTTGGCGTTGTGCCGGATGTCCACTGGCAGGCGAGGGTGGAACCTGAGGTCCCGGATGGGAGCGGTGAGGGCGTTCGAAGCTCCCAGCGCGAGGAACTCCCGCTCCAGGCGCTGCGAGGGCCGCTCACCCTGTTCCAGCTCGATCACGATGACGGGGCGCTGCCGGGGAGCGCGGCCCACGCCCACCAGGGCGCTCCGTGACACCGCCCGATGCGCGTTGAAGACTCCCTCGCAAGGGACGCTGAAGAGCGTGCCTTGCTCGGCCACGACCCGGTGCGCCTTGCGGCCGCAGAACCAGACCCGGCCCGCCCCGTCGAGGCGGCCGAGGTCCCCCATCCGGTGGTAGAAGCCGCCGTCCGGCCGCTCGATCTTGGCCAGGGCGTCGCAGTCCGGACGGCCGAAGTAGCGGGCCGTCACGTTGGGGCCGCGCACCACGAGTTCCCCCACCTCCCCGGGCCCGGCCAGCAGGTCGTCCGACCAGCGCGGGATCGGAGCGTCATCGAGCCTGATGACCCGCAGATCGACGCCCGGCAGCGGGCGGCCGAGGCAGGCGCCCGCCCCTGCCTCGCTTAAGCGCTGGGTCTCGGACAGGATCTCCGCGCCGCCGATCGAGCATACGGGCAGGGCCTCGGTGGCTCCGTAGGGGGTATGGACCTCGACGCCCGGGGCCAGCAGCTTCTGGAAGCGCGCCACCACCTTGGCGGGCACCGGCGCGCCCGCGGAAACGACGCGCTTCAAGGAAGGAAGCTTGACGCCTCGAGACTCGCCGAAGCGGCCGACCCGGTCCAGGAGCGCGGGCGAGCCGAAGAGGTGGGTCGCCCGGTGGCGCACCACGGGGCCGATGATGTTCTCGGGCCGGACGCTCCCCGGCCGGGTGAAGTCCATCTCCGGGATCACCGCGGTCATGCCCAGGGCAGGGGCGAAGAGGGCGAAGAGCGGGAAAGTCGGCAGGTCCACCTCGCCGGGCGCGATGCCGAAATGGTCGCGCAGCATCGCGACCTGGGCCGCGAAGTTGCCGTGGGTGTAGACGGCCCCCTTGGGCACGCCGGTGCTGCCGGAGGTGAAGAGGACCGCGGCCGTCTCGTCCGAGCGGGACCTGGCCCTCCAATATCCTGGAAGACCGGGGCCGGCGGCGGGGCCCCGCAGCCCCAGCCCGCGCACCTCGGTCAGGGTGCGCAGCCCAGGCAGTATCCTCGGCCCGACCACGATGTTGGTCCGGAGCGTCCCCCGCGCCCATCCCAGGAGGCTGCGCGCGGCGTGCGCCAGGGGCGCCCCGATGAAGGCCTCCGGCTCGGCGGTCTTGAGGCACTCGCCCAGGCTCCGGCGGCCCATGCCGGGGTCCACGATCACCGGCACCGCGCCCATGCGGAACATCGCGAAAGTGAGCGCGAAGAACTCCGGCCCCGGCCGGACCATCAGGACCACGCGGGTCCCGCGTCCAACGCCCACCGCGGCCAGGCCCCGCGAGAGCAGGTCGGCCTCATGGTTGAGGCGGCCGAACGACCACGCGGCCTCGCGGCGGCCTTCGATGAAGACGATGGCGGGGCGGTCGGGCTCCCTGCCGGCGGAAAGGGCCAGGGGCGCGGAAAGGTCCACTCCCTCGCCGGCCGCGATCATGACGGGCTCGCGGCGAGCGGATGTCGTCTGAGGAAATCCAGGGCCAGAGCCGCGACGGCCGGCCCCTCGTCCTCGAGGACGTAGTGCCCCGCGTCGGCGAACCGGTGAACCTCGGCGGCCGGGAAGCGCGCCTCCCATTCCCGCAGGAAGGGCTCGTCGAACACGAAGTCCCTCATCCCCCAACAGATGAGCATGGGCAGACTCGCGAAGCGGTGCAGGTTGTCCTGCACCCCCTTCACCACGGGGTAGGCCTTGTCTCGTGGAGACAGCGGGATGTCCTGGACGAAGCGCAGCGTGGCGATCCGGTTGGCCCAGGAGTCGTAGGGCGCCAGGTAAGCGTCGCGCACCCGAGGAGGCATCGGGGCCTTCGTGACGCACAGGCGCGCCGCGCCCCTGGCGAAGGCGTTCAAGCCCCTGATGAGGAAGGCGCCGAGCATCGAGTCTCGGCCGAGCTTGAGCTGCCAGGGGAGGAGCTTGCCCCGCGGCATCAGGAAAGCCGCGGTGTTCATGACCACGATGCGGCCGATCCGCTCGGGGTGGCGGGTCGCGTACGCCATCCCGATCATGCCGCCCCAATCGTGCAGGACCAGCGTCACGCCGCTCTTGACCCCGATCCCGTCCAGGAGCGCCTCCAGGTCGTCTGCGCGCCTCGAGAGGGTGTACTCGTAGCGGTCGTCCCCCGGCTTGTCGGAGAGGCCCATCCCGATGTGGTCGGGAGCAATACAGCGGAAACGCCCGGCCAGGGTCTCGATGAGGCCCCGGTAGTAGTAGGACCACGACGGGTTGCCGTGGAGCATCACCACGGGGTCGCCCGCGCCCTCGTCCCGGTAATGCAGGCGCAGCCCGCCCAGGTCCAGGTAGCGGCCCTCCGGCATGGCGTCCGGCGAGGCGGTCACCATGCGAGCCCCAGCATGAGGCAGTTGAGGCCGCTCCCGATGCCGAGGAAGCCGACCTTGTGCCCGGGCTCCAGATGCCCGCGCTCCGCGGCCAGCGCGGCCGTCAGCGGGAGGGAGACGGTGCCGATATTGCCCAGGTACTCGAAGGTGGTGAAGTCCTTCTCGGCCGGGACGCCGAAGGCGGCGAGAATCTCCCTCTGGTGGACGCTGCCCACCTGGTGGCAGACGACCCGGTCGACGTCGGCCGGCGTCCAGCCCAGCTCCTTGAGGAAATCCTCCCAGGTCCGCCGGCCAAGCACGACCCCGTTCTTGAGCACGGCGACCGCGTCCGTGCGCATGACCTCGGTCAGGTGGGCGTTCCGCGCCGCGCCCTCCCGCCCGGGGACGGGGTCGACCCCCCAGCGGCAGATCCGATGATGCTCCGGCGCGGCGCGCTGCACCCCGCCCAGCAGGCGGTGGCCGCTCCCGCCGAACGAGCCGTCGGTCAGGAGGACCGCGACGGCGCCGGAGCCACCGGTCAGCGTCGCCAGGCAATCCTTCCAGGTGTCCACGTCGGGGCGCTTAAGCATCCGCTCGATGGAGAGCTCGTTGATCTCGCGGGCGGACTCGGCCGAGACGACGAGCGCGGCGCGCGCCTGGCCCAGCTCGATGCGGTTGGCGGCCTCGACCATGCCGTTGAGCACGCCCAGGCAGGCGTTCGAGACGTCGTACACCGCGGCGGAGCCGCGCACCCCGAGCGCCTCGGCCACGGCGCAGGCCGTGGCCGGCTCGAAGTTCTCCCTGCAGACCCCGGCGTAGACGAGCAGTCCGAGGTCGCTCGGCCCCACCGAGGTCCCCTCCAGCGCCTTCCTCGCGGCCGCCGCCGCTCCCTGCGAGAGCCGGAACCCGGGTTCCCACCAGCGCCGCTCGCGGATGCCGGTGAAGGCCTCGAGCTGGCCCTCCTTGATCCCGAGCACGCGGTAGACGGGAGCGAGCCGGGCCTCCAGGGACACCGACGAGACGACGACCGGCGCCAGCTCGCAGCCGATGGCGTCGACGCGGACCTTGGAGTATCTCATGCCTGGACGCTCCTACGCCATTCCCAGCGAGAAGTCCTTCATCCGGTAGATGGTCAGCCCGTCGACGGCGAGGAACCCGTCGGCCGCGAGGACGCGCGCGGAGTCGTCGCATCCGGTGATGACGGCCTCGACCGTCACGAGCTTGTTGCTCGGGATGACCTGGCCCCGGTAGACCCACTCATGCGGCCGGCCGAGGGCCATGGGCGTGAAGCGCGCCCCCGCGCCCGGCCGCCAACGCTCTCGCGCCACGGCCTTGAGCAGCTGCAGGAACGACTCGAGTCCCAGGGAGCCCGGGCACACCGGGTCCTGGTAGAAATGGGCTTTGAAGAACCACTCCGCGGGGTCCACCTTCTTGATGCCGCGGATGAACCCTAGCCCGCGCGGCCCGCCGGCCGGGACGAAGAGGTCGACGGAATCGAACATCCTCAGGGCCCGTCCCGGCATCGGCAGCGAGGTCTCCTCAGGGAAGGCGTTGCCGCCGGGCGCGGCGTCCAGGCCGGAGGGCCCGCCGTGCCGGACGCCATCAGGGAGTGCGTTGGCGGCCGGCGCGGCGTCCTCCGGGGACCACGGAGGCAGGTCCTCGACCGGGAGCGGGGCCGCGCCCGCCTGGCCGGCCGTCCAGGGGACGACTCCTAGGATGCCCTTCTGCTCCCTCAGGGCGGGCTTCGAGAAGAAGCCGAAATAGGTGTCTCCCTCGTACACGACGCGGCCGCCGCGCCGCACCTCCATGCCGTAGTTCTGGATGATCATCCCCACGGACCGGGAGACCTTGCTCAGCTTGATCCTGGTGGTCAGCGTCCCCGCGTCCCGGAGCAGCTCCTCGCGGACCACGGCCTTCCCCCCGAGGTTGCGGAACGACAGGTCGGTCTCGCTGCACAAGGCGCTGCCCAGGTACGCGGCCAGCCAGCCGCAGGGCTGGAGCGCGACCTCGAGCAGCACCGCGAACGGCATGCTCGGCTGGCGGTTGGCCCGGAAGTACCAGGCGTCGGGCGGGACGTCGTATTCGGCCTCGATCTCGGCCCCGGCCTCAAGCACCCAGGGGCGGCACTGGGCGATGCCGGTGACGCGGTCGAGGAACTGGTAGGGCGGGCCGGGGAGCCGTGCGATGACGCGCTCGGAGTCGAAGACGCGGTAGCGGCCGCCGAAGGCTTCCGAGGGCCTGCCGACGGCGAAAGCGAGGATGCGCTCCGGCCCGAAGAGGGCCTTCTTGGGCGGCCGGGAGGTCTTCCAGATCCCCTCCGCCTTCTCCCTGTCGAGACCCGCGACCCGCACCGACATGTCGGTGATGAGAACGATCGGCTTGCCGTCCGCATACATGAGGGCGTCCGCGATGGCGTAGGGCTCGGGGCCGTAGCCCAACTCCTTGACCGAGATCTCGTACATCGCCTTCTTGGTCGAGGGCAAGACCTGGCCGCGGCACTTGAGCCGGCTCTGGACGCCCGGGACGGGCTCGTACCAGCACTCGGTCCCCTCGCCCACCCAGCCCATCCGGAGCAGGAACACGCGCAGGGTGTGCAGGCAGCACTCGTACATGAGGGTCCCCGGCATCACCCGGTCGTCGACGAAGTGGCAGGTGAGGAACCAGTCGTCAGGGTGGATGTCAGCTTCAGCCTTGATCAGGCCGAGGCCCCAGCGGCCGCCCTTCGGGTCTAGCTCCAGCACCCGGTCGATGAGGCGCATCCTCTCCTCGACCGCGCCCGGCAGCCGGAGAGGGTCCTTGAGCCTAAGGCCTGCGAACGCGGGCCCGAAAGCGCCGGCCAGGTCCCCGGCGCGCAAGGCGTCCAGGGCATCTTCGTCGAAGGACGCCCGCTCCACGGGCGCCAGGTCCCGCCAATCCGCGGGCCGGCGCCCTGGCATCGGCCTGCGGTCCGGCTGGGTGAACACGATGCCCTTGCCCTCGTCAAGCTGTCTGGGGGTGAAGAACCCGGCGCAACCCTTCCTCATGGTCAGCAGGAGCTCGCCGTCGACGGTGCCCTCGAATTCGAAGAAGAAGATGGTGGCGCCGCCCTGCCGGGCGAACCGCAGTATCCTGATGTCGTACCGGATGACCTCCCCGGCCACGGGCAGTCCCCGGTGGAAGGTGACTTCAGCGTCCAGCAAGCGGTACATGGCCAGGCCTTTCGTCCTCAGGTCGATGCCCAGGTAGCCGGACAGGAACAGGTCCGCCTGCCCCGCCTCCACCGCGATGCAGGTGGGGATGCGGCCGCCGTCCAAATACCAGGCGCCGGGCCGCACGTCGTGCTCGGTGACCACGGTCCCCTGGGTCAGCGACAGTGGCTCGCCCGACACCGACAGGATCCGGTCGACGAGCATCAGAGGCTCGTCGGGCAGCCGCACCCTGGTCTGATGGGCGTCGATGGACGAGAAGGCCTGCCCCAGGACATCGGCGATCTTCCCGGTCGCGAACCGCAGGCATGCCTCCCGGTCCAGGAAGACCTTCGGCGCGGCCTGGGCCTGCGTCCCGGTCAACATGCTCAAGATCTTGAGCCGGGCCTGGGCGTTCTCCTCGGACATGCGCAGGAACGCGGCGTGCGCCTTGATCGTGGCGGCTTGCCCGGCCGCGATGCTCGCCAGGACCGGGTGGCTGGGCGCGGCCGAGGCGCCGGAGGGCCCGACAGGTCGGCGCCGATCGGCGCGCCGCGTCGCGGCCGGCGGCGCGGTCCAGGCCGGAGGCCGAGCGTCCCGGACGCCCTCGGGGAAGGCGTTGGCGTCCGGGGGCGCGGCCTGGGCCGCAGGCCCAGGCCTTCCAGGACATTGGAGGGCTAGGTCACCTGCGCCATCAGGAAATGTGTGGACGGCAGGCGGCAGGCCGCGATGGATGGGGACCAGGACGCCGTTCTTCACGGGGAGCGGCGGCGCGGCGTGCCCCGCGACGCGGGTCTCGAAGCCGTACAGGGCGGCCATGTCCACGGGGACCCGTTCGGCGATCAGGTTGCCCGCCAGGCGCAGGATCGTGGACGCCGGGTCCTGGTCGCGCACGCAGGCGGAGCGGGCCAGGTGGGGGCGACTCCCCAGGATGCGCGATATCATGCGGGAGGTCGTGTTGCGGGGCCCCATCTCCAGGAAGACGCGCAGGCCGTCCATGTAGGCGCGCTCGATGAGGGACGGGAAGTCGATCCCCGCGACGGCCTGGGCGGTGACGGCCTGCGCCGCGGATTCGCTGTCGAGCGGATAGGGCCTCCCCCATGCCCCGCTGTAGAACCTCACCCCGACCGGCGCCTCGGTCGGGAGCCGGTGGATCTCGCGGTAGGCGTCCTCGACCTCCCGCGCCACCTTGCAGTGGACGGTCGTCACCCCGTCCAAGGGGAGGAAGGTCCCGCCCAAGCCCGCCACCAGCTTGCTCACGGCGTGCCGCGCCCCGCCGATGACGCACTCCTTGGGGGTGTTCACTACCAGGAGGAAGACCTGCTCCATCTTGTCCACGGCGGTGCGCACGAGCGTCTCCGGCCGGTCGACGACGCCCAAGACCCAGTCCACCGCCTCATGCGCGGCGAGCCCCCAGGTCTTGCGCGCGGCGTCGCAGCGCCCGGCGAGGTCGCTCACGAAGAGGCTGGAGCGCTCGATGCGGCGCAGCATCATGTCGCGGTCCTTCCAGGCGCGCAAGGCGAAGAGGCCCGCGGTCTCTCCCAGGCTGTAGCCGATGACGGCCTCGGGAGCGACGCCGAGAGACCGCACGAGGTCGCTTAAGCTCACCCCATGGGCGACCTGGCCGAAGATCATGCCGCGATGGTCTCGGCTCAGCTTCTCCAGGGCCCTGGTCTCCCAGCCGTCCGGCCAGGACCGGCGCCACGGCACGAAGGACTCCGGGAGGAACTGGTCCTTGAGCCGGGCGTTCTGGGCGTCTTGCCTGCGCAGGACCTCGGGCCATTGCGTCCCGACGCCGACCCCCATGCCGATGTACTGGTTGCCGGAGCCCGGGAACACGAAGGCGACCTTGCCCACGCCGCCGAGGGGTTCCGGGGAGTAGAGGACGCGGTCCATGCCCTGGATCGGGGACGCGGGGTCATCCATCAGGGACTTCTCCGCGAGCGAGAGCTGTTGCGAGAGCTCGTCGACGCCGCGCGGCACGAAGGCGACGGCGAGCTTCTTGCGCTGAGAGCCCGCGGGCCGGCCGGCGAACCAGTCGCGGGCCAGGGCCTCGACGCCGCGCGACGCCGGCTGCCTCGCCAGCCATTCACTGAAGCGCGCGATCCCCGCGACCAAGGCCGGGGGATTGTCCTCTTCCACGGCGAAGAGCCCTTCCCCGCGCGCGCCGAGGGGCTGGCTGCGTTCGACCGTCGTCCTCGCGGTGTCTACCTGCCGGTCAACCCCCTCGAGCACGACGTGGACGCACTCCCCGCCCAGGCTGACGGCGCTCACCCCCGCGCGGCGGGGGCCGTCCTCCTGGTTGCGCAGCCAGTACTGGGGGAGCCGCGGAGCGTGGAAGCGTTCGCCGGCCTGCCTGAACTCGTCGCGCGCCTCGCGAGCCTTGAGCGGCGGCAGGACCTCCTGATAGAGGGCCAGGGCCGCCTTCACCAGCGAGGCCATCCCCGCCGCGGCGCCCGCGTGGCCCACCGCGTCCTTGACGCTCCCCAGGGCCAGGCACGGCTTCTTGGCGAAGCCGAAGAACTTGGCGAGGGCCTCGCCCTCGGCGGCGTCCTCCGCCGGGACCCCGCTGCCGTGTCCCTCGAGGTACGAGACCGTCGCCGGCCGGATGCCCGCCTCTTCGTAGGCGCGGCCGAGAGCCGCGCCGTACTCCCGGGCGCAGCCGACGCCGCGGACCGCGGCGTAGATGCGGTCGCCGTCGCGCAGGGCGTCGTCGAGCCTTTTCAGCACGACGGCGGCGGCTCCTTCGCCGAGGACGGCGCCGTCCGCGCCGCGGTCGAACGGCATGGCCGCGCCGGACGCCGAGACGGGCCGCCCGGCGGCGAAGGCCGCGCGGGAGCGCTCGTCCGCGCACAGGTCCACCGCGCCCGCCAACGCCATGTCGAGGTCGCCCCGCTGAAGGGCGCGGACCGCGGCCTCCAGGGCGTGCAGGCCCGACGTCTCCTCGGAGGCGATCGTGAAGCTTGGACCCCCGATGCGGAATTCCCGGGCGATGCGGCTGGCGATGATGCCGCCCAGGGCGCCGACGGTGCGGTTGGCCGACAGGGCCGGGCCGGCCTGGGCGCGGTGCTCCGCGGGCAGGGACCACCTGATGTGGAAGTCGGAGGTGCGGACGTCGAGCTCCATGCCGATGAAGACGCCGGTGCGCTCATGGTCGCGGTCGAGGGCCCCGGCGTCCCGCAGGGCCGCGTCGGCGACCTGGAGCATCAGGACCTGCTGGGGGAGCATCTCCGAGAGCTCCTTGGGCGGGATGCGGAAAGCGGACGGGCCTCCTGGAAAGCGCGCAGGCCGGGCAGGTCCCCGAAACGGGCCTCCATGCCCACGATGGCCACGGCGGACGGGGCCTGGGCCTTCGGCCCAGGGACCTTGGGCCGGCGCGGCGTCCAGGCCGGAGGGCCCGCCGTGCCTGGCGGCTTCAGGAAAGGTGTTGCCGCCAGGCGCGGGCCGGGGGCATGCTCCTCAAGGAGGACGTGCGCGTTGATGCCGCCGAAGCCGAAGGAGGAGACCGCGGCCTTGCGCGTGACCCCCTCGGCGCAGGGCTGCCAGGGCTCCGCGGCCGTCAGCACGCGAAACGCGCTCCCCTCCAGCGGGATGCGCGGCCCGGGCCGGGCGAAGTTCGCCGACGGAGGCAGGGTGCGGTTCTTGAGGGCCAGCAGGACCTTCATGAGCCCCGCCGCGCCGGCCCCCGTCAGCAGGTGGCCGATGTTGGATTTGACGGAGCCGAGGACGCAAGCCCCCGGCCGCCAGCCGCCGCTGCCCCACAGGGTCTGGAGGCTGCTGAACTCCACGGCGTCCCCGACCGGGGTCCCCGTGGCGTGGCACTCGATCAAGTCGACTTCGGCAGGGCCCCAATCGGCCTCCGCGTAGGCGGCGCGCAACGCGCGCAGCTGCCCGCCCCCCTCCGGAGCCAGGAGGCTCCCGTCGATGTCGTTGGACAGGCCGATGCCGCGGATGACCGCGTAGACCTTGTCGCCCGCCGACTCGGCGTCCTCGAGGCGCTTGAGCAGGAAGAGGCCGGCTCCTTCGCCCACCAGGAGGCCGTCCGCCGACTCGTCGAAGGCGGAGCATCTCCCCGAAGCCGACAGGGCCCGCAGCTGGCTGAAGCCCATCTGGGTGTAGAGGCAATCGGGACGGGAGAGGCCGCCCGTCAGCATCGCGTCGGCGCGGCCCTCCATCAACTCGTCGACGGCGAGCTTGAGGGCGTAGAGCGAGGACGCGCAGGCGGCGTCAAGAGTGTAGGCCCCGCCGCCCAGGCCCAGGCCGCGCGCGAGGACGGCCGCGGGGAGACCCGCGGCGAAGCGGTTGACCGCGCTGACCTCGGGCGCCGGCGAGAGCCCCAGGGATGGGATGCGCCGGCTCAGTCCGCCGGCCAGGACGCCGCGGCAGAACGCCGAGAAGAGGTCCGTCGGCAGCGCGATGTTCCCCAGCACGACGCCGACGCGGCGCCGGTCGAGCTTCCCCTCCGTGACGGCGTCCCTGAAGGCCATCCGCCCGGCGTGCAGGGCGAAGTGGAAAACGCGGTCGAGCCCCTTGATGAAGGACTCCTCCAACTGGAGCCCCTCGCCCTGCAACTCGAACCCTTCGACGAAACAACCGCGCTTCGAGTAGACCTTGTCCGGCGCGCCCACGGCCGGGTTATAGGCCTCCTCCGGAGGGATGAGCCAGCGGCCTGCCGGGACGTCGCGGGCCGCCGAGCGCCGCCCGGCGATGTCGGACCAGAAGCCGTCCAATCCCGGCGTCCCGGGGAATACGCCACCGATGCCGACGATGGCGACGGCCCCTGCGCCTCCGGCGCAACCGCTTCCAGCGCAGGTCCCGCTAGGCGGCGATGGTCTCTTCAACCGAGTTCTTCCTGAAGGCCTCGTTGAGCGAGGCGTCGACCGTATGCTCGGATCCGTCGATGAGCGCGACGACGGCCCCGTCGGCGTCGAGGAAATCGACGTCGGCCACGGCGGAGTGCTCGCCTTGCCTGACCACCCGCAGCGACACGCGCAGCCCCGCCTTGGGGAACTCGGACCGGTACTGCCGGTAGCTCCCGATGCGCCAGGGCAGGCAGCCGGCGCCGGACTGCTCGACGCTCCACAGGATCATGGCCTGGAAGGCCGCGTCGACCGCCGAGGGATCGGAGAGCCAGGCGCTGCGCGGGCTCTCCCGCAGCCAAGCCGCCGGGGAGGGCGCGGCGGCGCAACGCACCGCGATGCCCTCGGGGGAGCAGCCTTCTACGGCGGTCAGTCCGCGCAGCGCGGGGCCGTGGAACAGGATCTCGTCGTACGCCGCGGCAACGCTCCTGGGATAGGGGTGCAGGGAGACCTGGGCCCGCGCGGCAGGCGCCTCCGGGAGCCGCGGGCACAGGACGACCTCGGCCCGCGCGTGGAGCGCGGGGGGGTCCGAGCTTTGGAGTTCGACCTGGACCCGGAACTCCATCCCTTCCCGCCGAGCCTTGCCGGCCGCCACACGCAGGCGCAGGGGTCTGCCGGCCTTGATGATGACGCCCTTAAAGACGCGCAGGTCGTCGACGCCGTGGAAGGCCAGGCCGGGGTTGCCGTGCAGCGCGCCGTGGGCCAGCCATTCGAGGGTGACGGCCAGCGGCAGGACGGGCCGGCCGTTGATGACGTGCGAGGACAGGAAGGGATGCAGGGCTAGGTCCATGTCCCGCGTGAATGCGGTGGAGAGCCCGCGCTGCGGCGTGGCGGCCCGGGCGGGCGCGCAGACCACGGTCTCGACGGGGGCGCCCGGCCCGGCCGTGATGTCCGAAACGAAGTGCCGCGCCCCGGCCTCCAGCTCGAGGACGCCGACGCCCTCGCGCTCGAACACGCCACGCAGGGCCGGCGTGACCATCCCCCCGCTCCAGGGGCCCCAGTTGATCGAGGAGACGCGGCAGCCGGGACGGCGCAAGGACACGCTCCACGCCGCCTTGTTGAGCACCTCGTTGGCGAGGGCGTAGTCGGCCTGTCCGACCCGGCCGTGCCGGCCGCTGACCGACGAGAAGAGCACGACGGCCCGCAGGTCGTCGCCGGCGGTCGCCCTGAGGAGGGCGCGCAGGCCGGCGACCTTCGTGTCGAACACGGAGTCGAACTGCGCCGGGGTCTTGTCCTCGATGCGCTTGTCGGCGAGGACCCCCGCGCCGTGGACCAGGGCGCGGATGGGCCCAAGGCGGCGGGCCTCGCTCACGACCCTCTCGACCGCGGCGGCGTCGCGGATGTCGACCGACCGATACACGACATCCGCTCCCGCGCGCTCCAGGCGCTCGACGGCGTCGAGCACCTCGCGGTTGGCCATGTAGAGCCGGTAGGACTCGCCGATGGCCCTGGGGGTCGGCGGCAGCCCCTTGGCTTGGGCCAGGATGGCGCGCTTGATGGCGGCTTCGTCGGTCAGGCCTTTGAGCCACTCGGGCTCCGGCTGCGGCTCCGGGGAGCGGCCGAGGAGCACCAGCGTAGGACGCCGCGCTTCCGCGAGCGCCTGGGCGCACGCCGCGGTGACGCCGCGGGCGCCGCCGGTGACGACCACGACCTCCCCGGGGCCCGCGACGGGCGAAGCCAAGCCGCTGATGCGCGCCTCGACCAAGTCGATGGTGCGGCGGCCCTCTGGGGTGATCCCGACTTCCGCTGGCCCGGAGCTCAGGGCCTCGTCTACGACCGCCGCTGCCAGGGACCCGGCGTCGGTCCAGCCGGGAGAGGCGTCCAGGGCCTTGCAGAGGACCTCGCTCCACTCGAGGCGGGCGGTCTTGGCCAGGCCTGCCAGGCCCCCGAACACGGGGTCGGCGTTCCGGTCCAGCCCCACGAGCCCGAAGCCGCCGTCGAGGCGCGTGACCGTCGTCAGGAACGCGCCGGACTTGGCGCCCGCGCGCCGCAGGTGCGGCCCGGCGGTCCGGCAAAGCTGGAAGGCGTCCTTGAGCCAGCGCTCGGAATCCGAGGACCAGAGCCCCTCGGCGTCCAACGAACGCGCCGGTGCCAGCAGGACGAGCCCGGCCAAGCCCGCGGGAGCGTGGCCGCCCCAGTCCGCACGGGCGATGATCCTGGGGAGCAGGCCGGCGGTTGCCAGCCGGTCCGCCACGGCCTTGGCGAGCTCGGACCCGTCGTCGGTCACCCAGACCTCGGAGCGCGCGGCGAGGGGGAGGCGCTTGCGGTCTCCCTCGACCGGGACAAGCGCCAGCGTCGAGCACTCGACGCGAGACGCTTCCCGGAGCCGGAGGGCCGCTTGCGGCCCCTCCGGCGCGGCGTCCAGGCCGGAGGGCCCGCCGTGCCGGACGCCATCAGGGAGTGCGTTGGCGGCCGGCGCGGCGTCCAGGCCGGAGGGCCCGGCTGAGGAGAGGCCGCTTCCCATGTCAAGCGGAGGCGGCACGTCCGCGCCAGAAACGCCGGGCGCGGACAGGCCGCTTCCCATGTCAAGCGGAGGCGGCACGTCCGCGCCACGCCCTGGCGGGCAGACGCCGGGCGCGGACAGGAACTCGATGATCTGCCGCAAGGTGCGCAGCGCGCCGATGTGCTCCGGCCCCACCGCGGGCGCGTCCGGCAGGCGCTCGCGCATGGCCGACAGTATCTCGACGCGCTTGATCGAGTCGATGCCCAGGTCCGACTCGAGGCCCATGTCCAGGTCCAGCGTCTCCGCGGGATAGCCGGTCTTCTCGGAGACGACCGACAGGAGAACGGCGGAAACCTCGGCGGAAGCGGGTCCGCCGGGGACGGCGGCAGGGGGCGCGGTCCAGGCCGGAGGCCGAGCGTCCCGGACGCCCTCAGGGAAGGCGTTGGCGTCCGGGGGCGCGGTCCAGGCCGGAGGCGCGTCCACCGCAAGGCCTCCTTGGCCTTGGACCAGGGACAGAAGGACCCGCTGTACCGCCTCCTGGCCCTCCAGGAAGCGCAGGTGGAGCTGGGCGGTCTGCTCCTGCAGGCGCTCCAAGGCGGCCAGGCTCTCGACCGCTGCGGTCGCCCCGTCCCGGCCGTCAGGCCGGGACGGGGCGGTCCCTTCCTGTGAGAGATGGGAATGGGACGAGGCCGGAGGGCCCGCCGTGCCCGGCGGCTTCAGGGAAGGTGTTGCCGCCAGGCGCGGCGTCGCCCCGCATATCCTCACGGCGACGATGGATTTCTTGCGCGAGACGATGTCGCGCACCCCCGCCTCGCCTCCCTGCCAGGGCTGGAGGTCGACCGCGGCGCCGAGAGCCGCCAACTGGGCGAGGGCCCGCGCCAGGTCGGCCACCGCGCCTTTGCGGCCGCCGGAGCCGTCCAGGGCGACGGCCGCGCACGGCCTACCCCGGAGGATGGAACGGATGAGGCCGGTGAGCTTGTTCCCGGGCCCGACCTCGACGAAGACGCGCACGCCGTCCGCGTGCATGCGCTCGATCATGCCCAGGAAATCCACCGGAGCCGCGAGCTGGCCGGCCAGGAGATCCCGGGCCCCGTCGGCCACCGCCGGATAGGGCTGGGCCGTCGTGTTGGAGTACACGGGGAACGCGGACGGGGCGAAGGAGACCTTGTTCAAGGCGGCGCGCAAGGGCGCTTTGGCGTCGGACACGAGCGGGCTGTGGAAAGCGGCCGAAACGGCCAGCGGGACCGCCCGCACGCCCCGGCGCGCGAGAGCCTCGATCGCCTTGGCGATGAGTTCGGTCCTGCCCGACAGGGCCCCCTGAGCCGGAGCGTTGCGGTTGGCCAGGACCAGGTCGAGCTTCTCCTCGGCGATGATGCGCTCTATGTCGGCGAGGGGGGCCATCGCCGCGAGCATCGCGCCCTTGTCGCCGCCGCCGGCGGCCATGAGCCGGCCGCGGAGCCTGGAGAGCGTGTGCAGGCTTGTCGGGTCGATGCGTCCGGCGCAGCAAAGCGCCGTCAATTCCCCATAGCTGTGGCCCGCGGCGGCCTCGGGCTTGAGCCCGAAATGGTCGAGGATGCGCATCGCGCCGAGGCTGACCGCGCCGATGGCGGGCTGCGCGGCCGCCGTGGCGCGCAGGGCCGCTTCCGCGGCGGCCGCCGCCGCGTCCGTGAAGGTCGCCGGCGGGCAGATGAGGTCGGTGAGGCGCTCTCCCAAGGCGTTGTTCGACTCGATGAGCGTGTCGTGCATCTCCGGGAACAGGCAGGCGAGGTCGCGGCCCATCCCGACGTATTGCGAACCCTGGCCGGGGAAGATGAAGCCCACCTTGCCCTCCACCTTGCCCTCGGCGTAGAACGCGCCGTCTCGGGGGTCCCAGGACTGGAAGGCCTTGGCCGCCGACGCGTCCTTCTCCACGACGACGACCAAGCGGACTGCATGGCCGCGGTCGAAGGTCCGCCGGGACTGCACGGCCCTGACCCTCAGGACTTCCCAGCCCTGCTCGGCGGTCCACGAGGACGCCTCGGCCCGCAAGGCATCGGCGGTGGGGGCGGACAAGGCGACGATCTCCACGCCGCCGTCCCAATCCCTCTCGACCTTGGACGGGCGGTGCTCCTCGAGCACGGCGTGGAAATTGCTCCCCCCGAAGCCGAAGGCCGAGACGGCCGCGCGGCGCGGGTGGCCGGCAGGAGGCATCCAGGGACGCTTCTCGGTGTTGGCGTAGAACGGTGTCCTTCCTTGGCCGAGTTCCGGCAGGGGCTGGCGGATCTTGATCGTGGGGGGCAGGACCTTGTGGTGGAGGGCGAGCGCGGCCTTGATGAGCCCGGCCGCTCCCGCGGCGGCCTTGGTGTGCCCGAGATTGGACTTCACGGAGCCGATGGCGCACCAGGCGCCTTCCTTCCTGGCCTCTCGGTACACCTCGGTCAAGGCGTGCAGCTCGGCGGCGTCGCCGGCCTTGGTGCCGGTGCCGTGGGCTTCCACCAGCTCGATCGTGTCCGGCGTGACGCCCGCGAGGCGGTAGGCGTTCTTGAGAGCCTGCGTCTGGCCCTCGGGACTCGGGGCGTAGATGGCCTTGCCCTTGCCGTCGCTCGAGGAGCCGATGCTCTTGAGGACGGCATAGACCCGGTCGCCGTCGCGCTCGGCGTCGGCGAGGCGCCTCAAGACGACCATGCCCAGCCCCTCGCCCAGCATGGTGCCGTCCCCGGCGCTGTCGAAGGGCCGGCAGTCTCCGGTCGCAGACAACGCCGGCGTCTTGGAGAAGCACATGTACATGAAGATGTCGTTGAAGGCGTCGACGCCGCCGGTGACGACCATGTCGGCGCGGCCGGCGGAGAGCTCGAGGCTCGCCATGTGCGCGGCGCTCAACGAGCTCGCGCAGGCGGCGTCCACCACGCAGTTGGTCCCCCCCAGGTCGAGCCGGTTGGCGATCCTCCCGGCGACGACGTTGCCCAGAAGGCCGGGGAAGGAGTTCTCCTGCCATTCCACGTAGGAGTCCGAGATGCGCCTGATGACGGCCTCGGCGCGCTCGCCCTCGACGCCGGCCTCGCGCAGGGCCCGGCGCCAGACGGGATGGCCGAGCCGCGCCCCGAGCGGGATGACGCTCTCGAGGGCGCCGGTGACGCCCAGAATGACGCTGACGCGCTTGCGGTCGAAGGGCCTCTCGGGGCCGTAGCCCGCGTCGCGCAGGGCCTGTTGGGCGACGAGCAGCCCCAGGAGCTGGGCCGGGTCCGTCGCGGGGATGTTGTTGGGGGAGATGCCGAACTCGGTGGGGTCGAAGTCGACCGGCTCGAGGAAGCCGCCCCGGCGGCCGTAAGTGCGGTCGGGCGACTTCTGGTCGGGATCGTAGTATTCGTCCGGGCTCCAGTGCGTCGCGGGGACCCCGGTGATGCCGTCGACGCGGTCCTTGATGTTGGCCCAATAGCTCTTGAGCCCGTCGGCCTTGGGGAACATGCAACCGATCCCGATGATGGCCAGCGGCGCGGTCTTGTCCGAGTCGTTCACGATGCCTCCGTCTCGAGGCACGCCTCGAGCTCCGGCGATGTCATGGGGGTGAAACGGAAAAGCTCCGGCGGGAGGGCTGCGCCCTGGCGCCGGGCGGCGTCGAGGCGCCACAGCACGGCGGCCCCGACGAGGATGTTGAGGGCGACCGTCGCGGCCTTGCGCTCAGACCGGCGCTCGAGGAACGAGCCCCTGGCCCATTCGTTGAACGCGCCCATCGCGGGCCCGCACCACACCTGGTAGTCGAGCTGGCGCGAGGGCTCGCCCGCGTTCGCCCATTGCGAGGAGCAGCCCAGATACCAGCGGAAGACCAGGGCCATCCGGTGCTTGGCGTCGTGGTCGCCGCGGGCCGTTTGCGCGGGGTCGCGGACGCGGAAGAACTCCCGCGTCTGCGCCCACACATCCCCGATGGGGGCGCGGAACACGTCGCGCTCGAGCGCCGCGCGCTGGTCGGCCGGGATCGCCGAAAGGCTGTCGTAGGCGCGGTAGAGGTCGTAAAGCTTGGCCGCGCGCATGGGGAACATGGTGCCGCGCTTGAGGACCTGCACCTTGACGCCCATCTCGAACATGTCGGCGGCAGGGGCCATGGCCGTGTCGGCCTGGCCGGCCTGGGCCAGGAGGTCGCGCACGCGGTCCGAGGTCCCGGACTCGACGCACGCCTGGTTCACGGACCCGGTCAGGACGTAGGCCGCGCCCATCGAGAAGGCCGCCGCCGCCGAGGCCGGGGTCGAGATGCCGCCCGCCGCGCCGACGCGCAGCCTCCGGCTGTAGCCGAACCTGTCTTGGCAACGGTCGCGCAGGGCGAGCAGGGTGGGGAGCAGGGTCACGAGCGGCCGGTTGTCGGTGTGGCCGCCCGAGTCCGCCTCGGCGGTCACGTCCTGGGCCATGGGGATCCGCGCTGCGAGCGCGGCGGCCTCGGGCGTGATCTCGCGGCCGTCCACCAAGGCCTTCAGGAACCGCGGCGGCGGCGGCGCCATGAACTTCTCGGCCACCTCCACGCGCGAGACCTTGGCGACGACCCGGTTGGGGGCCGCGATGGAGCCGTCGTGGGCCCGGCGGATGCCGTGCACGCGGTAGCGGACGATGGGCAGGGTGAGGTCCATGTAGGCGGAGGCCTCGACCAGCCTCACCCCCCGCCTGACGTAGAGGTCCGCGACCGCGGCCTCCAGTTCCGGCTCGTTGGGGCTGTGGATGAGGTTGAAGCCGTGGGCCGCGGCGCCAAGGCTCCTCTGCAGGCGAATGATGGCTTCCTCGACCGAGGGCAGGGGCAGCCCCGCGGCGCCGAAGAACCCCAGGCAGCCGGCGCGGCTCATCTCCTCGACGATGCCGGTTGACGCGATGGCGTTGGCCATGGCGCCGGCCGCATAGGGATAGCGCAGGCCGTGGTCCGCGCAGAAGGAACCCTCCCCCAGCGACTCCGGCCTGCAGGCGGGGACGAAGGCCCGGATGGGATAGCCTTCGGCGCAGGGCGCGGTCGAGGCCGGAGGCCGAGCGTCCCGACCGCCGTCAGGAAAGGCGTTGGCAGGCCGGGACGCGTCAGGCTCCAAGGACACGCTGCCGCCTTCCCCGGCAGCGATGACGCCATCCTTCTCTACAAGGAAGAGCGGGACCGAGACGCGGCGGAACAGCCTGGCCAGGCCGTCGATGCCCGCGACCGGTAGGCGGCCTTTCGGGCGCCACCGACCGCGCAGGGAAGCCTCGGCGGAAAGCGATGCAGGAGCCAACGGATTTCAACAGCGGTCCGGGATCACGACGAGGCATGGATTCTACCATTTTTCAGGGCGACCCGGGCGCGCGCCAGAAACGCGCCCTGGGGCGGGACAGACCGGAGACCGCGACCGCGGCGACATACCCCGCCGCCGGCTCGAACGCGGTCAAACGCAGCACCTGCGCCGCGCTGCTGCCCGGACCCTCGATCCGCGCCACCCCCCTACCTCGCCGTACCTCGACCCGGACCGAGTCCAACGCCGCTCCGAGGCCTGCGCCGACCGCCTTCAAGGCCGCCTCCTTGCAGGTCCAGAGCGTCATGAAGGCGCGATGGCGCCGCGCCTCCGGGACCGCGAGAAGAGCCGCGACATCGGCGGGCGAGAAGAACTGCCTCGCCACTTGGAGGCCGTCCACATCCCGGCCCAGCTCTTCCAGGTCGACGCCTACCTCCATCCCCGACGCGAAGGCCAACACGACGACGTCGCCGGAGTGGGAGACGTTGAACCGCATCCTCGCGCGGCCCGCCGCGTCCGCGAGCCTGGGACGCCCTCCAGGCTCAGCCGCCAGACGCAACTCGCGTGGCGCGACCCCAAGATAGCGTCCGAGCAGGCGTCGCAAGGTCCCCCGGCCGGCCGCGAAGCGACGCCGGTCGCGATCGCTTCGGTACTCCAGCCGGCGGCAGGCCTCCTCGTCCGAGAGAAGGCCCTCGCACTCGGCGGATTGCGCTCGCCGCAGAGGCAGGACCACCCTCCAGACATGGACCTCGTCCGGCGCCGGCAGGGGAGGTCCCGCCGGACCGTCGACCCACCTCATGGGACAACTCTATCATAGATAGAAGGTACCAGAAGTCATTGGGCCCATTGGCGGGCCATGCCTGCCCCCTCGGCCCATGCCGCGCGAGGCTGGCCGGGCTATAGTCATGGAGGAAGGGATCATCCAGATGGTTTTGAAGAGGCTCCGCAGACCGCTGGCGGTCTTCGTCATCGCGGCCCTGCTCGTCTCCGGGCAGGGACTCGCGCTCGATGCCCTCGCCCAGGCCGTCTCGACGCCCAAGACCGGCAAGTCCGCGCCGGTCGCCATCCCGGCGGCGCAATCGTTCTCGGGCCTCGGCGTCCAGGCCTCTCCCTCCGCCTCCTACGTCCCAGGCGTCTTCCTGACCGGCAGCGTCGTGAGCCTGCCCGCGCCCGGTGTTTCTGGCGCGGGCGTGCCGCTTCGATCCGAACGGGAAAGCGGCCTGCCCGCCGCTCCGGAGATCGCCCTGGACCGCGGAGAGCCCGCCATCCCCGTGCTGGAGGCCCCTGCGGCGCTCTCGCCGGTCCTCGTCGCCGCTCCCGAGGTTTCGGATTCCGCACGCTCGCTCATCGGGACTCCCGCGGCGGAAGACTCCCCCGTTTCTCAGCCGGCAGCGGATGGCATCGCCACCCAGTCCGCCGCGCCGAAGTCCGAACTCTCAGGCCTGCGAAAGCTGACCCATGGCATCTCGAAGGTCGGGGCCGCGTTCTCCCTGCGCCGCTTCTTCGACGGTGGACGGGCACCCGCCGAAGGGGACGCCAGCCTAGGGGCTGCCCGGACCGAGCCCGACCTCGGCCGCGTCAAGGTCTTCCTCACGCGCCACGGCGCCGACCCGGTCGAGACCGATCTCAAGTCCCTCTCCGGCCTGCTCGCGTCGGACCCGCGGTACTTGACCGACCTCAACAAGGAGGGCCGCGTGCGGCTCGTGGTCGGCGAAGGCGCCGGCGCCGGGACCCTCACCCGGGCGGACGAGGCCTTCATCCGCAGGACCGTCGAATCCTACGGCGTCACGGCCCGCGTCGACGTCGAGAAGCTCTCCGTCTCGGCGCCCAAGAAGGCCGCCGAGGTGGAGGCTCTCAAGACGCGCCAAGGCGCTTCCTCCATATGGCGCAAGGTCCTCTCCCTGGTCACGGCGCCGGCGCGGGAGATCGTCTACCTCATCAAGACGCTCAAGGACTCCTTCACCAGGCCGAGCGCCGTCGAGACCTTCGGGGGCCTGGCCTCCAAGGCGGTCCCCTTCATCATGGGGCTGTCCTGGTGGTGGAAGACCTTCATGCCCGCGCACCCCGCGGCGTGGGCCATCGCGGTCGGCTACTCCCTGGCCTTGAACGTGTTCCACGGCGTGTTCATCGACACCTGGAACACCTTCCAGAACAGGATCGGGAAGCAGCGCGGCCTGCAGTACCAGACCGGCTTCAACTTCCTCTACGGCCAGATCCCGGGCATGATCTTCCGCTTCATGGTGTGGGCGGTCATCGCCAACACGATCCCCCCATGGGCCCTGGCTTACTGGCGCGACATCGGCATCGCCACCATCATCGGCACCCTGTGCGGCACCCTGGGCTACCAGGGCTTGAACGGCCTCTACGACAAGGGCATCATCAGCCGGGGCTGGCGCTCGGGGTTCCAGCAGGTGCGCGACCTCTTCTTCTGCCTCGGCGGCATCTTCTTCGGCACCGGCTCCATGGCCTACTTCTGGCCGATCTTCTTCGTCCAGCAAGGGCTCGACGTCCTGCTGTACGTGGTGAGCCGGCGCATGGCGAAGCGCTCCATCGCCTACGTCGCTGACGAGCAGCTTGCCTCCACCTCCGAGTTCCAGGGCATGTACCCGGTCAAGCCCGGACCCGAGGAGTCCCCGCTCAAGGCTGCCCTCAAGGCCGTGCTCGAGTTCCTCCCCATCAAGCTGGCCATCTCCCTCGTGAAGTACCTCATCGGCCTCTTCAAGAAGAAATCCCCCCCGGCCTCATAAGCCATTCGGCATGACGTTGCCGTTTGGCTTGCCAAACGGCAATAATATTCATACCATATCGGCGAGCAGAACCCCCATGACGACCTTCAAACGCTATTTCGACCTCAAGGATCGCCTTGCGAAAAACAACTTCTTCCTCTTCGGCCCCCGCGGGACCGGCAAGAGCTTCTGGATCAAGAAGACCCTCGCGGGGGTGCGCCTCTTCGACCTGCTCGACAGCGACGTTTACGACCGCCTCGCGAGGAGGCCCCGGCAGCTCTGCGAGGAGATCCCTCCGGGCGAGGATTGCGCCGTCATCGACGAGATCCAAAAGATCCCCAGGCTCCTCGACGAGGTCCACCGCCTGATCGAGGAGCGCGGCATCCGGTTCTTGCTCACCGGCAGCTCGGCCCGGAAGCTCCGGCGGGGCGGCGCGAACATGCTCGGAGGCCGCGCGTGGGAGACCTCGTTCTACCCGTTGACTTGGGCCGAGATCCCGGAATTCGACCTGCTCAAGTACGTCAACCGGGGCGGCCTTCCCAAGGTCTACCTTTCAAGATTCCCCGAGGAGGACCTCAGGGCGTACACGCGGCTCTACATCAACGAGGAAGTCAAGGCCGAGGCCCTGACTAGGAACATCGAGAACTTCGTGCGCTTCCTCGACGTCCTGGCCCTGTCCAACGGGCGTGAGATCAACTACCACGACCTCGCCAGTGATGCGGGCGTGCCTCCCCGCACGATCGAGAACTACATCTCCGTGATCAAAGCCACCCTCATGGGATTCGAGCTGGTCCCGTTCCTGGCGACCAAGACCAGGAAGGCCATCACGCGCTCGAAGTTCTATTTCTTCGACATCGGCGTCGTGAACCACATCACGAAGCGGACCCCCGTCTCAGCCGGCAACCCCGCGTTCGGCGACGCCTTCGAGCACTTCATCGCCATGGAGACGAGGGCGTTCCTCGGACTGACCGGAAAGGACGCGCCCCTCCAGTTCTGGCGCACCAAGAACGGTTTCGAGGTGGACCTGATCATCGGCCGCGAGCTGGCCGTCGAGGTCAAGGCGGCCAAGCAGGTCACGGAACGGCACCTCAAGGGGCTCAAGGCGCTCAAGGAGGAAGGCCTGGTGAGGAACTACGCCCTCGTCAGCCTCGACCCGGTCACTCGGGACCTGGCGCCCGGCATCAAGGCCTACTTCTGGCAGGACTTCCTCAGGCTGCTGTGGAAAGGCCTCCTGCTCCCTTGAGGCGCCGTAATCATAGCACAAGATCGCCGGCCCCTGAGGCCCAGTAGCGTCTAGGCCCTATTCTCGTCGCGCGATGGCCCTGTGGACCCAGGCCTTGCCGTGTTTGGGGAGCTATCATTCATGGTAGGGAAGGGGAGACTTGGGGAAAGGCCGATAGAATGGCTCTGGTGAAGAATCTAAAGAAGACGCTTTCGCTGTTCGTGATGGCGTCCCTGCTGGCGAGCCAGCAGGGACTTTTTGTTTCCGAGGCGTTCGCCCAGGTCGTGACCGGCGGCCAGGCCAAGGCCGCGCCCATCCAACAAGCCGGGACCGCGGCGGTCCCGGCTTCGACGCGATACGGCGTGCCGGCGACAGGGCTCTCGGCTTCGCCCAGCCTCGATTTCTCCCTCAAGGGCGTTCCTTCGGCCTCCGCGCCCTCGTTGATCGAGGATTCGCGCCCGTCCGCCCCCCTCTCGGCCGGCGCGCCGGCCGCGCTCCCGGGCTCGGCCGTGCTCCTCGCCGCGCCGCAAAGCGACACCGTTCCCCGGGCCCGCCGGCACACAGGGCTTGATGCCACGCCCTCGGAGCAGGTCGAGGCCGTGGCAACCCCCGTCTTCGGCGCCACCCCGGCCGCCGCGCCCGAAGACGAGGACGTCCCCAACTCCCAGCCGGTGGGCGACTATGTCACCGAGGGCCTGCGGCGCGCCAAGCAGGTCGCGGAGCGCGTCCCCCTCCAGGCCGACGCCGCGTTCCTCACTCCCAAGGACTACGACGAGCCCATCAGCTATCCGGTCGAATACCCGGCGGACGCTCCCCAGGCCCTCTCGGACGTCTCCCTCGATCCCCCGGCCGGCGCCAAGTACACCCCGTCCCCCGAAGACTGGGCCGACCAGACTATCTACTTCCCCCTCGTCGACCGCTTCGCCAAGGGCGAGGGCGCCAGGCCCGTGGGCGACCCCAGGAACGGCCGGGCCCGGCACGGCGGGAACCTCAAGGGCCTCATCGACAGGCTCGACTACATCAAGGAGGCGGGCTTCACCACCATCCTCATCAACCCGGTCTTCGTGAACGCCCCGGACGGCTACCACGGCTACTCGCCGCTCCACTTCATGGGCATCGACCCGCACCTGGGCACCATGGCGGATTTCAAGCTCCTGGCGTCCGAGCTCCACAAGCGCGGGATGTACCTCATCTTCGACCTGGCCATCAACCACGCGGGAGCGGTCTTCGAGTACAAGGGGAACTCCGCGTGGGAAGGCATGGACAAGCCTCGCAAGGAGATCTCCAAGTGGAACTACGAGCTCTATCCCAAGGAGCTCAAGGACCCCAAGCACTTCAGCAGGCGCGGCGTGCTCAACAACTGGGAAGACCCTGACCAGAAGGTCAACGCCGATTTCCCGCCCTACCAGCGCCGCTTCGACACCAAGAACCCCGAGACGCAGGACATGCTCATCCGCATCGCCAAGTGGTGGATCAGGGAGGCCGACGTCGACGGGTTCCGGCTCGACGCCTACAAGCACATCGCCCCCGAGTTCTGGCCCCGCTTCCACCGTTCGGTGTCGGCCTACGCGGCCAGGCTCGGCAAGAAGAACTTCTTCAGGCCCGGCGAGATCCTGACCCACGTCAACGAGGAGATCGCCTCCGCCATGGGACCCGACGGCATCAACGCGGCCTACAACTACCCGGCCTACCTCAAGGACCTCGGCGCCGTCCAGGGCCGGGCCCCGACCCGCCTGCTCGAGGAGAGCCTCAAGGCCAACGTGCGGGTCCTGGGCGACGCGGCCAGGAGCCTCCTGCGGTTCATCGACACCCAGGATACCTACCGCTTCCTAGACAAGTCCACGCCCCTGGGCGTGCTCTGGGTCGCCCTCTCGTATGTCCTGTTCTCCACGGGGATCCCCCTCGTCTACTACGGCACGGAGCAGGCCTTCCGGCAGGCCCATGCCGGCCATTACGACCCCCGCAACCGCGAGGACATGTTCCCTGAGGGCCAATACAAATCCGAGAGTTCGGCGGGAGACAAGTTCGACCAGTCTTCGCCGACCTACCGGCAGCTGCAGCGCCTGATGCGCGTTCGCAAACAGCTGCCGGCCCTGCGCCGCGGCCGGCAGTTCGTGCGGTGGGCCGACCAAAACGGCCCCGGCATCTACGCTTTCAGCCGCATCTATGAGGGCCGGGAAGTCGTGGTCGTGATGAACACCGCGGGCGAGACGCGCTCCGCGGACTTCTGGGTGGACGCCTCCCTCAGCCCTCCGGGCACCGCCCTCCAGGACAAGCTGGACGGGAAGTACTCCGTCGAGGCCTACGCCCCGCAAAGCGGGGGCTCGAAGGTCGCGGTGGAAGTCCCCGCCTACGGCGTGCGCGTGCTGGTCCGGCCCGCGAAGTCCCGCTAGGAGCCCGAGCACGCCAGGGCGAAAGCCTCGTCAGGGTCCCCTGAAGCCGGCCTCTCCAGGGAGAACGCGGCCAACGCCGTCGCCACCTTGGACCTGGCCGCAGGGAAGAAATGCGGCCCCCCCCTCAAGGCGCGCACGAACGACCCGAACCTCTCCCGCCTTCCCTTGAGGAATTCCAGCTCGATCTCGAGCATCCTCAGGGACCTCTTGCCGCGGCGGATGACGATCCGGTCGAAGGAGCACTCAGCCGCCGGGCCGCCCGGGAGCCTGAGGGGAAGGACGCTCCTCCTGTTGAGGATGGTGAAGACCGGCCGCAGGCTCTCGCGGCCGGGGATGCCTTGCAGCCGGGTCCGGACGCGCCTCATGGCCGCGGCAAGGCCCTTCGGCCGTCCCAGCGGACAGGTCCTCTCCTTTCGGCTCGCGACGCCCTTCTTGAGTCTCGTCCTGCTCTTGAGGGTCAACTCCCAGGAACCGCCCGCGTTCCTCAGCCTGCATGAGACGCGGCGGCGGCCGAAGAAATCCTCGCGGGTGTCCAGGTAGGTATCTTTGATGAGGATCAGTCTCGACCGACCGGGCCTGGCCCCCAAAGAAACGGCTTCCGCTCTGAAAGCGGCGAAACCGCTTTCAGAGCGAAGGGACCACTTCGCCTCCAACTCGACTTTCTCCCTCACTTCTCCTCTTTCTCGAGCGCCGAGACGCAGGCCGCGATGGTGAGGTCGCCCGTGACGTTGAGCACCGTCCTGCTCATGTCCAGGATGCGGTCCACGCCCAGGATGATCCCGATGCCCTCGCCAGGCACGCCGACCGACTGCAGGACCACCGCGATGAGAGGGAGCGACCCCCCGGGCACGCCCGCGGTCCCCACGCCCGCCAGCACCGACATGACGACCACGGTGAACTGCTGGCCCAGGGTCAGGTCCACGCCGAAGAACTGGGCGAGGAACAGGACCGTCACCCCCTCGTAGAGGGCCGTGCCGTTCTGGTTCGCGGTCGCGCCGATGGTGAGGACGAAGTTGCTGATGTCGCGCGGGAGCTTGAGGTTCTCAACCGCCGCCTTGAGCGACACCGGCAGGGTCACGTTGCTCGAGCTCGTGGCGAAGGCCGTCATCATCACCTCGGAGATGTCCTGGAAGAACCGCAGCGGGCTCAACCGCGCGATGACCGCCAGGGCCGCGGAATACACCACCACGAGGTGCAGGGCCAGAGCCGCCATCACGAGCAGGAAGTACCCGAGCAGCATCTTGAGGGCCTCGACCCCGGCCGTGGCCGCCACCGAGAACATGAGCCCCGCGACCCCGTAGGGCGCCAACCCCATGGCGAGCTCGATGATCTTGAGCGTCACCGCGAGCAGGGACTCGAGCACCGCCTTGAGCGGACCGGCTTTCTCCGGGCCCACGAGCGACATGGAGAGCCCCGTCATCAGCGAGAAGAACATCAGCGGGATGAGCCCCCCATCGAAGGCCCCCACCGCGTCCGAGAGCGGGTTCTTCGGGATGATCTCCACCAAGGTCTGGACGACGGTCTTCTTCTTGGCCGCGTTCTCGAGGGTCGTCTGGACGGTCTGGCTCTGGAGGGAGGCGGTCAGCTTCTCCCTCACCTCGGGGGAGAGCCCGACCCCCGGCTTGAAGAGGTTCACCGCGCCCACGCCGATGAGGACCGCGATGGAGGAGAAGGCCAGGGTGAGGAGCAGGGTGCGCACGCCGACCCGGCCGACCCGGCCCACCTCGCCGATCTCAGAGACCCCCAGGGCCAGGGCAGCCACGACCAGGGGCACCACGGCCATGAACACCAGGCGCAGGAAGACCTGCCCCAGGGGATTGGCGATGTTGGCGGCGAACCAGACCAGCCAGGCATCCCCGCCGAACGCGGCTTTCCCGGCCAACCCCAGGGCGGTCCCCGCGAGCAGGCCGACGAAGATCCTGGTGTGGAGCGGCAGGCCCTTCTTCTTGACGCTCATGGGAGGAGTCCCTCAGTTCCGGGTCAGGTCCACGGACTCGAGCGTCATCTTCAGGCGGCCCCCGGAGCGCTTGAGCATGGAGTCGAGCCACCCTCGGGTCCCGGGGAGATGCGCGGAGCCGACGAGAACGGCCAGGCCCTTGCCGCTCGAGTAGTGCTCGCAGGCGACCGTCGCGACGTTGCGGGAGAAATCCGCGTCCCGCCAGTCCACGATGTAGGACGGCAGGAGCCTCTCGAAGGCGTCGGCGCCCGCGGCCGGGTCGCCCGCCAGCCGCTTGAGCGGCCCGAGGTCCACCAGGCCCTCGGGCGGCTGGAACCGGGGCGTCTCGATGGCCTCGATCAAGACCAGCAGGAACCGCCGCATGAAGTCCGCGAAAGGCCGGGCATTGGTCGTGACGAACTGCCCTGCCTTGTGGTACCCCTCCAGGACCTTGGCCGCGCCTTTCTCCGAGCCGCCGGCCATGATGGCCTCCATGAGGCCGCGAAGGTCGCGCTCTACGTCGGACCGGGGATCGAGCTCAAGGAGCCTGGCGGTTGCGTCCGCCAGGAGCGGGTCCTCGTGGAAATCCATGAGGAAGAAATAGACCGAGACCATGACGTCCCTCTGCACGGAGCCGATCTCGTAGGGGTTGCGGCCGCGCTCCAGGGCGGCCATGCCGTGCAGGACCTTGAACACCCGGCCCACGTGCCGGGAAGGGGAGTCCTCGATGCCGTAGACGACCGAGCCCTTGGCCCGGGCGTTGGCGTAGACCATGCCCTCCCGCGCGAACGCGATCTGACCCCTCTCGGCCTCGCTGTTGAGCCTCTTGCGGGTCTCGTCGCACCTCCGGCAGCCCTGATGGGTCTCCCCGTAGAGGGTGATGAGCATGGGCTTGGCCGGGTCGGGAAGACCCTGGTCCGCGCATGGGAACCCGATGTCGAGATACGGCGAGGAAAGAGCCAGGGGCGGCGCGCTCGCCGACGACGGGCGGCCGGCGTCTCCCGGCGGCCGGCCGGCGCTGCATAGGCTCCGGGCTTCCCTCCAAGCGTCGTCCAAGGGCTGGGCGCCGGCAGGCAGGCACGCGGCCCCGAGAGCCAGGCCCAGCATCAAGACGGATATCGTCATCGGATGTCCTCCAATCTGCGGACGCGCTGTTCGAGGGCCGGGTTCCTCCACAACAGCCTGGATCGTCACGGCAGGACCAACTCCCCTCCAGCGATGGCGCCGGTCTTCTTGAGCGCGGACACGAGAGCCCGGGGCTCGCCGGTCAAGGCGGCGGCGCCCGGGTCGGCCACGAACCCGTCGGCCTTGACGGCCCAGGAATAGGCCGTCAGGAAAGCCGCGGCCACGGCGGTGAACGCCGCCGGAGCAAGCGCCGCAAGCCTCTGAAGCCAGCGCACGGACTTGGCGCTGCGCCAGGCCGAGCGGCGGATGGCGCCATCCCACGAAGTCCGGAGCGCCGAGACAGGGGATTCCTCCGTCCAAGCCTCCTCAGGAGCGAGGATGCCTTGGGAGGCTTGGCCCCGAGCCGGGCCGCCGGCGCTGGCGAGGCCTTGGCCGTGACCGACAGCGCGGCCGCGAGGGCCTGGCCATCCGGCCCCGCGACGACCAGGATGAGGGCCGCGGCACAGCACAGGGGCCGCGGGCGTGGCTTCGTTGGCACCATGTCCATCATATTCCTAATCCCCCGCCCCGCGCATGAGGTCGAGGTCCCATTTCCAGCCGGATAAACGGCCTAGGGCGCCCTAGGACCGACAGCGTCCCTGCTCAACGCAACGTCTTGCCCTCTACGATCAATTTTGCCGGCGAAGACCTGCTCGATGGGCAGGATCGAAGCCGTCCTCGTCTGGCGGTTTGACGAGCGCATTTTCATATTTCTTAAGCCAAGGCGCAAAAGGTAGACTACGGGTCCTGTCGCCATGAAGATCGCCATCGACCACGACAAGTGCACGGCCTGCGGCCGGTGCGTCGAAGTGTGCAACATCAACTTCTCGGAAGGGCCGGACGGCAAGCCCACCTACGAGCATTTCATGGCGCTCCTCCGATCCCGCAGGTCCCGGCGGGAGTTCACCGAGCAGGCCGTGTCCCGGGAGCACATCGACGCTTTGCTCGCGGCCGCGGCCCAGGCGCCCAACGGCCTCAACAGGCGCAACGTCGGCTACACGGTCATCACGGACCGGAAGGTCCTCTCCGAGCTGTCCCTGGCCGTGGGACGGCAGACCGGGAAGTTCGCGGACTGGCTCGCGAGGCCTGCCTTCCGCGCCCTCTTCAAGCTCCTCTGGGGCCGCGCCTACGCGGACCTCGAGCCGCTCGTGCCCCTGCTCAAGCCCATGGCCGAGGAGACCCTCAAGGGGAACGACATGGTGCTCTACAAGGCGCCCTGCGCCATCCTCCTCCACACGCTCAAGCACGACGCCTGCGGCGCCGAGGACGCCGTCTACTGCGGGGCGAACATCCTGCTAGCGGCCGAGACCTTGGGCCTGGGCGCCTGCGTCATCGGGTTCCTCACCGGGCCCATCAACTCCGGCAGGGGCCTGCGCGAGCTGGCGCGCATCCCCCCCGGCCACAAGGTCCACACGAGCATCATCGCGGGCCATCCGCGGTTCGCCTACAGCCAGGGCCTGCTGCGGCCGCTGCCGGAGACCCGCCGGGTCTGACCGGAAGGATTCGTCCTTGCCCCGACCTCGGCCAAACATTGTAGAATCCTGATGCTGGGAGCGGGGCTTAAGCCCGCCCCGGCTAAGGGGACCACGATGACAGAGACCGCCACAGCCGCCTATGTTTCCTACAAGGAACTCGGGTTCGTCAACACGCGCGACATGTTCGACAGGGCCATGAAGGGCGGCTACGCCGTCCCGGCCTACAACTTCAACAACATGGAGCAGCTCCAGGCCGTCATCACGGCCTGCGTGGCGAGCCGCTCGCCGGTCATCCTGCAGGTCTCCAAGGGCGCGCGCGAGTACGCCAACGCGACGCTCCTGCGCTGGATGGGCCGCGGCGCGGTCGAGATGATGAAGGAGCTGGGCAAGCCCGTGCCCGTGGCGCTCCACCTCGACCACGGCGATTCCTTCGAGCTGTGCAAGTCCTGCATCGACAACGGCTTCTCCTCGGTCATGATCGACGCATCGGCCAAGCCCTACGAGGAAAACGTGGCGCTCACCCGCAAGGTGGTGGAGTACGCCCACCCCCACGAGGTGACGGTCGAAGGCGAGCTGGGCGTCCTGGCCGGCATCGAGGTCGTGGAGTACGCCCACCCCCGCGAGGTGACGGTCGAGGGCGAGCTCGGCGTCCTGGCCGGCATCGAGGACCATGTCTCGGCCGAGAAGTCGCACTACACCGACCCCAAGGACGTGGAGGACTTCGTCAAGCGCACCGGCGCGGACTCGCTGGCCATCTCCATCGGCACCAGCCACGGGGCCTACAAGTTCAAGCTCAAGCCCGGCGAGAGCGTGCCGCCGCTGCGCTTCGACATCCTCGAGGAGGTCGAGCGCCGCATCCCGGGGTTCCCCATCGTGCTGCACGGCGCGTCGAGCGTGCTGCAGGACTACATCGCGATGATCAACCGGTACGGCGGCAAGATGGAGGGCGCGGCCGGCATCCCGGAGGAGTCTCTCCGCCGGGCCGCCAAGTCCGCGGTGTGCAAGATCAACATCGACTCGGACGGCCGGCTAGTGATGACCGCCGTCATCCGCAAGGTCTTCGCCGAGAAGCCCGGCGAGTTCGACCCCAGGAAGTACATCGGCCCGGCCCGCGAGGCCTTGGTCAAGATGTACATGGAGAAGAACGAGAAGGTCCTCGGCTCGGCTGGTCGCGCGTAACGGAGCCGAGCCGAGGAGGTGCCAGGCTTGGGCCGCGAAGTCCCCGCAGCGCGGCAAGCCTGGCGCCTAAGGCTGCGTAACTGGGCCGGCCCCATCCTCGCCGCAGCGGCGCTCTTCGTAGCGGCTGAACTGGCCCTGCGCGCGGCCGGTTTCCGCTATGCCCACCATCCCGTCGCCTTGCGCTTCGTCCGGACCGTCGCCGACACCGGGGCCCGGCCTTCCAGGATATTGGAAGGCCGGGCCTCGGCCGGCGAGCGGACGGTCCACATCCCCTACGCCCTCGACCGCGACCTTCTCTGGCGCCCCCTGCCGGAGCAGGGCTTGACCAACTCAGAGGGCTTCCTCGGGCCTGAATGGTCCCCGGAGAAACCCAAGGGCCTCAATCGCGTCGTGGCGCTGGGAGATTCCTGCACGGTACTGGGCGACGAACCCTACCCGGGGGTCCTGGCCCGGCTCCTGTCCAAGGATGGGAGACGCTGGGAGGTCTTGAACGCGGGGGTGGCCTCCTGGTCCTCCTACCAGGGCCTGCGCCTGCTGGAGAAGCGCCTCTCAGAGTACCGCGCCGACGCGGTGACCATCTACTTCGGCTGGAACGACCGCTGGCTGGCCTGGGCCGTCGCCGACAAGGACCTCGCCGCGCATATCGAGAAGCAGTGGAAGGCCCTGCGCTGGGTCGAGGAGAGCCGGCTCCTGCAGGCTCTCCAGCGCGCGGCGGACCGGCTGCGCGGGCCGCCGAAGCTGACCGGGAGCTCGCCGCGCCGCGTCTCCCTGGAGGATTACGCCGCCAACCTCAGGGCCATGGTCTCGCTCGTCCGCCGGGAGGGGGGCGAGCCCGTGCTGGTCACCGCGCCCACTGGACTCACTCTCCGGCATCCCTTCACGGCCACCGTCGGCGGCAAGACCGGCTTGGGCGACCCGGCCCGGTTCGTCGAGCTCCATGACGCCTACAACGGCGCGGTGCGCGCCGCCGCCCGGGAGACCGGAGCGCCCCTGGCCGACCTCGACGCGGCCTTCAGCTCCATGAAGGACCATCAAGCGGTGTTCAGCGACGGCATCCATCTGACCCGCGAAGGACACCGCAGGGCGGCGGCGCTGCTTGAGCCCGCGGTGCGCCATGCCGTCGAGGCCGGCCGCAAGCGCGAACGCGCCGCTCGGCTCCGACGAGAGCGATGACCGTCGACATCGGCCGGCGGCTCGAGCGCTGCGCGCCGTGGGGGCTCTTGGCGCTCGCCGTCGCCCTCTGCGGCAAGGGGCTCTTCTCCGGCGGCAAGCTGGTGTTGGGCAGCGCCCACGACGACATGGCCCTGCAGTTCCTCCCCTGGTGCGACTTCGGGTTCAGGGAGCTTAAGGCCGGCAACCTCGCCTTCTGGAACCCCCACATCTTCTCCGGCATCCCGTTCTTCGCCGACTTCGAATCCGCGCTCCTCTACCCGCCCAACTGGCTCCACCTCGTCATCCCCCTGGGCCATGCCGTCAACATCCTCGTCACCCTGCACCTTTTCCTGGCGGGGTTCCTGACCTATCTCTGGTGCCGGCGGTCGGGACAGGACCCCCTGGCAGCAGGAATCGCAGGGACCATGTACATGCTCGGTGCGCCCTACTACCTGGGCATCTACGGCGGGATCCTGCCGCCCCTGTGGGTCATGACATGGATCCCGGCGGTCTTCCTGTCTTTGGACGGCTGGCTCGACGAACGCGATCCAGCCTGGTGCCTCCTCGGCATGGCAGCGGTGGCGCTGCAAGCCCTGGGAGGCTACCCGCAGCTCGCCTACTACACCGGCCTCGGCGCAGGTCTCTACCTCGTCCTCAGGCTCCCCGGTTCCCCGGCCAAGGCCGTGATCGCGGCCGGATGGCTCGCAGTCTACGTCGGGGGGCTGGCGCTGACCGCTGCCCAGCTCCTGCCGGCCATCGGGGCCATGGGCGAGTCGGTGCGGGCCGGAGGCCTCCCTCTGTCCCAGGCGGCCGCCTTCTCCTTCCCGCCGGAGAACCTGCTCACATCGGTGTGCCCCTTCTTCTTCGGGGACATGCGCGGCTTCCCCTACTTCGGCCGCTGCCACCTCTTCGGCTCCTCGCTCTTCATCGGCGTCTCCGGCCTGGTCCTGGCGCTCTGCGGCGCGGCCTGGGCCAAAGGCCCAGGGGCCGGAGGCGCGTTCCACGGCAAGGACAGGCGCCGTCGCATCGCGGCCGTCATGGCCGGCGCCACGCTTCTCCTGGCCCTCGGCACGCACCTCAAGCCTCTCTACTGGACGCTCTATCACCTGGTCCCAGGCTACGGCGCGGTGCGCGGCACCCAGAAATTCCTCGTCCTGACATCCCTGTTCCTCGCCTGGCTCGCGGGCGCCGGCCTTCAGGACCTCCTGCGGGAACCCGGCCGCCGCACCGCATCGGCCCTTGCGACGCTCGCGGCCGCGGCGGCCGCTGCTTGCGCCGGGCTGTGGGGGTGGGCCTCCGGCGTCCATGGGACCGCCGGCGCGGCCTGGACGCGGCTGCTCAGGGTCATCGAGGACTCGGGCGAATGCCTGCTGGCGCCTCTCGCCCTCATCCGGCATCCGGTGTTCGTGGAGCAGTCGCTGGCATCCTCGTCCGCGAGGCTCACGGAGGCCGCCGGGATGCTGGCCCTCGTCGCGGCCCTCCTGTGGCTCGTGCGCCATTCCCGGCGCTGGGCCGTCGCCCTGGGCTTGCTGGCCGTCTGCGAACTGGTCCTCTTCGCCCGGGCCACGACCGCGGTCATGAGCAGCCGGCCCGCCTACCCCGCCGAGTGGAGGAACGTCTTGGAGCGCAACCCGGGCGACTACAGGATCCTCCATGCCGGGACCGGGTCTCCGAACATCGCCATGACGGCCGGGCTCCACGATGTCATGGGCTACTGCCCCCTGCCCCTGAAGCGCTACGCCGATTTCCTCTCCTGGACCCAGGGCCTCGAGCCCGGAACCTCTTTCCCCCTCCCCCGGCTCAGGCGCGTGGACCGCGCCTTCGAGATGCTGCGGCTGCGCTATGTGTTCTCCGCCGGCAGGAAGCCCTCCGTCCAGGAGCTGCCGTCGCCCATGCCCAGGCTCAATCTGGTCCATGATTGGAAGCTCGTCCACGGCCCGGCCGAGGCTCTCAAGAGCCTTGGGCAGCCCGGTTTCGACCCCCGGCGCACGGTCATCCTGGAGTCCCCCCCCGACCCGCTTCCAGGAAAGGCGGGCGGCGCGGCCTGCGCCGAAGGCGCAGGGGCCGGAGGCACGGCGACCATCCTGCGCTCCTCCACTGATGACATCGAGATCGCCGCCGACCTCCCGGAGCCGGCGATCCTCCTCGTCACGGACTCCTACAGCAAGGGTTGGAGCGCGCGGCCGCTCGATCCTGGGCCGAAGGCCCAGGGGCCGCAGGCCAGCTACCAGGTCCTGCCCGCGGATTCCACGCTCATGGCCGTGCCCCTGGCCGCGGGCCGGCACCGCTTCCTGCTTGAATACGCGCCTCCGATGTTCCGTCTCGGGCTGATCATCAGCCTGGTCTCGCTGACGGTCTTCGCCGCGGCCTGGGCCGCGGTCCTGACGCGGCGAGCTCGATAGCCGACGGCGCGGATGCGCCGTCGCCGTAAAAACCCCTAAGTCCTTTGGCGGGGCCGGCCTGGGACCTTCGCCCCTTACAGCCCTGTCCGGAGGCTGGTACAATGGCGCCATGAAGAAAACCGCGCTGGTCGCGGCGCTCGCCGCCGCCCTGACCGTCCCCGTTTCCCATGCCGGCGACGAATTGCCGGCCGTCACCTTCGCGGACATCAAGGCCATGGCCGCGACGTTTCCCCTTCGGCTCCCGCCGGCCGTGGTCGTCTCCGACCAGGGCCGGGTCGTCACCGAGTCCGAGGTGGGCGAGGCTATCCAGCGCGGCATGCCCCAGCCCGCCGAGCCGGGCCGGGCCCTGATGGGCCGCCCTTCCTTTCAGTCGGGCCCGCTCATCGCCAGGTTCGAGCTGAAGACCCTGCTGGACTCCCAGCTCGAAACCGACGTGGCGTTCAAGCTCGCCGACGGCCTCACGGTCCGCGTGGCGGGGACCAAGGTCGGCAACTGCTCGGACGGCGGCACGGACTGCAACGAGATGTTCAAATACTTCTTCCTCTTCCGCGCCGACGCGGGGGAGCTGCTCGGCGCGAGCGCCTTCGACATCGCCAACTTCGCCATGGTCAAGCGCGGCTCCAAGGACCTGAAGTTCGCGAACGACCCTGCGGCCTACACGGCGCGGCTCTTCGTCAAGAGCCTCGATCGCGACAGCGTGGTCAAGACCGCCACCCTGGAGATCGCCAAGAACAAGGCCGTGGTCCTTAAGTTCCCGGTGACCCAGATGCTCGACTCCATGAAGTCCCGCGGCCGGCCCGTCCGGCTCCACAAGGAGTTCCTGCTCTTCTACGGCCGCGACCTCCTGCAGAACTCCAAGAAGGATGTCTACCCCGACCCCAAGGAGGGGACGACCTTCGTGCTCATGGCCAAGGACAACCAGGACGAGTACTACCCGATCCCGGCCTCCTCCATCAACGCGACCGGGGTCACCTTCCCCGCCATGGCTCCGGGCTACGTCTTCCGCGCGGCCGGAGGCTTCCTGGAAATCTACCGGCCGTAGCGGCTCGCTCCCTCCCGCTCCTACCTGCGCCGCGGTTGTGTTACCGGCGCCAGAAGAGAACGCTAGCGCCGCAAATGGTAGGATTCATGGCCAGCCATGAATCCTGCGAAGAGGGAGAGCCGGCCGCGAGCGCAGGCCGCGACCGCGAGCCTTCCGACATGGACGGCCGCGCTCCTGGCGGCAGCGTCGCTGGCCTTCGCGATCGCCTTCTTCTGGGAAGGCTTGCGGCTTCCCCTCATCCAGAGCGAGAGCCTCGGCGTCATCTTCGGGGCCCGGTCCCACCTGCGCCTGGCCGAGCTCGGGCGATGGTTCACTCCCGACTCCTTCGGGGTCGTGGCCCTCGGCCGCTACTTCCCGCTCACCTGGGCCGTCTATGTGGTCATCCATTCCTTCCTCGGCATCGACCCCCTGTGGTACAAGCTCTTCAAGCTGCTCGTGGTCTGGGGGAGCGCGCTGGCGCTCTTCGCCGCGGCCCGCCGGCTGGGGACGAGCCCGCGATGGGCCGCCCTGGCAGCGGCCCTCTACTTCTCCCGGCAGGTCGCTTCGGCCCTCGGCGGCATGGTCGTCCTCCACGACATCCTGGCCGCTTTCTTCTGCCTGGCGGCGCTCTGGTGCCACCTGGCCGCCTCGCAGAGGCCCAAGCTGTCCCCGCTTTGGCTGGCGGCCGCCTTGGCGTGCTACGCCGCCGCGCTCCTGTCCAAGGAGTCGAGCGTCAACCTCCCCGCCGTCCTGCTCGGGACCCGAGTCCTCCTGCCCGCGCCCGGCGTTTCTGGCGCGGGCGTGCCGCTTCAAACAGGACTGGAAAGCGGCCTGCCCGCGAGCCCGGACCGGCCATTGAGGCGCCTCCTGATCGAACATGCCCCCTTCTGGGCCGCGATGCTCCTGTACCTGGCGGCCATGAGATGGTGGCTCGGCTTCTTCCAGCGCTGCGTCCCCGCGAGGTTCGACAGCCTCGGGTCCGCCGGGGCGGCGGCGTCGCTCTACGCGCGGTACTGGGTGATGTCCCTCTCCGGCGGCCCGCTCTTGTGGATCGTCGGAGCCGGGGTCCTGCTGTGGTTATGGTCCGGCCGGCAGGGAGCCGTCGAGTTGGGACGGCGGGGCCTCCTGGCCGGCTTGTGGGCCCTCTTCGCCCTCCTGCCCGCCCTCAACCTCTATCCCTATCTGCCAGACCTGGCCTCGGCGCTCAGCGTAGCCGAGCCGCGCTACCTCGCCTTCGCCGGAGCGGCCGTGGCCTGGTTTGCGTGCCACGCCATGCAGGGGCTCGAGCGGTTTCGTCCGGCCGGCTGGGCGGCGTCCGTGTTCGTCGCCTACCATGCCCTGGCCTCCATGCACGGCGCGGCCCGCCACCACACCGGCGCGGACTTCATCGCGGACTTGAGGAGCCGGCTCCCCCGGTTCGTCGCCGCCGGCAACATCGAGCCCTTGAACACCTATCCGGTCGGGGACGCCCTGATGTCGCTCCCTCTCATGCGGCGGTTCGACCCGCATCTCTACCGCCAGGCAGTGGAGGTCCTGGACTCCGAGCTCCCCGGCCGGGACGCCTCGGAGCTGCGGACCTTCCTGGGCGAGGGCGACTGGTACCTGAAGGACGACGGAGCCCTCCTGGTCGCTGAGCTCCTGCGGACGGCCTCGTTTAAGGGATTCATGACCCGGCTCAGGGCACACCGGGCGTTCGAGCGGGGCAGGGCCTGGCTGGGGCGAGGGGAATCGCGGCGCGCGCTCGCCGCTTTCGAGGAAGCCTGGGCCATGGACCCGACGCATGCCGATGCCTGCCGCGCCGCGGCAGGCATCCATGAGGAAGGAGGCGACGAGGCCCAGGCCGACGCTTGGCTGGCCCGCTGTCCCGGAGGCCGAGGGCCCCAAGACCGAATCCCGCCCGAGAACCTCATCAGGGACAGGGCCGAGAGGCTGGCCTTGGAGGGCCGCTACGCCGAGGCTCAAGCCGCCTACGAGGAGTATCTCCGGAAGGTCCCGGTCCTTTGGCCCGGGAGGCGCGAGGCGGCCTTGGAGCTGAAGGTCCTGGCCAGCGGCGCCAGGCAAGCCTACGACCGCGCCATGGCGGCGTTTAGACGCGGCGACCTCCGGACCGCGGCCAGGGGATTCGAGGAAGCCCTGGCCAAGTGCCCGGACTATCCCGACGCCTTGGCGAGCCGCGGCGCGCTCAGGGGGGCCCAAGGCCGCTGGGGCCGGGCCGCGGCGGACTACGGCCGAGCCCTCAAGGCCAAGAACCTCCCCCCTTCCCTGCGCAGGCTCATCCTCGACAACCGGGCCAACGCCTTCCTCCGTCTCGGCCGCCGAAAGGAGGCCGCGGCCGACATCGAGGAATCCCTCCGCCTGGCTCCCGAAGGCCGGGCGCGCCCATGAAACCGCCCTGGACCGCGGTCATCGGCTTCCCTGTGGCTCATTCCCTGTCTCCGGCGATCTTCCGGCTGTTCGCCCGCGACCTGGGCAGGCCCGTGAGGTACCGCGCCATCCCGGTCCCTCCGGAGAGCCTTGCCGAGGCGCTCCGCCGGGCGCGGACCAGGCCCTGGCTCGGGTGGAACGTCACCATGCCCCACAAGACGGCGGCCGCGCGGCTCCTCGACCGGCTCCACCCTTCGGCCCAAGCCGCCGGGGCCGTGAACGTCGTCCATTTCCAAGGCGGCCGCGCGATGGGGTACAATACGGACGCCGATGGGTTCTTGGCCCCGCTCGTCCGGCGCGGCATCGGCCTGGCGGGGAGGACCGCGGTCGTGTTCGGCGCCGGAGGAGCGGCCGCGGCGGTGTGCGAGGCGTTGAAGCGCTCGGCCGCGGCCCGGCTGGTCGTGGCGGACCGGACCCCGTCCAAGGCCGCGGCGCTCGCCCGCCGCTTCGGCGCCGAGGCCGCGAGCCTCGAGCCTGCGGCGGTGGCGGTTGCCCTGGCCGGGGCGGATATCCTGGTCAACGCCACCTCGGCCGGGGAGGCCGCACTCCTGCCGCCGGGGCTGCGGCTCAAGGCCGGCGCCTGGGCCTGCGACCTGGCGTACCGTCCGTCGCGGACGCGGTTCATGACGGACGCCCGAGCCGCGGGCGCCGAGGTCCTGGGCGGCATCGAGATGCTCGCGGCCCAGGCGGCCCTGACCTGGAGCATCTGGTTCGGGGAGGCCGTGCCGGACCGCGTGGTCGAGAGCGCAGTGGAGGAGCTGAGGAGAGTGCCATGAGAGTGCTTCGTCTTCTGACGGCCGGCGAGTCGCACGGCCCGGCCCTGTGCGGCATCATCGAGGGTCTCCCCGCTGGGCTCAAGGTTTCGGCTCGCTGCATCGACCGCCAACTCGCCCGGCGGCAGCTCGGCCACGGCCGCGGGCCGCGCATGACGATCGAGCGGGACCGAGTCGAGGTCCTCGCGGGCCTGCGCCGCGGGCTGACCCTGGGCTCCCCCCTGGCCCTCCTCATCCGCAACAAGGACCACAGGGACGGCGGGGCGCGCTCGAGCGTCCCGCGCCCCGGCCATGCCGACCTGGCCGGCAGCGTCAAATACGGGCACGCGGACCTCGACTGCGTCCTCGAGCGCGCCAGCGCCCGTGAGACCGCCATCCGTGTCGCCTTGGCCACGCCGGCGCGGCTCATCCTCGCCGAGTTCGGCGTGCGCGTCTCAAGCCGGGTCGTGTCCATCGGCGGGGAGACGGATGCCGCGGACCCCTCCCTCGTCCCCCCGGAGAGGTGGGAGGAGGTCACGGACCGCTCGCCGGTCCGCTGTCTCGGCGTCGAGGCCGGCCGGCGCATGGCCGCGGCCATCGACGCGGCCCAGCGCGAAGGGGATTCCCTCGGCGGCGTGTTCGAGGTCCGCGCCTGGGGCCTGCCAGTGGGGCTCGGCAGCCATGTCCACTGGGACCGCCGCCTCGACGGCATCCTCGCCCGGGCCTTGCTGTCCTTGAACGCGGTCAAAGCCGCGGAGATCGGCTCGGGCTGGCGGAACGCGGCCCGAAGGGGGTCTCAAGTCCACGACGCCTTGTTCTGGAGCAAGGGCCGGGCGAGCCCTGAGCGCAGGACCAACCGCGCGGGCGGGCTCGAGGGCGGCATGACCAACGGCGAACCCCTGGTGCTCAGGGCCGCCATGAAGCCGCTCTCAAGCCTTGGCAGGCCGCTCCCTTCGGTCGACCTCGAGAAGCGCCGGCCCGCCCAGGCCCCGGCCGTGCGCTCGGACGTCTGCGCCGTGCTAAGAGCGCGGCCGGTCGCTTTCGGGCTGCGACTTCGTCGCTCCTCGCTCCCATAGCTACGGCTATGCTCGCTCGTCGCTTCTCGTCTCGCGCCGAAATCGACCGGCCCAAGGGACAAGCAAGCGGCGGTCGCAACACTGACAACATCTACCTGTTGGGCTTCATGGCCAGCGGCAAGACCAGCGTGGGCCGGGCCCTGGCCCGCAGGCTGGGCCGCAGGTTCCTGGACACCGACGATCTCATCGAGCGGCGCTCCCGCCGCGGCATCCGCCGCATCATGGCGGAGGACGGAGAGGAGGCCTTTCGCAGGATCGAGGAAGCCGCGGTCGCCGCAGCCGCCCGAGAAGGAGGGACCGTCGTAGCCGTGGGCGGTGGAGCCGCGCTTCGACCCTCCAATGTCCGCGTCCTGCGCAAGTCGGGCACGGTCGTCTTCCTGGAAGCGCCGCTCTCGGTCCTGGCCCGGCGAGCAGCCAAGGCGGGCCTCCGGTCGCGGCCGCTCTGGGACCGGGTCGGCCCCCTCTTCAAGCGCAGGGCGCCCCTCTACAAGAAGGCGGCGCACGTCAGCGTCGAGGCGGGCATGGGCACGCCGGAAGAGATCGCAGGCCTCATCGCAAGCCGCCTCGGGCTCAACGGACCCCGCCTTCGCCGCGCCGCTCTACGCCCGCCGCGCGCGACTCCCATCAGGCGGGTCACGGTCCGGCTGATGGGAGGCTCCTACCCGGTCTGGATCGGCCTCGACTGGCTGAACTCCCTGCCGGCCAAGCTGAAGGCCTGCGTGTCCGGGAAACGGTGCGTGCTGGTCACGGACCAGCGCCTCGCGTCCGGGATCGGACGCAAGGTCAAGGGTGCTCTCCGGCGAGGCGGATGGGAGGTCGCCAGCACGGCCCTTCCCTCGGGAGAGCGCGCCAAGTCCTTCACCGCGATCCAGCGCCTCTACGGCTTCCTCCTGGCCAGCGGCGTGGAGCGGAGGACCCCTTTGATCGCGGTCGGGGGAGGGAGCGTGGGCGACGCGGCGGGGTTCGCGGCCGCGACCTTCCAGCGCGGCATCCCCCTCGTGCACGTCCCGACCACCCTGCTCGCGCAGGTGGACAGCTCCGTAGGCGGCAAGACCGCCGTCAATCACCCCATGGCCAAGAACGCCGTGGGCGCGTTCCACCAGCCCATCCTCGTGGCCGCGGACGTGGGCCTCGCCCGCTCCCTGCCCGAGAGGGACTACCTTTCCGGGCTGGCCGAGGTCGTGAAGATGGCGCTCGTCTTCGACCGGAGCTTCGCCCGGCGCCTGCTTGAGCGCTGGAAGCTCATCCTCTCCCGCGACCCCGGGACCCTGGCCTGGGCCGTACGCCGCTGCGTGGAACTCAAGGCCAAGGTCGTGGCCGTAGATGAGCGCGACCTCGGCGGGCGGCGCGAGCTCCTCAACTTCGGCCACACCGTCGGCCACGCGCTCGAAGCCTCGACCCGCTACGCCCGTTTCCGGCACGGCGAAGCCGTGGCCTGGGGCATGGCCGCCGCGATCAGGCTCTCGCGGGACCGGGACTGGCTCAGGCGTCCCGGAGACCTGGGGCTGGCCCTTGCGCTCCTGGCCGGCTTGAAGACGCCGCCCTGGCCCCTGGACCTCGAGTGGAGCCGGTTCGCCGCCTGCCTCGGCCGGGACAAGAAGGTGCGCGACGCCGGCAACGTCGTCGTCTTGTTGAGGAACATCGGAGAGCCGTCCAGGGTCAGGGATGTCGGGTTCCGGGAGATCCGGGCCGCGCTCGCCGGCCTGTCAAGGGAGGGGCGGTCATGAGGAAGCGACGGAACATCCTGGTCCTGCACGGGCCCAACCTCGATCTCCTGGGCGAACGCGAGCCCGCCCTGTACGGCCGCGAGAGCCTCTCCGAGGTGAACGCCTCCATCATGGCCGAAGCGCGCAGGCTCGGGCTGCGCTGCCGAATCTTCCAGAGGAACGGCGAGGGCGAGCTCCTGGACGTCCTGCACCGCCTTCGCCGCTGGGCCCACGGGGTGCTCATCAACCCCGGAGCCTACGCCCACTACTCCTACGCGCTGCGCGACGGCTTGGCCGCGGTGTCGCTGCCCGCGGTCGAGGTCCACCTCACGGACACCCGCAAGCGGGAGCCCTGGCGCCGCGTCTCCGTGACGGCCGAGGTCTGCTGCGGCCGGATCGTGGGCAAGGGGCCCGCCGGCTACCTGCGGGGCCTGCGGCTCCTGGCCCGCAAGCTGGATCGGTGACCATCGAACGGCCGAAGACCACAGCCCTCCTCTTCGCGCTCTTGGGCGCGCTCATCGCGCTCAAGTCCTACATCGACGTGGACAACGACCTCTTCTTCCACATCGTGGAGGGACGGCGGATCGTCACGGAAGGCCGCATCCCTCTTGCCGAGGACATGTCCTTCACCGCCGCCGGCCAGCCCATGGTCGCCACCGAGTGGCTCGGCCAAGCCGCCGTCTACCTCGTGTTCCAAGCCGCCGGGTACAACGGCCTGGTGGTCTACCATACCCTGCTGGTGACGGCCGCCCTGTGCCTGCTCTGGCTCACGCTCTCGGGCGCGGCCTGGGAGGTCCGGGCCTTCCTCCTTGCCCTGACGGCCTCCGGCCTCATGTGTTTCTATTCGGTCCGCATCCACTACTACACCTTCCTCTTCTTCAGCGCCTTCCTCTATTGGACCAGGCGATGGGAGGAGGGAGCGGCCTGGGCGCCATGGGCCATGGCCGCGGCGCTCATGCCCTGGGCCAACACGCACGGCGGGTTCATGGCGGGCTGGGCCGTGCTCGCCGCGGTAGCCTGCCTCGACGCCTGGCGGTCGCGCCGCTTGTCGGCGCTCGCGCCGCTCGCGGCAGGCACCGCCGCGTGCTGCGTCCATCCCAGCGGGGTCACGGCCTTCGTCTATCCCATTTGGTTTCTGTTCCGCGCCCCGCCAGGCCGCTCCATGATCCTGGAGTGGAAGCCGGTGGATTTCACCGAGGCGCCGGCTCTCGCCTGGCTCGCCATGGTTGCCTGCCTCGTCTGGGCCGGGGTGGGGAGCGTGCGCACCCGCTTCCCGTGGAGCCTCCTGACCCTGGGCCTGCTGGCCGAGGCCCTTCGCGGCAGGAAGCTCATCCCCCTGTTCCTCTTCGCCGCGGCGGCGACCTTGGGGACTCGGGCGCAAGGCCGGGGTCCCCTTCCTGAGGAAGGGTCCCCTGGCCGTGGGCCAGCCGGCCCGGGAGCCCGGCGCCTCCTGGCGGCGGCCGCCGCCTTGATCGCGCTTTCGATGGGGGCCGTGGTCCTCAGCCGGCTCAGCGCCTTGTCCTTCCCCGACCCGGCGGCCTCATGGGAGAGGGCCTACCCCAAAGCCGCCGTGGAGCTGATCGCCCGGCGCCACGCCGGCCGAAGGCTCTTCCATACCTACGCCTGGGGAGGCTACCTCATCTACAAGCTCCATCCCGGCACCAAGGTCTTCATCGACGGCAGGCTCGAGCCGTACTGGGACCTCCTGGAAAAGGACTACCGCACCCTGGTCGAGGGAGGCCCCGGCTGGCGGGAACTGCTGGAGAAGCACCGCGTCGAGGTCGTCCTCATCAAGCCGACCGTCATGCTGGCCCACCTCCTGGTGAGGGAGAAGGGCTGGAAGCCGGTCTACTCGGACAAGACGGCCATCGTCTTCGTCCGGGCGGGGCTCGACGCCCCTGCCGCAAGGCCCCGGCATCCGACCCCAGGCCACCCGGCGCGGAGAGGCTCTCGGGGGAAGGCCGCGGCGAAGTCTACCGCTGAAGTCCGGCGTCCATGGACTCGACGGCCTTTTCTTTGTAGATTCTCGGGGACGACGCGCAACGCTTCCCATGAAGACCACCCGACCCCTGCTCGCGCTGGCATCCCTCGCGGCGCTCCTGTCCGCCGGGGCCTGCTCGGGCGTCACCTCCACCCTGCGCTACGGCGCCGACGGCCAGCCCGAGCACTACATCGAGTGCATCGACCGGCCCATGTCGCTGTGCTACAAGAAGGCGCTCAAGGTCTGCCCGTCGGGCTACTTCCTCGTCAAGGAGGACGAGATCCCCCAGGGCGCCAGGACCGGCTCGGCCTTCGGGGCTTGGACCCACATCGGTGGCTCGGCCAGCAAGACCACGACGAGCTTCATCAACCGCGTGGTCGTGCGCTGCAAGTAAGAGCGCCCGACGCGACCCGGGCTACTTCCTCAGCAGCTCGGACGCGATCCCTACGTAGCCCTTGAAGGCCTTCTTGAGCTCTTCGATCTCGACGTACTCGTTCGTGGTGTGCGCCAGGGACTCCTGGGACGGGCCGAAGCCGATGACCTGGCACTTCCGGCCCGGGAAGAGCTCCCGGTAGCGCGCGACGGCGCTGCCGTCCGTGCAGAAGCTGTAGGCCCCGATCTCGGGGGCGATCCCGACCTTCTGGAGGCCCTGCTTGGCCTTGACCACGACATCGTCGTCCTCCTTGGCGGCCCAAGCGGGGGCGAACTTGTTCTGCTCGATGCGCACCCCGGTGTAGGTCGCGCATACGTCCTTGGCGTATTCGATGACGGGGTCCTTGAAGGTCGGGTAGAGCCTCTTGCCGTGCGTGACCACCGGCTCCATGTTGTCCCGGACCAGCTTGATGATGGAAGCCTCAGTGTCCCCCGGCAGGGTCCTCACGTCGT
>JACQWX010000068.1:16716-17898 GCA_016209035.1 Elusimicrobiota bacterium | reverse complement strand
CGGTCCTTGCCGAAGGCTACCTTGGTCCGCACGGCGCGCTTGGTGACCGGGTCGCCGACCACGATCAGGGCCGTCTCGTCCGTGAGGCTCTGGCCCTGGAACCGGGTGGTCTGGTCCTTGAAGAGGAAATGGAGACCGAGATAGACCACGCCGCCCTCGCGCTCCTCATGGAAGTAGATCTGCGCGCCGGCCGGGGTCTCGGCGCCGACCTCCCAGGCCTCGAAGCGGGTGCCCACGGGGACCGCGTCCGCGAGCAGGGCCTCCTGGACGAATATCCGGTAGCGGATCAGCTGCACGAGGAAGAGGCCGAAAGCCTTGTTGCTCTCGCCGATCACCCGGAGGCGCTCGATCTCCTCTTCGGGGCCGGCCGCGGCGCCGATGAACCCGAGCTTCTTGAGCCAGGACTGATGCAGCTCGCAGAGCGCCGCGACCATCGCGGTCAGGTCCTTGGAGCCGGCGCCGCCGTTTAGCGTGGAGAGGGCTTCCTTCGCCAGCGAGCTCAGGGCCGCCTGCCGGGCCTCGCGCTGGGACACGACCTCCCAGCCGATGAGCTTCTTGTCCGCGCCGAAGATCTTCTGGATGCGGCAGCTGACGATCTCGACCGTCTTGCCGTCCGCCGTGACCATGCTCGACACGGTGAAGTTCCCGTTGTCGTCCATGAGGCCGTACTGCGCCTTGAACCCGGGGCGGTTCTTGTACCGGGACTTCATCCGCTCGAAGACCCAGGCGGCCTGCGCGGGGTCCTCGGAGGCGGCCTTCAGCCCCGACACGAGGGAGGTCAGCTCGTCCACGGAGCCCTGCCGGGAGCCGTTGCCGGAGGCCTTGAGCAGTCCCTCGATCGAGGACTCGGCCGTCCCGGCGTTGGAGAGCAGGGCCCGCGTGTCGGAGAGCAGGCCGCAGATTTGCTTGAGCTCCGCCGCCAGGTCGGCCCGCTCGCGCTCGCTGATCCCAGCCGCGCCGCCGGAGAGCTTGCCGTTGACGGCCGCCAGCCTGGCCTCGAGGGCGGCCAAGTCGGCCTTCTTGGAGCCCTTCAGGTGCGCGACGAGCTCGTCCGTCACGCGGTAGAGCTCGATCTGCACTTCCACAGCCGCCTTGGAAAGGGCCTGGCGCCGGACCGTGGTCGTCTGGACCGACATGTAGGCCGCATGGCTGGAGAAGACGCAGGAGCAGGCCAGGATCCCG
>JACQWX010000068.1:0-16649 GCA_016209035.1 Elusimicrobiota bacterium | reverse complement strand
ATTTGCTAGGCCCTAGGACCTAGCCCACGAGGGTCGTCAGACGCTCCTCGAACTGGGTGCGGGCCGGGGCCGTCTCGTCCTTGCGCAGGTGGTACTTGCTGGCCTTCTGGGCCAGGATGACCAGGAACTTGGCCGGGACCCGGGAGCGCCGGTAGGCCGCCAGCTTGTGATGGCCGTCCAACACGAACCCGGCGAAGAAGGAGTGCATCACGCGCGCCTGGTTGCGCCGGACCTTCTCGGGGATGCCGCGCTGGTACATGCCCAGGAGCAGGATCCTGGGACGGTCGCCCTCCGCGATCATGGAGCGATAGAGCTTGACGTACTCCTCGCTCAGGGTCGACTGCCGGACCAAGGGGACCACGAAATCGAACTGCTTCTCCACGAAGTTCCCTTCCCCGTGCCGATAGACCCTCGGCCGCTCCCCCTCGAAGTGCTCCCAGCCGGAGAGGAGGTCCTCCTCGGCCGGGTCGCTGATGTCCCAGAGCTCCTGGAACTCGTCGCTGAAGAAGTACGAACCCTCGTCCTCGCTGCCGTACGGCCCGGTGAGGTTGATGCTGGTCTCGAAGACGTAGTACTCGCCCTTGTCGAAGAGATCGAAGAGAGGCGCGATCTCCCGGATCAGCGTCTCGTCGACCGGCCGGGGCATCTGGATGGTCTTGGGCAGGTTCATGATCTTCTTGCTGCCGCCCAGACGCGGCTCCCTGAGGCACTTGAACCAGAAGTGGCAGGTGTCGCAGTCGTTGCCCGCCTCGAAGTTGCGCACGCCGGAGATCTCGAGATAGACGCAGTTGGCGTCGTCGTCCTTCTTCTCGAGGACGATTTTGAGCATGCCCTTGCCGGACGCGAGCTTGACCCTAAGGAGCCCCTCGGCGACGCGGGCCGTCTCGATCCTGGATGGGCTGGCCTCCGATCTCATCGATGCCTCCGAACGCACATTGTAACGATTTGACCTTGCTCAAGCAAGTTATTTTGCTATCCTGGAGGACGCCCATGAACGAGACCCTGCGCCGCATCGTGGAACGGCTGCTCGGACGGCCGCACGAGGAACCTCGGACCGGCGCCCCGTCGCTGGACCACGCGGCCATGGAGGCCTTGCTCCGTCTGGAGCGCCTCGCCCAGATCGGGCGCATGACCGCCGCCTTCGCCCACGACGTGCGCACCCCGCTCCATGTCATCTCCTCGACGCTCGAGTCCGTGGGGGCAAGCCCTGCGGGGCGCGGCGCGTTGCGGGCCGAGCTGCGCGCCGCGCAGCGCAGCTGCAAGAAGGTGCGGTCCATGCTCAGCGACATCCTGGATTTTGCCAAGGGAGAGCGCGGCCCCGTGCGCGATCATCCGCTGGAGGCGGCCGCTTCCGCCGCCCTGTCTCTCGTCGAGACGACCTGCGCCAAGCGCGGCATCGTCATCAAGCGGTTGTGGGCCAAGACCCCGCCGGTCAGGATCCATCTGCGGGCCGTCGAAGGCGTGTTCTACAACGTCTTCAACAACGCCGTCGACGCGATGCCCGACGGCGGGACCCTCACGGTCAAGACCTCTTCGAACAAGAGGCGCATCTGGGCCGCCGTGAAGGACACGGGCGCCGGGATGCCCGCCGAGACCCTCGAGCGCCTCTCCAGCCCCGGCTTCACGACGAAGGAGTCAGGGAGCGGGATGGGCCTTTATCTCTCGCGCCAGATTCTCGCGGAGCATGGCGGGGAGATCCATTTCGAGTCGCAGGAAGGCAAGGGGACTACGGTCTTCATCCGGTTCAAGCGCTGAGATCTTTCACCGGAGCGCCGGACTTGAAAATTTAACATTTTAGACCTATGCTTTTTACTCGTAGGTCCTGCCGCGTTCGAACTGGGGGGATCCGATGCGAAGAACCATCGTCGTCGCAGCGCTCACGGTAGGGTGGACCCTTGCGGCCGTGTCCTGGGCGCCTGCGCCGCAGGCGCAGGCGCCTGCGGCGCACTCGTTCAAGCGCTCCGGCGTCGTCACCGATGCCGGGGGTCAGCCTCTGACCGGCACGTTCCTGCTCGATTTCCGGCTCCGCGATCCCGCCGACCTCGGGGAGGTCTGGCGGGAATCCATCTACGTCAGCGCCGTCGACGGGGTGTTCCACGCCGAATTGGGGAGGATCCGCCCTCTGCCGCCGACGAAGTCCATCACCCAGGACATGGTCGAGGTCTCGGCGCCGGCCGAATCGGGGTGGGCCGTCCGGCCCCTGGAAGCCAGGCCGGCCCGGCCCGCGGTCGATCGCGCCGAGCGCAGGACCACCCGCGCCCCGGCGGCCAACGCCATCCCCGAAGGGCCGCCGGGACGCTCGGCCTCCGGCCTCGACCGCGCCCCCGAGGATCAAGCCGTGATCAAGCTCCAGAAGGAGCTCCAGAAGGCCAAGGCCGAGATCGAGGCCCAGAAGAGCTCGATGCGCCCCGGGATCTACGAGGTGCAGCCTGGCGACACGCTGCGCAGCATCGCGGAGAAGGTGTTCGGCAACCCCGAGCAGTGGGTCGACATCTATCAGGCCAACGACGACCGGCTGCTGCGCGGAGGCGACCTCGTCCCCGGCCAGAAGCTGATCATCCCCCGCGACGTGCCCGGCTCGAGCCGCCGGAAGCCTGAATGAACGACTCGGACGAGGAGGCGTTCAAAGAGATCCGCGATCTCGACGCCGCCCGCCTCGCCTTGCGCGGGGCCCTCGCCACCATCAGGGACCTCCAGGACCTCGGCGCCCGCATCAAGGGCGAGGCGCAGGAGGAGGTAGCCAAACGTAAGCTCCTCGAAGGCAAGGCAGCGGAGCTGACCGCCCAGGTCGAGGCCTGGCAGAAGGAGGCCGCGGTCTGGGAGAGCGAGCGCAAGGAGCGCGCGGTCCAGGAATCCCAGTGGCGCGACAGGGCCAGGGCCGAGGTGCGGCTCGAGGAAAGGGCCAGGGTCGAGGACCTCCGCCGCGGCCTCGAGGCCGACCTGGCCAGGGTCCAGGCCGAGCTCCAGACCATGGCCGACGTCGCGCAGGCGAAGGACGCCCAACTCCTCGACGCCCGCAAGCTCCTAGAGACCCGCGACAACGAGCTCCTCTCGGCCACCCGGGAGAAGATTGAGCTGGCGAGCCGCTTCCAGAAGGACTCGGAGTTGGTCGAGAGGCTCAGGGCGCAGCGCGACCGCGAAATCTCCAAGACGGTCGAGAGCCTGACCATCGAGATCGAGGCCCAGCGCCGGCAGACCGTCAAGCTCCGCGAGGACAACGAGAGCCTCAAAGCCGCCGTCGACCAGGCCGCCGCCGACTTCGAGCGCCGGCTCGCGGCGGAGACCGAGAGGCTCCAGCGGGAACTCCGGGTGAAGGAAAACGACCTCCGGGAGCGCCACTCCCAGCGCGAAGCCGAGCTCCAATCCGCCTGGGCCCAGCTCGAGGCCGGCATCTGGGAGAAGACCAAGGCGGCGCGCGAGAAGCTCGACAAGGCCGTCAACGACCAGTTCGAGGAGCGCGCCCGGGCCCTGGCGGACCGGTCCCGCGAGGTGGAGGCGCTCCTGGAGCGGCGCCGGCGGGAGCTCGAGGAGGAGCACCTCCGCAAGAGCAACGAAGCCGAGGCCCGCTACGCCGACGCCGAGCGCCGGCTCCTCGACGGCTGGACCGAGAAGGAGCGCCGGTTCCTCGAGAAGTTCGCCGCCGAGCTCGCAGCCGAGAAGCTCAAGCTCACCCAGGAGTACGACGAGCGCGCGAGGCGCCTCGAAGCCGACCACCAGGCCCGCGCCAAGGAGTTCGAGCGCAAGGCCGAGAACATCGAGAACGAGCACCGCCACCGGGTCGCCCAGCTCGCGCAGGACGGCGCGCTCAAGGACGCCGAGCGCGTCCGCCAGCAGGACGATTTCACCGCCAAGAAGACCGCCGAGCTCGACCGCGCGCACGGCGAGAGGCTCGCCGCGCTCTGCGAGAAGGAGCGCCGGCTGGAAGCCGAGCATCAGGCCAGGGAGATCGCCCGGGAGGAGGAGCTCCGACGCAAGGAGAACGCCCTGGCCGAGGACCTCAACGCCAAGCGCTCCGAGCTCCTCGAGGAGTCCCAGCGCGCTCTGGCCGCCGAGCGCGCCGCTAGCCAAGGGGAGTTCGAGGCCAAGGCCCGGGGACTCGAGGCCGAACACCGCTCCAAGCTCGCCGACGCCGCCCGGGCCGGCAAGGCCCTCGAGGCCGAGTTCCGCGAATGGAAGAACACGCTCCTGGCCGAGTTCGGCCAGAAGGAAAAGGACCTCGACAAGCGCTGGTACGTCCGGGAACAGGATCTCATCCGGGAGAGGGACGCGGCCATGGAGACCCAGCGCCGCGAGTTCCATCTCGAAGCGGAGAAGACCCGAGAGCAGTACGAGGCCCTTCGCAAGCGCTCCGAGGACGATTTCTACCAGCGCGCCCGGACGGTGAAGGCCGAGTACGAGGCCATGGAGCGCGATCTCAAGGAGTCCTGGGCCAAGCGCGAGGACGGACTGCACCGCGCTCACGAGGCCGCCCTCGCCCAGGCGCGGGAGAACTACCTCGGCGAGCTCTCGCTCCAGAAGGAGCACGCCGTCAACGAGCTCTCCAGGGTGAAGGCCGAGCTCCAGTCTCAGATCAACGCCTTGCGCGAGGCTCACCACGCCGAGTCCGCGGAAAAGGACCGCCAGCTGGCGGAGAGGGCCGAGAAGCTCCGGGACGCGGAGGAAGACGCCGCGGCCCGCGTCAAGGAGCTTGAGACCAAGCTCGGCCAGGCCGAGGTCGAGCATCAGGCGCTCTGGGACGACCTCTGGACCCGGGAGAAGGCCTGGGAGACGGAGCGCCAGCGCATCGAGGTCGTGGTCAAGGAGCGGGAGGCCCAGCGCGAGGCCAAGTACCTCGAGATGGAGCGGTCCCTGCACGAGCTCTGGACGAAGAAGGAAGCGGAGTACGTCGCCAGCCATCAGGCTTCGCTCGAACGTCAGCACAACCAGTTCCTCGAGGACCTGGCCAAGCGCGAGGAGATCCACCGCCAGCAGTCCGAGTCGTGGAAGAAGGAGGCCCTCGAGGAGATGGAGAGGGCCAAGTCCGAGTGGATGGAGCGGCAGGCCAACAGCCTCGCCGCCGAGAAGAAGCGCCTCCACGACGAATCCCAGAAGCACCTGGAGAACCTCAACCAGGAGGCCCGCTCGCGCGAGGCCGAGCTCGCCAACCGCCGCCAGGCCCTGGAATCCTATTACCGCCGCAGGAACGAGGAGCTCAACGAAGGCTGGACCCGCAAGGAGGCCCAGTTCCGCCAAGCCCAGGCCGAGGAGATCTCCAAGCTTCGCAACGAGCTCGACGAGAACATCCGCGAACGCGAGCACTCCCTGAACGAGCAGTATCTCGCCATGGAGGGTGAGCTCGCCCAACGCTGGGCGCAGAAGGAGGATGCCCTCGCCGAGCAGACTCAGGCGCGCCTCGCCGCCGAGCTCCACGCCATCGAGGAGAAGGCTCGGCAGAAGGCCAAGGCCTGGGAGACCGAGTTCGGGCTTCGCAAGGAGGCGGTCCTGGAGGCCGAGAAGGCCGACCTCCAGCAGGATTGGCAGCGCCGCGCGCTCGAGCTCGACCAGCGCAAGTCCGAGCTCGAGCACGAGGTCCGCGACAAGGCGACCCGGCTCGACGAGGCCTACCTTCAGCGCGTCCAGGAACTCGACCGGCAGTGGAAGGCCCGCGAAGCCGAGCTCCTGCGCAAGCTCGAGGACGAGCGCGAGGCGGCCCGGGCCAAAGCCCAATACGAATCGGACCGCGCCCGAAGCCAAGCCCAAGCGAGCCTCGCCGAGAAGACGGCGGCGCTCCAGGCTCAGTCCGCCGCCGACCTGGAGAAGTCCCGCGGCGACCTGGAAGCGGAGAAGTCCGCCTGGATCGAGAATCAGAAGCGCGAGCTCCAGCGCGAACGCGAGACCCTGCGCAGCCAGCACGAGCTGCAGCTGGCCTCCGATGCCGCGGACCTCAAGTCCAAGACGGACGAACTGCTGCGGCGGCAGGAGGCCCTCGAGAACCAGGCCCGCCGCGCCGAGGCGGCCTCAAGCGAGCAGTTCCGCCGCAAGGAGAAGGACCTCGTCGCCCAGCAGAACGAGCGTCTCACGGCCGAACGCGCCTCGCTCGACCAGATGTACCAGGAGCGCGAGAAGGCCGTGCAAGAGAGGTATCTGGCGCTCGAAGCGGAACTCCGCTCGAACTGGTCGCAGAAGGAGGGGCAGCTCAAGGCCGAGAGCGAGGCCGCCCTGCAGGACCAGGCCAAGCTCCTCGAGACCGCCTTCAAGGAGGATGAGGCCAAGCTCGCGGAGGAGAGCCGGCGCAAGACCCAGGCCGAGACGGACAAGGCCCTGGCCGGCCTGCGGCACGACTGGGAGGCCCGCCGCGCCAGGCTGGAGGAAGAGGCCCTTCAGCGGGAAGCGGCGCGCCAGGAGGCGCTGGCCGCGGCCAAGGCCGCCATCGAAGCCGAGCGCAAGGAGCTCGGGGCCGCCTCGGCCAAGCACCGCTTGGAGCTGGACCGCAGGGACGCCGAGCGGGCCGCCGAGGCCGCGCGTGAAGTCAAGAAGCTCGCCGAGGAACGCCACAGCCTCGATCGCGAGAAGTCCGCCCTCCACGCCGAAGCCGAACGGCTCAAGGTCGAAGCCGACCAGGATCTCCAGGCGCGGCTGGCCGCCATCGAGGAATCGTACCTGCGCAAGGAGACGGCGCTGCGCCAGGAGACGGAAGCGGCCAAGAGCGCCCTGGCAGGGGAGCGCCGCGGGCTCCTCGACGACGTCAAGGCCAAGCGCGACCGCCTGGCCGCCCGCGAGCAGGCCGCGCTCGAGGCGGAATGGGCCAAGCGCACCCGCGAGGTCGAGAAGGAGCTCGCCGAGGGACAAGCCAGCCTGGAGGCCGAGCACCGCAGCCTCCTCGATGATGTCGAGACGAAACGTGACCGCCTGGCCGCCCGCGAAGCCGAGGTCGAGCGGGAGCTTCGCGAACGCGAGGGCGCGCTCGCCAAGGAGCTCGCCGACCGGCAAGCCGCTCTCGAAGCCGACTGGCGCAAGCGCACCGACGACCTCGAGCAAGGCCTCGCGAAGAGGCAGGCCGATCTCGACGCCGAGGCCAGGCGGCGCGAGGTGGAGAAGCGCGAGGCCCTGGAGAAGGAGCGCGCCCGGCTCTCGGCGCAGGCCGAGGCGAAACGCCTCGAGACCGAGAAGGCCCTTGAGGCGAAGGCCGACGCGCTCAGGGACCAGGAAAGGAAGCTCGACGAGGAGCTCACCCTCAAGATCCAGGAGGCGGAGGCCGCTTCGGCCGCCGCCAAGGCGGCCTTGAAGGAGAAGACGGCCTCCCTGGAGAAGGACCACCGCCAGAGGGAGGAGACCCTAGCGGCCAGGTTCCAGCAGGCCGAGCGCGCCCGGACCGCCCTGGAGGCCGAGCACCGCGACAAGCAGGTCGCGCTGGAGTTCGAATTCGAACGCAAGCTCGAGGTCGCCAAGGCCGAGGCCGCTCAGCGCGAGAAGGAATTGGCGGAGAACGTCGAGCGCGAGCGCCAGACCATCCAGAAGGAGTTCAAGGACCTGCAGGCCTCCATCGAAGCCGAGAAGGCCGCGTTCCGGGCGCGCCAGGAGAGCATCGAGAAATATCTCGCGGAGCAGTTCAAGTCCCGGCAGGCCGCGGTCGAGGCGGAAGCCGCCCGGCGGGGGGATGAGCTCGAGAAGGCGTTCTCCGACAAGGTGAAGTCCTTCAAGGAGCGGGAGCGCAAGCTGGAAGAGGAGCTGTCCCTCAGGATCCAGGAGGCCGAGGCGGCGGCCGCCGCCGCCAAGTCCGCGCTCAAGGAAAAGATGGCCGCTCTGGAGCGCGACGCGCGGCGCAGGGAGGCCGATCACGTCCAGGACCTCGAGCGAGAGTGGAACTCGCGCTGGGAAGCCCTGACCGACGAGAAGGCCTCGTGGGAAGCGCGGTCGAAGGAGCTCCAATCCTCCTTCGAGGAATCGAAGGCCGCGTTCAAAGCGCGCCAGGCGGAATTGGAGAAGCAGTTCGCGGAGACGAACCGCCAGGCCCAGGCGGAGCGGACGACCCTCAGGGAGAAAGCCTCCGCCTTGGAGAAGGAGTATCGGCGCAAGGAAGCCGAGTCCTCCCAGGCTCTCGACACCCGGCTGAGCGCGCTGGCCGCGGAGAAGGAATCCCAGGAGGCAGAGCTCACCGAGAAGCTGCGCCAGGCCCAAGCCGAGAAGGCCGCGCTGGAGAAGGAGCACCGGCGCAGGGAGGCCGAGCTCGCCCAGACGATGGAGCGGGAGTGGACCGCCAGGATCGCGGCCCTGGCCGCGGAGAGGGACGCCATGGAGAAGGGGTCCATGGAGGAGGCGGCCGCGGCGATGCAGAAGGATCACCGCCGCAGGGAGGCCGAGCTTTCCGAGGAACTCGAACGCCGATGGGCCTCCAAGCTCGACCATGTCGGCGCGGAGAAGGAAGCCGCCGAGGAGGAGCTCTCGAAGTCGGCGCGCCGGGCCCATGCGGAGGTCGCCGCCTTGAAGGAGAAAGCCGCGGCGGCGGCGGATGAGCATCTGCGCAAAGAGGCCCAGCTGGCGGAGCTCCTCAAGGAGAACCAGCTTCTCAGGGCCGAGCAACTCCAGCGCGAGCGCGAGCTTTCCGAGAAGCTGGCCCAGGCCCAGGCCGCGCGCTGCGCGCTCGAGGCCAAGCTCGAGGGGGAGCGCTCGCCTCAGAAGGGCGCGGCCAGGGGGCCTGGAGAGGACCTGTGGGGACCGGAACCCGGGTTGCGCAAGGCCGCGGAGCCCGAGCTCGAGCGGCTGGTGTTCGGCATCGCCCACCAGATCCGCAACCCGCTGGGCATCATCCGGAGCCTCGCTGAGTCCATGCTGGACCGCCGCAAGCTCGCCCCGGGCGAGAGCGACTCGATGGAAGCCATCCTGCGGGCCGTCACGACCCTCTCGGGCCGGGTCGAGGAACTGGTCGATTTCACCCGCCCCTTGGCGCTCAAGTTGGTCCCGGTCGACGTCGCGGACCTGCTCGACGAGGCCGCCGGGCGCCTCCGGGGCCGCCTCAAGGAGGCGGGCATCCGGCTGCGGCGCGGCGTGGAAGGCGTCACCGAGGTGATGGCGGACCGGGAGATGCTGGGCGAAGCCCTCCACAACCTCCTGGTCAACGCCGTCGAAGCCATGCCGGACGGCGGAGTCGTGAGGATCTCGGCGCGTCCCGGCGAGGAAGGCTCGGGCGAGGTCGTCATCGTCATGGAGGACACCGGCGTCGGCATGGACCCGGCCCACGCCCGGGAAGTGGGCACCCCGTTCTTCACCACCAAGCCGGCCGGGGTGGGGCTGGGGTTCGCAATCGCGAGGCGCATCCTGGCCGCCCACGGCGGGACCGTCGAGTTCTCGAGCGTGAAAGACGAAGGGTCGCGGGTCGTATGCGTTCTGAAGGAGGTCGCTCATGGCTAACATCTTGGTCGTCGACGACGAAGCGGACATGCGGATGGCGCTGGGGTCGGTCCTGACCCGGAGCGGCCACACCATCGAGCAGGCCTCCGACGGCCAATCGGCGCTGGTCCGCATCGACAAGGGGAACGTCGACCTGGTCCTGCTCGACATCCGGCTGCCCGGCATGGACGGGGTGCAGATACTGCGCAGGATCCGCGAGAGGCGCGAGGACCTGCCCGTGATCATGGTGACCGGCTACGGGAGCGTGGAGTCGGCCGTCGAGGTGATGAAGCTCGGCGCCAGCCAGTACCTCTCCAAGCCTTTCAGCAACAAGGAGCTCGTGGACACGGTCATGAGCGTGCTGGAGGCCAAGGGCCCCGTCCCCGCGGCGGCCTCGGAAGCGCCTGCGCCTTTGGCGCAGGAGCAGGCCGGCTCGGGCGAGGGAGAAGAGGCCGAGGGCCCCAAGATCGTCTGGGAGTGGGTGGCGGGCCTGGCGGCCGTGGGCGCCGGCGTCCTGGCGATGGCCTACTTCCTGGGGGGCCCCGACGTCTACCAGGTCCCGTACCAGCACCCCGTCTCCATCGTCTCGAAGGGAGACCGCCTCTGGACCGCGGATTGGTTCAGCCAGATGGTCTACGAGCACCGCCTCAAGGGGTCGGCCATCGAGACCGTGCGCTCGGTGCACATCCCCAACTCGCACATCACGGGGCTGGCCCTGACCGACGACGCCCTGTTCGTGGCCGACTCATGGAGGAAGGTCATCCAGCGCCGCAGGCTCGACGGCGGGCTCACCCTGGTGGACTCGGTCAAGAGCCCCGGCCCCAACCCGACCGGCCTCTACTGGGACGGCCGCTACCTCTGGTCCGTGGACAGCGAGGCCCAGAGGTTCTACCAGCACGACCTCGACCGCTCGCTCACGGTGATCTCGTCGTTCCGCAGCCCCGGCAAGACCCCGGCGGCGGTCTACAAGGACGACCTCTACTTCTGGTCGGCGGACGCCGACACGAGGATCCTCTACCAGCACCGGTTGGACAACCAGCTCCGGGTGGTCGCGAAATACACCCTGCCGGCCTTGGACATGGGCCGCGAGGCCCTCTCAGCCTTCACCTGGCGGGACGGCTCGCTCTGGATCGGCCGGGACGGCATCCCGCGCCTATACCGCTACAAGCTCGACGAGTTCAAGAGGCACCCCGTCGTCGAGTGAGGCCCCTCTTCACGTACCCGGTTGGAGCAGCATGCCGCCGATGGCGAGCGGGATGACCACGAGGTAGAAGATGGCGGCCCACTGCAGGGACCAGTGCTTGCGCCTGCCGGGGCCGTGCACGAAGCCCTTGGTCAGCTGCGGGCCCGCGCCCGGATGGCACTTGCCGCAGGTCTTGGAGACGTTCGCGCGATTGACGGGCGATGCGTCATGAACCGGGATGATGCCCGTCATGGGCCCCCGGGCGCCGCCGGCGTTGCCGGTCCGGGGCATTTGTGTTATAATCGTCCCATGGCGAACAACGACAACGGCAATGGTCTGACGATGTTCCTTTTCGGCGCAGTGGCGGGCGCGGTGGCCGGGCTCCTGCTGGCTCCCAGGCCCGGGTCCGAGACCCGCGAACAGCTCGTAGAGTGGCTCAAGGAACGCCGCGATCAGGGCGAGAGCCTCCTGACCAAGATCAAGGAGCTCAAGGAGCGCATCCCGGCCAAGGGCCAGATCGCCGCCGCCCTCAAAGCGGGCAAGGACGCCTACTACGAGGCGGGCCAGGCCAAGGAAGACACGGCCGACGTCTGACCGGGCCGCCTTAGCCGCTATCCCACCCTGATCGTGGAGGGGAGCGCCGCTCCCGCGGAGAGGACGGCCTGGATGCCCTGCTGCTGGGTTAGCTCGGTGGAGAGCACGGCGTCTTTCGGCACGAGCACGCAGTCGCCGATGTAGAGGTGGTTCGTGGGGATGAAGACCGCGACGAAGTCCCTCGGCAGCCGACCTGACTCGATGGTGAGCTCCTTGGTCACGAAGCCGAACCGGTAGACGCCCGGCCGGGGATACTCCACGACGACGAAGTGCTTGAGGGTCTCCTTCGCGGAGGGGGAGAAGACGTCCGAGATCTGTTTGATGGTGCGGTAGAGCCAGTTGAGGCCCGGCACCCGCAGCACGATCTCCTCGACGACCTCCAGGACGTGCTGGCCCACGACATGGCTCCCCAGCACCCCCGCCGCCAGCACGATGAGCACCGCCGTCGCCAGCCCGAGGCCCGGCACCGGCCGGCCGATGAAGCCGATGACAGGCGCCAAGGCCTTGTCCACCAAGGCCACGAACCACGCCAGCAGCATGAACGTCAGGCTGAGCGGCCCGACGATGAAGAGCCCGCTGATCAGCGTGTGCTTGAGTCTGCGGCCGAACTGCTGAGCGTCCATGTCACCCTCCTTCGCCGTCGGGACCCAGCACCGCCGCCGCGGCGCCAGGAAGCTCGGGCTCATGGCGGGCGAGGAAATCCTTCGCCCTGGAAGGGCAGCCATGAAAGGCGCTCCGGAGCGCCGAGCGAAGCCCGTTGAGCGCGGGACGCTTGAGCGCGAACCGGGACCCCGGCCCGACGCAGGCGCGGGCGAAGCGCTCGAACCTAGGCCAGTCCCGATCCCCCTGGGCGAGGCTCAGCCCCAGGGCGGAGAGCCCGGCGCGCCAGGGCCACACCTCGGAGGATGCGGCGAGCTCGTCTAAGCGCGCGGGCGCCAGCGCGCCGGAAAGCAGCAGAGGGCCCAGGATGCCGCGGCCGACCTTGTCGGCGAGGTGCCAAGAGGTGTCGGTCGTCCGGGCCCAGCACAAGAAGAGCTCCATCCAGCGCTCGTCCCAATCCGAGCGGCGCGCGAGCGCGAGTTCCACGGCAGCCAGCCTGGCCTCGCAGACGCCGGAGGCGAAGAGTCGGGCGAGTCCCTCGATGGACGGCGGGCCGCCTTCCCGGGCGGCCCACGCCGCCAGCGCCCTTTTGAGCGCGGGGGTCGGCACGCCTAGGACCTTCTCGGGGGTCTTGTAGCGGACCTTGAGCTTCCTTGCCTGCGCCGGGTCGCCGCGCTCCTCAAGCTCCCGGAGGAGGCCCTCGATGCCGGCCGTCATCCCCGGGCCAGGCGCTCCTCCGCCAGGCTCTTGAGGTGCCGGGCCAGGGCGAGATTCTCCTTGAGGATGTACGCCATGTCCTGCTGGACGAGACGGAAGATCCTGGAGTCCTCGGCCGCGACGGCCGAGGCGGTCCTCGCCCCCTTCTTCAAGAGCGCGATCTCGCCAAAGAGCTCCCCGGCCTTGAGCATCGCGAGCTGCGCGCCCGCGTCCCCGAAGGTCTTGGTGATGGACACGCAGCCCGAGCAGATGATGAAGACGTCCTCGCCGGGGTCCCCCTGCCTGATGAGCTGGAAGTCCTTGGGAAAGAACCACAGAGCGCTGTGGGGGAAGACCTTCGGGACGTGGCCGGAGTCGAACTCGGGGAAGAAGCCCTCGAGCCGGAGGGACTCGCGCAGGACCTCCGCCGCCTCGTCGTCCATCGTGATCTTGAACGGGTCCACACGCCTAGGCCTTGAGGATCTCCGGGTTGCGCATCCGCTGCGCCGCCTCCTCGAGGCTGATGGTCTTGGTGCGGTAAAGGGTCTTGAGCGAATAGTCCTTCGAGATCATGCCCGCCTGCATCCCGGACTGGATCGCGTCGTTGATCTGCTCGAGCTTGTTCTCGCGGATGAGCTGGCGGACCGCCGGCGTACCCAGCAGGACCTCGACGGCCGGCACCAGCCCTTTCCCGTCGGCCCGCGGCACGAGCTCCTGGGAGATGACGGCCTCCAGCGTGTTGGCCAGCTGCTCGCGGACCGAATCCTGCTCGTCGGCCGGGAAGGCCCGCACGATGCGCTGGGCGGTCTTGGAGGCGTCGCGGGTGTGCAGGGTGGTGAGCACGAGGTGCCCGGTCTCGGCGGCCAGGAGCGCCCCGCGCATGGATTCGACGTCGCGCATCTCTCCGATGGCCAGGACGTCGGGGTCCTGCCGGAGGGAGTCCAGCGTCCCGGCATAGAACGACGGGGTGTCAAGGTAGACCTCCCTCTGCACGAAGACGCACTTGATGGGCTTGAACAGGGTTTCGATGGGGTCTTCGATGGTGATGACCTTGCCCGGACGGCCGGTCTGGTTGACCCACTCGAGCATGGCGGCCATGGTGGTGCTCTTCCCGGACCCGGTCGGCCCGGTGACGAAGATGATGCCCTGGCGCCGGGAGGCCAGGGTCCCCACGATGGGCGGCAGGCCCAAGGCCGAGAGGGGGAAGGTGCGCACCGGCAGCGCCCTGATGGTGGCCCCGGGGATCCCCGTGGAGCGGTAGAGGTTGAACCGGAAGCGGCCGATGCTGCCCACCGTGCAGGAGAAGTTGACGCAGCGGTCCTTCTCGAAGGTCGCCTTGCGCAGCTCCGAAAGGTATGGCTCGATCAGCTGGTCGATGCCCTCCGGCGTCAGGGGAGGATAGGGCAAGGTCCCGATCTGCCCGCAGATGCGGGCCAGGGGCGGGATGGAGTTGATCAGGTGGAGGTCGGAGCCGCCCCTTGCCACGATGTCCGTCAGAAGCGTCACGAGGTCGAATTCGAGTGGTGCCATTGTGGGTGCACCTATTGTAACATTGGATTTGTTCTATAATCAACGCGCGGGCATGAAGACCGTCGTCGCGGGCGCAACCGGCTTCATCGGCAGGGCCCTGTGCGAGTCCCTCGCGCAGGCCGGCCACGAGGTCGTGGCGATCGCCCGACGTTCCATGGGGGGCCCAAGGCCCTTCAAGACCGTGTTCTGGGACGGCGCCGCCGATGGGGACTGGACGCAGGCCCTCGACGGGGCCGACGCGGTGGTCAACCTGTGCGGAGCGTCCGTGGCGTCCCGGTGGACCGAGTCCCGCAAGCGCGTCCTCATGGAAAGCCGCATCCTGACGACGCGAGCCATCGTGGAGGCCGTGGCCGCGGCCCGCAAGAGGCCCGAGGCGTTCGTGAACGCCTCGGCTGCTGGCTACTACGGGGACGCGGCTGACGCGGACTGCACGGAGGAGTCGCCGAAAGGAACCGGCTTCCTGGCGGGCCTCTGCGCCGCATGGGAAGCGGAGGCTTCCCATGCGGCGCGGCTAGGCGTGCGGACCGTCCTGCTGCGCATGGGCGTGGTGCTGGCGGCCGACGGCGGGGCCCTGCCCATGATGTCGCTGCCTTTCTGGCTGCGCGTAGGCGGGCCGCTGGGGAGCGGCCGGCAATGGATCCCCTGGATCACCAGGGACGACCTGGTCCGAGCCGCGGCCTTCGTCCTGCACAGCCGCCTGTCGGGCCCGGTGAACGCGGCCGGCCCCTGCCCCAGCACCAACCGGGACTTCTCGAAGGCCATCGGCCGGGCGCTGGAGAGGCCCTGCTGGCTAAGGACCCCGGGCATCGTCTTGCGCCTGGCGTTGGGCGAGATGGCCGATATGCTGCTGACCGGCCAGAAGGCAGTTCCCGCCAAGCTCCTCGAGGCGGGGTTCCGCTTCGAGCACGCCGATGTCGACGCCGCGCTCAAGGGCATCTTCCGATGAAGGGATCCCCCGCGATCTCCCTGTTCAAGCGCCTCACCTCGGCCCCCACCGCGCCCTTCTGCGAAGAGGCAAACATCAGGCAGGTCCGTCTTTGGGCGAGACGACGCTTGGGCGACGAGGTCCGCATCCGCAGGCTGCGCGGCGCTCTGGCCTTGGCCTACCGCAAGACCCGCGGCCCGTCCCTGGTCCTGGCCGCGCACTTGGACCACCCCGGCTTCCACCTCTCCTCGGTGACGGCGCGAGGCGCCCGGGCCAAACTCTTCGGCGGCCTTCCCAAGGAGTTCCTGCCGGGCGCCGAGATCGAGGCGTTCCCGGCGAGGCCCAAAGGCAACGACCCTCTTGCGAGAGGAGTGCTCGAGAAGGAACGAAAGGGCTTCTTCCCCGTCGCGTGGACTTCGCCTCCGGCGGGCTCACGCCGGCCGGTCTTCGCCGTGCTGGCCCTGCCTCCCGCCCAGGTGCGGGGGAGGTGGCTCCGATCCCGCTCCATCGACGATGTCTTGGGCTGCGCCCTGTGCCTCGAGGCGCTCCGGAGGGTCGCGGCCTCCAAGGCCAGGACGAACCTGACCGTGCTCCTGCATCGCGCCGAGGAGGCCGGGTTCGTCGGCGCTCTGGACCTCATCCTGTCCGGCGTCCTCGACCCCGGGGATTCCTTCATCTCCATCGAGACCTCGCGCCGCATGCCCGGCGCCTCCCCGGGCAAGGGGCCCGTCATCCGCACCGGCGACAAGGCGGGCCTCTTCGACCCCAACCTCGTGGCTTTCTTGGACGAGACGGCAGCCCGGCTCGCCAAGCGCGGGCTGCGCTTCCAGCGGGCCAGGCTCACGGGCGGCACCTGCGAGGCCACCGCCCACCAGACCTTCGGCCTGCAAGCCGCGGGCCTGGCCATCCCGCTCGTCAACTACCACAACAGGGGCAGGACCCGGGTCCAACCCGAGATGGTGCGGCTCGACGACATCGAGCCTGCGGCGAGGCTCTTGGCCGAGGCCGCCTTCCGGTTCCCGAGCGCGCACCTGCGCGGGGCCTTGAGGCGGCGCCTCAGGAACATCCACCGCAAGCACTCGCCTCTGCTCAGCAAGCGCTTCTAGCGCTCCTCATGAGGCGGCCCTAGCGATCGTCGCGTGAGCACGCGCGCACCAGGCCGAGCATCTCCCAATACCACTGCCGGCGCCTGTCCCCCCGGTCGGGAGTGAGAGCGCGGCGCCAAGCCTGTCGGTCTTCGACGGTTCGTTGCTCCAGATACCGCTGCCAGAGAGCATCCAGCGTACCTTGGAGCCGCCATGCCATGATCCGCCGTTGGATCGTCCTGGCTGAGCCGAATCGGCCCGGGAGCTTCCGCCAGGGACCCCGACGGCTCAAGTACCACAGGACGGCCTCGAAGCATGCTCGCTCCTCCAACATGGGGCGCCCGCCTTTGCGATCGCGCCTGCGCCATGCGCTCTTGGCCCGGGGGAGCAGACAGCGCATGTTCGCCCACTGGGCGTCTGTGACAAGTTTTTGTCGCATCCTCTACCCTCCTCCATCCTAACTATACGATTGAGAGGCTGATAAGTTCCCTCGAGTCGACGATGCGACAATACTCTCGACGGTGATTCCGAATTCCTGAATAACGGCTATCTTTCATGAGTCCCCGACGAGACGATTCGTCAAAAGTGTTGCAAGACTGGTCAGATCAGCGGCTTGGCCCGGCAAGCCTTCATTTGGATTTTCCGCCACAAGTCCTGGCGGGGATATCTG
>JACQWX010000067.1 GCA_016209035.1 Elusimicrobiota bacterium | reverse complement strand
GCTTGTGCATGTCCGCGACTGGCAGCATCACCTTGAGCCCGAGGTCGTTGCTCATGAACCACGAGCCGCGCACGCCTCCGCCGCAGGTGTTGGCGTTGGCCGCGCCCACGACCGTGGTGCAGCCCGACCGGGTGCCGTCCGCCCTGTCAGGGGCGACCCGGTAGATGTTGTCGTCGTAGGTCCCCTTCGCTTCGTAGAAGGGATGCAGTTCCATGGTCCCAAGCCTGAGGTTGGGCTTCCACTCGGCCCGAAGGGGCGCTGCCGCCAGCATCAGGAAGGCCACGGCGACGATGCGCAATGACATGTTCGGCTCCTTGACTGCGGGTTTCTTGCTTTAAGGCTCCGCCGATCACGCTCCGAGCGGCGAACCGGGGAAATTATATTGCATGGCCCATGCGATGTCAACGATTATCCTATAATGCCTCACATGGCGCCATACCCCGAACGGGTCCTCGTGGTCGGCGCCGCGGGCCTCATCGGCAACGCGCTCGCGCGGGCCTGGGGGCTGCGCGGCGCTACGGTCCTGGGCGCGGACCTGCGTTGCCTTCCCGGCGGACCCTTCGCGGCGATGGATGTCGCCGAAGAGGGCCGGCTGGCCTCGGCCCTGCGGGAGTTCGGGCCCGGCGTCGTGGCCCTGCCCGCCGCCAACCCGTTCGTCGATTACTGCGAGGCTCATCCGGAGGAGACGCGGCGGGTCAACGTGGAGGCGCCGGCGGCCGCGGCGCTCGAATGCGCCGCCGCCGGGGCGCGGCTGGTCTTCTTCTCCTCGGACTATGTCTTCGACGGCGCCAAGGAGCGCTACGCAGAGGAGGACCCTGTCTGCCCCATCAACGAGTACGGCAGGCAGAAGGCCGAGGCCGAGCGGGCCGTGCTGGCCGCGGGAGGCCGTCACTTGGTCGTGCGCTCGTCCGGGGTCTACGGCTGGCAATGGCTGCCGAAGAACTTCGTCCTGCAGGTCCTCAAGGCGCTTGGTCAGGGCAAGCGTCTCAGGGTCCCCCATGATATAAGGTACAACCCGACCTATGTCGAGAACCTGGCCGAGGTCACGGTCGACTTGTGCGCCGCGCGAGCCGAGGGCGTCTTCCATGTGGTCGGGGCGGACCGGCTGGCCCGAGACCGGTTCGCCCGGGAGGTGGCCGACGTCTTCGGCCTCGACGGGTCTTTGATCGAGCCGGCCGTTCCCCCAGGCGCCTGCGGAAGAGGAACCCTGCCGCAGGCCCCGCGGCCCAAAGAGTCGTCCCTGGCCACGGACAAGGTCCGGGCCCTGGTGCGCACGCCTCTGTGGGGGGCGCGGTTGGGCCTGGAGGACATGCTGAGGCAGCGCCCCGCGTGGGATGCCTACGCGGCCGTGAACCTTCCACGCCCCGGCCCAATTTAGTATAATCCACAACTATGGTGAACGTATCAATGAAGGCGATGCTCGAGGCCGGGGTGCACTTCGGGCATCAGACCCGCCGATGGAACCCCAAGATGGGACGGTACATCTTCGGGAAGAGGAACAGCATCCACATCATCGACCTGCAGAAGACCGTCAAGGAGATCAAGAAGGTCTACGCTTTCGTCAAGGACGCCGCGGCCTCGGGCTTGAGCTTCCTTTTCGTCGGCACCAAGAAGCAGGCCCAGGACATCGTCAAGGCCGAGGCCGCGCGCTGCGCGGAGGCCTTCGTGACGGAGAAATGGCTGGGAGGGACCTTGACGAACTTCGTCACCCTGCGCCAGTCGGTCAAGCGCCTCGAGGAGCTGGAGAAGTGGGAGGCTGACGGCATCTTCAACGTCCTTTCCAAGAAAGAGGTCTCCCGGCTGGTGAAGGAGAAGGCGAGGCTCACCCGCGTCCTGACCGGCATCCGGGCGCTGACCAGGCCGCCGGACGTCATGTTCGTGGTCGACCCGGTGGAGGAGGACCTTGCCGTGGCCGAGGCGCGCCGGGCGAGGATCCCGATCGTCGCGGTCTGCGACACGGACTGCGACCCCGACCTCATCGACCATCCCATCCCGGGCAACGACGACGCGGCGCGGTCCATCAAGCTCTTCTGCTCCATCATCGCCGACGCCGTGCTCGAGGGCAAGGCGGCCCTCGAGGCCGCGCGCGCTCCCGTCCAGGAGGCCGTGGCCGCCGAGGGGCCGGTCGAGGACGGCGCGCAGCCTCAGGAGGGCTGGGCCGAAGCTCCCGCGGAGGACGCTTCCGGAGCGGTCGAGGGCGCGGCGCCTCTCGACGAGGCGGCTGACCCGGCCCTTGGCCCGGTGACCCCTGCGCCGGAGGCGCAGGCGCCGGAGGCCTGAGGGCTCAAGTATCCCATGGAACTCAAAGAACTCATCACCGAACTGCGCAGCAAGACCGGCGCCGGCATGATGGACTGCAAGAGGGCCCTCGAGGAATCCAAGGGGAAGCTCGACGAGGCGGTGACCCTCCTGCGCAAGAAGGGCTTGGCCGACGCGGCCAGGCGCTCCGCCCGGGTCACCAAGGAGGGCTTGATCGCCTACGCCGAGCACGGCGGGGCCGGCGCCTTGATCGAGCTCAACTGCGAGACGGATTTCGTGGCCAAGACCGAGGAGTTCTCGTCGCTCGCCCTGACGCTCGCCCGCAAGGCGGCTGAAGGCTCGCTCCGGGAGACCTCGCAGGCCCTGGGGCTCCTCGAGCCCGCGTTCGCGAAGCTCAAGGAGAACCTTTCTTTCCGGCGGCTGGAGCGCTTCGCGCCCTTAGGCCCGGGCGTGATCGCGGGCTACGTCCACCACGGCTCCAAGAAGGGGGCCATGATCGAGCTCTCGGCGCCTTCGCCCGAGGCGGCCAAGTCCGAGGCGCTTGGGCTTCTGGCCAAGGAGCTCAATCTCCAGATCGTGGGCTTCTCGGCCAAGTACCTGGACAAGGCGGCCGTCCCCGAGGCGGATGTCGCTCGGGAGCGCGATATCTTCACGGAGGTCGTACGCAAGGAGGGCAAGCCCGAGGCCGCGATTCCCAAGATCGTCGAAGGCAAGCTCAACAAGCTCTTCTTCCAGGCCAGCTGCCTGCTGGAGCAGATGAGCGTGAGGGACAACAAGACCCCGGTGGCGAACCTGCTCAAGGACGCCGGCGCCAAGGCCGGCGGGCCGGTGACGGTCCGGCGGTTCGCGCGCTTCCAGCTCGGCGAGTGAGGCCCAAAAGGTATTCGCGGGTCGTCCTGAAGATCTCCGGGGAGTCCCTCTGCCGGGAAACCGAGCACGGCATCGATTCGGGCTCCTTGACCGCGATCGCCTCCGAGATCAAGGCCGCCCACGCCGGCGGCGCGCAGATCGGCGTGGTGCTGGGCGCGGGCAACATCTGGCGCGGGGCCACCGACCGGGGCTCGGCCATCGGCCGCGTGACGGCCGACAACATGGGGATGCTCGCCACCATCATCAACGCGCTTGCCCTCCAGGACGCGCTCGAGCACATGCTCGTGGCGACCCGCGTCCAGACCGCCATCGAGATCCCCAAGGTGGCCGAGGCCTACATCCGCAGGCGCGCCATCCGTCACATGGAGAAGGGGCGCATCGTCATCTTCGCGGGCGGCACGGGCAACCCCTACTTCACCACCGACACGGCGGCTGCGCTTCGCGCCGTCGAGATCGAGGCCGAGGCCCTCCTCAAGGCGACCAAGGTCGACGGCGTCTACTCCGCCGACCCGCATCTCGACCGGAAGGCCAAGAAGTTCGAGCGCCTCTCTTTCATGGACTCCATCAAGAACCGCCTGCGGGTCATGGACGCGACGGCCTTGACGCTGTGCATGGAGAACCACCTGCCGGTCGTCGTCTTCAATCTTGGCGTGAAGGGCAACATCGCGCGGGCCGTGAACGGCCAGAACGTCGGCACCATCATAACGGAGTAGCGACAATGAGCAAGACGGACCCTGTCGTCGCGCAGCTGGAAGCGAAGATGAAGGAGCGCATCGTCAAGCTCAACCAGGAGTTCGGGGCGATGCGCACCGGCCGGGCTTCCCCGCAGATCATCGAGGGCGTCAAGGTCGAGGCCTACGGCCAGCTCGTCCCCTTGAAGCAAGTGGCGGCCATCGCCGTGCCCGAGGCCCGGACCCTGGAGGTCCGGCCCTGGGACCCGTCGGTCATCGGCGACGTCGAGAAGGCCCTGCAGAAGGCGGACCTGGGCGCCATGCCCAAGAACGACGGCAAGGTGGTCCGGGTCAACCTCCCCCCCATGACCGAGGACCGGCGCAAGGAGCTGGTCAAGGTCATGCGCCGCATCGGCGAGGAGTACCGGGTGTCCCTGCGGGCGGACCGCCACGAGGCCATCGAGAAGGCCAGGAAGGCGCAGATGGCCAAGGAGATCACGCAGGACGAGCTCCGCTCCGCCGAGGCCAGGATCCAGAAGGTCACGGACCAGTTCATGGCCGCGGTGGATCGTGAGATGCAGCTCAAAGAGAAGGAGCTCGTCACGGTTTGACCTCGGACCCCCTGATGACCGCCTCGGCCCCCTCCGGGAGAGGAGAGCCCCGGCCCCGCGTCCCCGGGTTCTCCGAGCGCGGGTCGCTGCCGCGCCACGTGGCCATCATCATGGACGGCAACGGCCGCTGGGCCCAGGCCCGAGGCCTACCTAGGGTCGCCGGCCATAAGGCCGGGGTGGACACCGTGCGGGAGATCGTGCGCGACGCCGGAGAGATCGGCATCAAGGTCCTGACGCTCTACGCCTTCTCCACCGAGAACTGGCTCAGGCCCAGGAGCGAGGTCTCCCAGCTCTGGCGCATCATGGCTCACGCGCTCAAGATCGAGACCGCCCACCTGCAAAAGAACAACGTGCGCTTGAGGGCGCTCGGGCGGCTCGACGGCCTGCCTGACCCGGTGCGCGCGGAGCTCGCCCGTTCCATCGAGAGGCTCAAGGGCAACACGGGCCTGAACCTCAACCTCGCGCTCAACTACGGGTCCCGCCAGGAGATCGTCGACGCGGTCTCTTCCCTGATCTCCTCGGGGGCGCGCGAGGTCACCGAGGAGGCGCTGGCGAGCCGCCTCTACACCGGCGGCCTTCCCGATCCGGACCTCCTGATCCGTACCTCGGGCGAGATGAGGCTGTCCAACTTCCTGTTGTGGCAGAGCGCCTACGCCGAGATCTACGTCACGCCGGTCTTCTGGCCGGATTTCCGGCGGCCGCACCTGGAGGCCGCCCTGGCCGACTACGCCAGGCGACAGAGGAGGTTCGGTGGTCTCTAGCGCGCTCGGACGTCCGAGCGCGCTCCGTTGATTATGTTGTTGCCCCGCGTGTTGACGGCGCTCATCGGGATCCCTCTCCTTCTTTTTCTGATCCACTGGGGAGGCTTGGCGTTCTCCGTCTTCGTCGCCGGCATCGCGGCCATTTCCCTCTACGAATACGGCCTGCTCTTGAGCCTGGGGGGCCGGCGCACGCAGCGGGTCGGCGCCGTGGTCCTGGGCACGGCCCTGGCCCTGTGCCTCGCCTTCGACGGGCCGGTGCCCCTGCTCCTGACCGCCGCCACGACCCTGATGGTGGGGCGCGAGATGTTCCGGCCGCAGAGGTCCCTGGAAGGGGTCTCGCTGTCGATGTTCGGCATCCTGTTCCTGGGGCTCATGCCGGCGCATCTGGCCTTGGTCAGGAATCTCAGGCCCGACGGCGAGAAGCTCACCTTCACGCTCTTCGCGGCCGTGTGGGTGATGGACACCGCGGCTTATGCGGTCGGGACGACGCTGGGGAGATCGAAGCTCGCCGAGACCTTGAGCCCCAAGAAGACGTGGGAAGGGGCCATCGCCGGGTTCGTCGCGGCGGTCGCGGTGGTCATGGCTTCCCGGGCGGCATTCTTGGCCGCCTCCCTCTCGCCTTCCCAGGCGGCGGTCTTGGGCGCCCTCATCGGAGTCGCCGGACAGCTCTCCGACCTGGCGGAGTCCATGGTCAAGCGGGCCGTGGGCGCGAAGGATTCCGGGGCGCTCCTCCCCGGTCACGGCGGGGTCATGGACCGGTTCGACTCGTTTATATTGGCGGCGCCCGCGGTCTACTACTACGTGGCTCTTTTATGAAATGGCATATGCCCCCACGGCTGCGCGCCCCTGGCCTGTGGGAGATCGGTGCCAGGGGCCGTGCGAAAGGATGTTCTCCTCATCGCACGGCCTCCCCGCGGGGGAGACTTGCGGCATGATACAATCAGCGGCGGCCGTGGTGGCTACCTTGGGCGTGGTCATCCTGTTCCACGAGCTGGGGCATTTCATCCTGTGCAGGCTCCTGGGCGTGCGCGTGGAGCGGTTCGCCTTCGGGTTCGGCCCGGAGCTGTTCGGCTGGACCGGGCGCTTGGGGACCAGGTTCTCCCTGTGCGCCATCCCGCTGGGCGGGTTCGTCAAGCCCGCCGGGGAGAGCATCGAGGAATGCTCGGGCGCTCGCGACGAGTACTACGGCCAGAACTGGCTCAGGCGCCTGATGATCGTCTTCGCCGGCCCGGCCATGAACTATGTCCTGGCCTGGCTGCTCTTCGCCGGCGTCGTGTGCTTCAACGGGATCCCCGAGGCGGGACTCGAGCCCGTCATCGGCAACATGGTCACCGGGTATCCCGCGGACGCCGCCGGCATCCAGATCGGCGACGAGATCACGGCCGTGTCCGGGAAGAGGGTGGAGACGTGGGAGGAACTGGCCCGGGCCATCCACGCCAGTCCTGGCAAGGAACTCGAGCTCAGCGTCCGAAGGGGCTCGCAGGTCTCCAGGAAGAAGCTCGTCCCCAAGAAGGACGATTCCACCGGGAAGGGCATCGTCGGCATCATGCCCAAGCCTTTCTACCGGGAGGTGGGGCTGCTGGAATCGGTCTGGGAGGGGGCCAGGCAGTGCGTCTCCTTGACGGTCTTCACGATCCAGACCATCGGGTCCAAGCTCCTGAAGCGCGAGAAGCCGGACCTCGCCGGGCCGGTCGGGATCGCGCAGATGGTCAGCCGCGCCGCCCGTTCGAGCATGGAAGACCTCGTCTTCCTCATCGGGCTCATCTCGGTCGCCATCGGGTTCTTCAACCTCCTGCCCATCCCTCTCCTGGACGGGGGCCATGCCGTCCTTTATCTCTGGGAGGGCCTCTCTGGCAGGAAGCTCACCCCGGCGACCGTCAACAAGGCCAACAACGTCGGCATCTTCTTCCTGCTGTTCCTTCTGGCCTTCGCCACTTACAACGACTTCAGCCGCATCTTCAGCGAGCGCGCGGCCCGAAAGGCGAGCCAGCCCAAATAGGACCTCGACCTCACCCACTTTTCGGCGGGCTTGAATTCTGCCAAGCGACCCGGCCTCTGTCCGTCGGGGACGCGCTCGCCTAGAGGCGGCGCTCGGCTCTCGGCCTCCTGCATGCCCAAGTCGGCCTGCGAGACGCCCCGTCG
>JACQWX010000059.1 GCA_016209035.1 Elusimicrobiota bacterium | reverse complement strand
CGACGCACGCCTCCTCCGAAGCGAACCGGCGATCGAACTCGATCATGTTCCGCGGATAATCCCCGACCTCGCCACCGGCTCGCGCACTACCCATAACCCGACGACATTACCATTAAGTGGGGCTAAGTGCATACCCCCCTTGATCCATTGACCGCTGGCGGCCGCGACCGCGTCGAGGAAGCGGGCATATGCGCCGATGTCGCGCGCGAGCGCCTCTGCCCGAACCTCTTCACGGAGGTAGACCGTGGCGTAGGTCTCAAGCACGTCGGCGCCCTCGCGCGAGTCGAGGTAGACGGCCGGCAGGGACCCGAGCATCAGGCAGCGTTCCAGGTCGAAATCCTTCCCCAACTCCCAGAACGACAGGGGATCGAGGTGGGCCATGATGATGCGGCCCGGCAGGAGGTTGGCCCCGCCGCGCTTGAGCTTGCGGCTGCTGGAACCTGTGAGCAGGAACCTGTGGCCGCGATTCCCGTCCAGGATCGCCTGCGCGCTGTTGAGCAGGGCAGGGACACGCTGGACTTCATCAACAAGCACCAAGGAGGGCTTGGCCAGGGCGGACACCTCGCGGCCCAACCGGCCCGGGTCCTTGGAATAGGAGACGAAAGATGCCTCGTCCGCGAGGTTGACGATGAAATCCGGATTCAAGGCGCGGCAGAGCGTGGTTTTTCCTACTTGACGGGGGCCCAACAACAGGACGCTCTTCGAGGTCTCCCTGAACCTCGCCTCCAGCATTCTGGCCCGCATGCGGGTATTTTACATGGAAATTGACCCACTATCAAGCCAGAGGGCGCTGCGTTCTAATGGCTAGGTCGGGCCCGGGGCCGCAGGCCGGCCCTAGCCGACCCACCAGCGCTCCGCCTCGAAGGCCATGAGCACCTTGCGGCCGTCTCCCGTCCCATCAAAAGAGGACCGAAGCCCGCGAAATCGCAAATTTTGTATCATAATGACGCTGATGCCGCCCTCATTGGAGCCGCCTTTGGCCGCGTTTCTGGAGAGGTTCAGGTCGATCCTCTTGGCGGTCTTCGGCGAGGATCTCATCTCGCTGGCCCTTTATGGCTCCTACGCCAGGGGCGCCGCCACGCCGGAAAGCGACATAGATCTGCTGGCAGTAGTTGAAGACGGCTCGGCCGACCCCATGGGCCGCGCCGTGACGGCGAGCATCCAGGCCGAGCGCACCGCCGAGTACGCATCCCTCAAGAAGGGAGGTTGGGGGCCCGTCGTGAGTTGCCCGGCCCTCACCCGCAAGGAAGCGATCGAGTTCCACTGGATCTACCTCGACATGGTCCAGGAAGCCTTGCTGCTTCATGACAAGGACCATTTCCTCAAGAACCGACTTCAGGAGCTGGGCCAAAGGCTCCATGCGCTCGGATCGAGGAAGTCGGTTCTGCCGGATGGAAGCTGGTACTGGGACCTCAAGCCCGGGCTTCAACCCGGCGAGGTCATTGAGTTGTGACCAACCACGAGACCGCCCGGCTGCTTTGGGGACAGGCGCTTGAAATCCGGGCGTCCGAGTTGGCGGACGACGTGTCCAAGGGCAGCTGGAACTTGTGCGTGCGCCGCTCCCAGGAGGCGGTCGAGCTCGCCCTCAAGGCGGTCCTGCGGTTCGTGGGCCTCGATTACCCAAAGCGTCACGACGTGGCGGACCTCTTCGTGGATGCGGCCAGGCAGCGGCCGCTGCCCCTGGACTCGAAAACCCTCGACTCGATCCGCAGGATTTCCAAGGATCTGGCCGAACAGCGCGGGCTGGCCTTCTATATGGAGAAGGAGTTCGGACGCGAGGAAGCGGCTCGGGCGGTCCAGGGCGCCGATGCCGTCCTGGCGGCCTTGAAGCCGCTTCTGCCGCCCGCCTGGAGCAAGCCCGCGTAAATTCCGGCTCTTCCCCATCATGTCCGTACCGAGATCATGCCCGTCCTGCTCGGACTCATCCTCTGCCTGCGGCATCCAACGAAACAGGGATGGCGAGACGGGAACCTGCCTTGAAAATGCGGCCCGGGCTGGAGCGCCGGGTCAGCCGACCCACCAGCGCTCCGCCTCGAAGGCCATGAGCACCTTCTTGTCCTTGAGGTCGAGCTTGGTCTCGTCCACCGGGCGCTCGATGTGGACCAGGGAGTTGGTCGCGAGCTCGACGGTCTGGGGCGGGTCCAGGAGCACGCCGTCCGAAGACAGGCGGACGCTCACGGTGGGAAGGGTGGGGGTGCGCTGGTCCACCGTCGAGACGGCCGCGATCGCCCCGCCCGAGAGCTGGACGTAGGAGCCGGGGGGGTAGAGGGTGAGCCTTCCCAGGAAGAGATGCTTGGCGGCGCGGTCGAAATCCGCGGCATGCGCCTTGACGATGACGCGGACCGCCTCGTGGGGGAGCATGGGCTCGCGCCAGGCCCGGTAGTGGCTCAGGGCCTCGTAGATGTCGCAGATGCCGATGATGTGGGCCGCCAGGACCGGCTCGGGGGCGCCGTTTTCGCGGCGTTTGGCGGTCTCTTCGAGGTCGAGCAAATGCTGCTTCAAGGCAGGAGAGTCAGTGGGATGGAGCTTGGCCTCGCGCTCCTCTTCAGCCGTGGGGGAGCCGGTCTCCATGGGCAGGCCCAGCAGGCGCGCGAGCCGCAGCTCATGGAGGAGGGCGGCCAGGCCGAGCCGGCGCACGGGCTCCTTGTCCCAGCCCAGCCCCAGGGCCAGGTAGGTCGAGAGCGCGCAGACGTTGGCTGAATGGCCGTAAAGGTAGTTGCTCGCGGTGGAGCGCGCGGTCAGGGCCAGAAGGGGGAAGGGTTGGGCCTGGAGCAGGTCGACGCAGTCGGCAGCTGCGCGGCTCAGGCCAAGGTCCCGGACGGCCGCTCCGTCCTGGGCCTGGTCGGCCGCTTCCTTGACGAGGGAGACCATCCTGCCGTAGCATTCCTGCGCGGCCCGGAACTGGACCCGCAGCCCCGGAGTCTTGGGGAGGGACTGCTGGCCGGGCATGGGCTTGCCGGCGTCCTGGGTCCGCGGCTGGCCCGGGGCTTGAGCCGTGCCCACGGCCCGGGGGGAAAAGATGCTCTTGGGCCCGCGGTCGCGAGGCCGGGGCTCGGAGGGCTTGGCCGGGCCGGTCTTCGCGGAGCCGAGCTTCTGGGGATCGGTTTGCGGGGCGTCTTGCTTCGGCCGGTCCTTGTCCTGGGAGTCAGGCTCGGGGGCCTTCCTTTTCTTGTTGATCTCCGAGAATCTCATGGTCGGTGCCCCCGCTCGCTCATGCCCTGAAAACAATATTGTACAATAATATGAAGCAGGAGCGCGACGGGAACCGGCCTTTTTCTGTAACATCGTCGTCATTGACTTCGCCCCGGTCCCGGCTATACTTGTAGTCGTTATGGACAAATCTCTGGAAGATCTTCGTCAAGCTCTCAAGAAGCTCAGGCAGGACATCGAGAGTCAGGCCGGGGTGACTCGAACGGCTTCGGCGCCGGCGGATGTCCCTTGTGAGGCCCAGCCGCAAGACCGCGAGGCCGCGCCGGCGGCCGCGGACGGAGTCCGGGCAGCGAGCCATTCCTCGGAGAAGCTGGTCGCGCCGGACCGTCCCGCGGCCGAGATCCTGGTCGGCGAGCCGGGCCCAAGGGAGCCGGCCGGCGATCCGCAGGCCGGCGATCCGCAGGCCGCGGCCTCTCCGATCTGGCCCAAGGCCCTGGCCGCGCTCGGGTTGGGGGTCGCCGCGGGCGGGGCTTTCGTCGGCAGCGGCCCCGCCTTGGGAGCCGGCCTCGTGGTCTGCCTGGTCGGCGTGATCGCGGGCGCGTTCTCTCCCGCCTCCGCGTCCGCCGGGTTGGACGAGGAGGTCCGCGACATTTCCCTCAGGGTCGCGGCGCTCGAGCGGCGCGTCTCCACGGGCAGCCGCGCCGCCGAATCGGGCGCGGTGTCGCGCGAGATCGTCGAGGAGATCGTGGAGCTGAGGCGCATCCTTACGACCCTTTTCAGGGCCCTGGGCAAGCCTCCGGAGACGCAATGAAGAGGACCCTGCGGCTGGCGATCGTCTTCGCGGTGGTTTGGTCCGGCCTGCCCGCGCGGCCCATGGCCGCTTGGGCGCAGGCCGAGGCCCAAGCGCTCCAACAGATCAAGGAAGCCGAGTCCAACATCCCGGTGGGGCCGGGCGACGTCGTGTCCATCGGGGTCTTCCCGGTCCAGGAGTATTCGCGCGAGGTGACGGTGCAGCCCGACGGCAAGGTCGAGCTTCCGCTCATCGGCGCCCTGCAGATCAAGGGCATGAACTCCCGGGACATCCAGACCCTGCTGGAGGCCAAGTACGCCAGGTTCGTGGCCAATCCCAAGATCACGGTGAACATCCGGCGCTACTCGGGCCGCAGGGTCGCCATCATCGGCCAGATCAGCTCCCCCGGCTACTACGAGTTCCGCGACGGCATGAAGCTGCTCGAGCTCGTCTCCCTCGCCGGGGGTCCCAGGGACTTGGCCAAGCCCTCCAAGACCGTGCTCCTGAGGCAGGCCGGCGGCCGGCCCCAGGCTCTCGACGTCAATCTTGCCGCGGTCCTGCGCGGCGAGTTCGACCGCAACCTGGAGCTCATGCCCGGCGACACCGTCGTCATCCCCAAAGCCGCCTATACGAAGAGCGCGGAGTGGATGGCCATCAACGTCCTGCCGTGGCTGGCCCTGAGCGCCTCGCTGGCGACCCTCGTGGTCCTGGCCAAGTAACCAGCCCCATGGACATCGAACCGAGCCTTCACGACTACTGGCGGATCGTCAAGAAGAGGAAGTGGCTCGTCGTCTTCATCGCCTCGGTGACGGCGGTCGGCGGCTTCGTCTACACCGAGATGCAGACGCCCCTCTACCGCACCCAAGGGATGGTCAAGTACGAGCCGCCGGGCGGCAGGGTCCTCGGCGTGGACACCGCCAACTGGGACCAGTTCACGGCCCTGAAGACCCAGGTCCGGATGCTGAACTCAGGCGACATGGCGGGCAGGGTGTCCCAGCGCGTCGGCAAGCGCGTGAAATTCGACGCCGCGGAGGTGAAGGACTCGAACCTCGTCACGATCGCCGCGAACAGCCGCAGCGCCGCAGAGGCGGCGGACATCGTGAACGCCGCGATGGACATCTACGCCGAGAGCGACCTGGAGGAGCGGTCCCAGGCCTCGCGCAAATCGCTCGAGGACATCGTCTCCCGGCGGGCCGAGGTCGAGGCCTCCTTGAACGACCTCGAGGAGAAGAGGCGCGACTACATGGAATCGCACCCCGGGTCCGGGACCGGCATGGGCGGGGCGCTCTCGTCCACCCTGCTCGATCTCGATGCCCGGCGCAAGGAGCTCCTGAAAAGGTTCACGCCCGAGCACCCGGAGGTCGCGGCGTTGGACCAGCGCATCGAGTCCGCGCGGGCCAAGCTCGCCCAGGTGCCGGGCCTTGACCTCGAGCTCGAGCGCTTGAGCCGGGACGTCAAGGTAAACGAGGAGCTCTACATCACGCTCTCCAAGCAGATGGAGGAGACCCGGGTCGCCCTCTTCGCCATCCCGGCTTTCGTGACCATCGTGTCCCGGGCCGCGGTCCCGGAGAAGCCCTTCTACCCCAACAGGAAGACCAACAACATGCTCGGGTGCCTGCTCGGGGTCCTCCTGGGGCTGTTGGCCGTCTTCATGCTGGAGAGCCTCGACATCTCCATCTCGACCATCGAGGACATCGAGCGGGTGGTCGGCGTGCCGGTCCTGGCCGTCATCCCGCACCTGGGCACGGAGAGGAAGTGGGACGCCTTGAAGGCCAAGCTCCTGAGGCGCGAGCGCTACCCCATCGACGCCTTCCGCTCGCTCCTCCTGTTCCACCAGAGCACCAAGTCGCCGACCATCGAGGCCTACCATTCCCTGCGCTCGGCCATCTCCGCCCAGCAGCCGGACCGCGACCACTGGGCCCTGGCCTTCACCTCGACGGGCGTGGCAGAGGGAAAGACCCTGACCGCGGTGAACTTCTGCCTGGCCGCGGTGCACGCGGGCCTGAAGGTCCTCCTCATCGGCTCCGACATCAGGAGGCCCGTCGTCCACCGCGTCTTCGGCATCCCCAAGCAGCCCGGCCTCATGGAGGTCTTGACGGGCGGGGCGGACTGGCGGGACGTCCAGCGCGGGACCGTGGACTTCCTGATGGGCGAGATCGACCTCGACCGGCTCCTGACCTTCTCCGGCATCGACAACTTCAAGGTGATGACGAGCTGGGCCGCCTCGTCGGCGGACATCGTCAACATCTTCTCCTCGCCGCTGCTGCCGAAGTTCATCGAGGAGGTCAGGCCCCATTTCGACCTCACGGTCTTCGACTGCCCGCCGGTGCTGCTCTTCGTCGACGCCGTCTTGATCGGCGAGCACTGCGACGGCGTGGTCATGGTCTACCAGTCGGGCAAGATGGCGCGCCAGGCCTTGAAGCGCGCCAAGGACCAGCTCACGGCCTCCAACGTGAAGATCCTGGGCGTGACTTTGAACGACATGCAGTCGAGCGAGATGGGGCCGGCGTATTCCTACTACTACGGCTACTCGCACTACGCCCGGCAGGAAGAATCCTAGACCGAGCCCTTGACGCTCTGGACGGCCTCTTCGGCGATCTCCGGCGTGATATGGCGGGCGTTCTTCGTGTAGGCGGCCAGCAGGCTCATGTGGCAGAAGTGGTTGAGCCACCTCGGGATGCCGCCTGAATAGCGGTGCAGGAGATCGATCGCCTCGGGCGTGAAGACCTCCTCGCCGCCGTCTCCGGCCGTGGAGAGCCGGTGCTTGATGTAGCGGGTGGTGTCCTCGGCGCTGAAGGCGTCGATGTGGTAGTGCAGGTTGACCCGCTGGTTGAGCTGCTTGTTGGACTCGACCTTGGGCTGGAGCTCGGGCTGGCCCGCCAGGAGGAGCGTCACCAGGAAGCGGGTCTCGGTGTGGAAGTTCAGGAGGAGCCTCAACTCCTCGAACACCTCGTTCGACATGATGGCGTGGGCCTCGTCCACCGCGATGACCGTGTGCTTGCCGTCCTGGGCCACACCTTCGATGTAGGTCTGGAGAGCCATGAGCACGTCGGCCTTGTCGGACGGCACCTCCTGGCCAACGAGCCCCCGCAGGATGAACCTTAGCAAGCCCAGGTCGTCGAGCCTGGGGTTGTTGACCACCGAGAACCTGCAGCCCTCGGGCTCCGTGGACTTTCTCAGGGCGTGCAGGATGAGGGTCTTCCCGCAGCCGTAGACGCCGGTGAGCACCCCGCAGGCCTTCCTCTGGCGCACGACGTACTGCAGGCGGGACAGGGCCTCGTTGTGCCGCTCCGAGGCGTAGAAGAACTTGGGGTCCGGCGTGTTCTCGAACGGCAACTCCCGAAGGTTCCAGTATTCCTCGTACATGGGTCTGCCTTACGCCTTGCTGCTCCTCACGAGTCGGAGAGCTTGGCTTCCAGGACCTTCGCCAGAGCCGCGAGCTCCTTGGCCCTCTCGTCGAGCGTCCGCTCGCGCTCGGCGAGTCCCGCCTGGCCGTTGCCGTTGCCGCGCGCCGCCTCCAGGGAGGCGTGCCGCTCCGAGAGCTCCTGGAGCTCACAGAGCTGCTCGCGCCCGCGCAGGCGCAGGGACTCGAGCTCGGTGTGGAGCCTCGCGCGCTCGTCTTCCCAGGCGCGGCGCGCGTCCTCTTTCTCGCGCAGCCACGCCGCCTGCGACTCGGCCGATGAGGCCTCCTTGGAGCGGACCGTGTTCTCCAGGCGGCGGGCGCTCTCCTCCGCCGTGATGGCGCGCCGCTCCACGTCGAGGAGGCCTGAGAGCTGGCCCTGGTACTTCTGGCGCCATAGGTCGATCTCGGCCAGGAGCTTGGTCTTCTCCTCGGACCAGGCCGCGTCGGCCCGGCGGAGGGCTTCCTCGACCCGGCCGGTCTCGGAGGCCTCGATGCTCCGGATGCGGGAGGTGAGGTCGGCGCGCTCGCGCATGAGCTGGCGCTCCGCCTCGGCCAGGACGGGCTTCTGGTTCTCCAGGGCGCTCTTGGCCTGGGCCGCGGACTCCTCGGCTTCCGTGGCCCGGCGCTCGAGCTCGATCATGCCGGAGAGCTGGTCGTCGAATTTCTCGCGCAGGACCCGGAGCTCTTCGAGGAGATCGGACTTCTGCCTCTCCCAGGCGTGCTCGGCGCCGCGGGCCGTGGCCTGGTGGCGGGTGACGAGGTCCTCTTTCTCCTTGAGCCAAGCCTTCTCCCGCTCGGTGAGCAGGGCCTCGCGGCTCTCGGTCATGCTCTGGCTGCGCCGCGCGGCCTCCTCGGCCAAGGACAGCCGCCGCTTGAGCCCGTTGATGATGTTCTCGAAGGCGTGCCCGGCATCCGATCCGCGCATCGCCGGGGCCTCCACGCCGGCCTTGGCGTCGGGGGAAAGCAGGGTCGTTTCCCCCGCGGCGTCCTGCCGCGACTTCTCGCTCTGGGCGAGCTTCTGCTCGGATTCGGCCGTCTTCTTCTCCAGGAGGGTCAGCCTTTCGAGCGCCCAGCGCAGCGCCATGCGCGCGGTGTCGAGGTTGTTGATCTGGGAGACTTCGCCGGCTGTGAACGGCCTGTTCTGGATGTTAAGATTGTCCATGTGGTCCCTTCCTTATTCCGGATATTTTACCACATAACCGCCTCGGAGGCCTATTAGTAGAACTACCATAAGCCCCTATCGGGCCGGCCCGTTGCCCAGCTTCCTGAGGAGCGCCTCCTTCTCAGCGTCCCATAGACGCTCGCGGTCGGCCAGGATGGACTTCTGCAGCTCGGCGTAGGACCGGGCGGCCTTGGCCTCGTCCTCGGCCAGCGCCAGGCGTCTCTCGGCCGCCTCGGCCTTCTCTTTCGCCTCTTGGTTGCGCAGCCTCCAGGCCGCGAACTCCTGGCGGGCCTGCGCCTCGAGCATCTTGCGCTCCTCGGCCTCGCGGGCCGAGGCCTCGGCCGCGATTGCGGCCTCGCCTTCGGCTGCGGCCAGGCGGTTTTCGAACTCGACGACCTGTTCGAGTACGTCCTGGTGCCGCCGCTTCCAGGTGTTGGTCTCCTCGATGAAGAGCTGGCGCTCTTTGGCCCAGCACTCCTCGGCCCGCTGGATGACGGCCTGAAGCTTCTCGCGGTCGCCGGCGTCGAGGCTGCCGCATTCCTCATAGATTTCGGCCTTCCGCTTCTCCCAGAGGCGCTCGCGTTCCGCCAGCATCGATTTCTGGAGGTCGGCGTCCGACCGGGCGGCCTTGGCCTCGTCCTCGGCCAGCGCCAGGCGTTTCTCGAGATCCTGGAGCTTCTCCCTGGCCTGCTCGCGAAGGGCCTTCCACGCCACGGTCTCCTCGCGGGCCACAGTCTCGATCTTCTTGCGCTCCGCGGCCTCGCGCGCCGAGGCGTCGGAAGCCTTCTTGGCCTCGGCCTCGGCCTCGGCCAGGCGGTTGTCGAACGCGACGACCTGCTCGAGCAGCTGATGGTGCCGCCGTTTCCAAGTGTTGGCCTCCTCGATGAAGAGGAGGCGTTCCTTGGCCCAGCGTTCCTCGGTCCTCTGGATCGCGATCTGCAGCCTTTCGCGGTCGTCGACCTCGAGGTTGCTGCATTCCTCGTAGATCCTGGCTTTCTGCTGCTCCCAATGACGCTCCCTCTCCTCCATGAGGACCTTGGAGGTCTCGGCCTCCTCCTGGAAACGCTTGGCCTCCTCCTGGGCCAGGGCGAGGCGCTTCTCGAGCTCGCGGGAGCGCTCCGCCTCCCGCGCGAACCTGTCGCGGATCTCGCGCCCCTGCCCCTGCATGACTTCCTCGGCGCGGCGCAGCCGCTCCAGCAGTTCCGCCCTCTCCGCGTCCCAGCCGGTCTGGCGCTCGTCTAGGGCCATGCTCCGGTCCTGGGCGATCTTCTCGGCCTGCCGGCCGGCCTCCTGGGCGAGGAAGAGCTTCTTCTCCAGCGCTTCCGACGATGAGGCGAGCTCCGAGCGCTTCGCGCGGTCCTCGGCGTCCGCGAGCTTCTTCTCCAGCTCCAGGATGCGGCCGGTCTGCTCCCGGCACTTCTCCTGGAACGCCTCCGCCTCGGAGCGCAGGGTCGCCTCGCTGCCCGCGCAGAGGTCCGCGCGCCTGGCCTTGTCCTGCGTCTCGACGAGGGCCTTCTCCAATGCCAGGCGCCTATCCAGGGCCTCCTGGTACTTGCGCTGGAGCTCGTCCGAGACCGCGATGAGCTTCTTCTCGAGCTCGACTACCGCCTTCTCGCGTTCCTGGGCCCTGGACCGCCAGAGCGCGGTCTCCTCGGCGAGGGAGGCATGCTTCTGGGAGGAGGCCTGCGCGCGCCGGGCCGAGTCCTCGGATTCCGCGAGCTTGCGCTCGAGGTCGAAGACCCTGGCCGTCGCCTCCTGCAAATCGCGGCGCAGGGCGGCGGCCTCGGCTTCCCGGGCGGCCTCGCCGGCCGCATGCTCCTCCGAGAACTTGGCGCGGTCGCGCAGCTCCATGAGCCTCTTCTCGAGATCGAGGACCGCCTTCTCTTGGTCCTGGGCCCTCTGCCTCCAGACCGCGGCCTCCTCAGCGAGCACGGCGTCGCGCTGGGAGGCGATCTCGGCCTGCTTGGCTCTCTCCTCGGCCAGGGCGAGCCTGGGCTCGATGTCGAGGTTCTTGGCTGCGGACTCCTGCAAACGGCGTCGCAAGGCCTCGATCTCCCGGTGGAGCGCTCCCTCGGCCGCCGCCGCGGCCTCTGCGCGCGCCGACTTGTCATCGGCCTCGGCGAGGCGCTTCTCGAGCTGGAAGGACTCTTTGGCCTGGCGGCCGGCCCGCTCCTTCCAGTGCTCGACTTCGGCGCGGTATTCCTCCTCTATACGCTTGTTCTGCTCGGCCTGCCGCGCAGCCTCGGCCTGGGAGCGCGAGGCGGCTTCGGCTGATTCCGCGAGCTTACGTTCGAGTGAGATCGCCTTGTCGGACTGCTCGCGCAGCCTCTCCCTGAGCGCGGATGCCTCCTGGGAGAGGGCGGCCTCGTTGGAGGCGTGGAGCTCGGACATCTTGGAAAGCTCGACCGCCTCGGCCAGGCGCTTCTCAAGTTGGACGATGTGCTGGACTCCCTCGGCCTGTCTGGCGAAACTGGTCTCCCCGCGTCGGGCGCGGTCTTCCGCGTCGGCGAGCCTGTGTTCGAGATCGAGGTTCTTGCTCATGGCGTCGGCCATGTCCCGCCGCAGGGCCGCGACCTCAAGCGCCAGGGTGGCCTCGTAGGAGGCGCGCACGTCCGAGAGCTTCGCGTGCTCCTGGGCGTCCATGAGGCTTTTTTCTAGGGAGGCGACCTTCTCGGTCATCTCGTGGTGCCGGTGGAGGAGGGCCGCCGTCTCGTCGTGCTTGACCGCTTCGAGGCGCTTGAACTCCTCCGAGGTCTGGGCCGCGGAGGCCTCGGCGCGCCGGAGCGCGTCCTGGGCCTGCGTCAGCGTCTTCTCGAGGGAGATGATTTTCTGGTTGTCGTCTTGATGCAGACGTCGCAGGCCGGCCGTCTCGTCGCGCAGGGCCGCCTCGTTGGCGTCGGCCAGGTCCGCGCGCTTGGCGCGTTCCTGGGTCCCGGTGACCTTGCGCTCGAGTTCGATGTTCTTGTCGAACTGCTCCTGGAGCCTCTGCCGCAGATGGACGAGTTCCTGCTGGAGGCTGGACTCGTGCGCCGCGGACTGCCTGGCCTCGAGCAGGGCCTTCTCGAGCTCCGCGACACGGGTCCCGCTCTCCTGGCATTTCTGCAGGAGGGCCGCGGTCTCCTCGCGCTCGAGGGCCTCGAGGCGCTTGAGCTCCTCGGATTTGAGCTCCATCATCATCTGGCTGCGGCCGGCCTTGTCCTCGGCAAGGGAGAGGCGCTTTTCGAGGTCCACGATGCGGGCGGTCTGCTCATGGGCCTTCTTGGCCCAGGCGGACGCCTCGGACTGCCGGGACTCGTCGGATCTCAGGCGGTGCTCGGCCTCGGCCTCGGCCGATGCCTGCGCGTGCTTGGCCGACTCGTCGGCGGCGGCGAGCAGCTGCTCGAGCTCGACGTTCTTCTCCATGTGCTCGCGGTACTTCTCGCGCAGGAGCCCGATCTCCTGGAGGAGGGTGGTCTCGTGGGCCGCGGCGAGGTCGGCGCGCTTGACCTTCTCCTCGGTGCACGAGAGGAAGTTCTGCATCTCCACGATGCGCTGGGCCGACTCCTGGGCCTTCTGGGCGAAGACCACGGACTCCCGCTTGAAGGACTCTTCGGCGCGCAGAAGCGCGCCGGTGCGGGAGGCGAGCTGCCTCTCGGACTCGGCGGACTTGTCCTGCGCGTCCGCGAGGCTGGACTCGAGCTGCATGATGCGTGTGGTGAGCTCCTGGGACTTCTTCTGGAACTGCGCGGCCTCCTCTCGCTCGAGGGCGTCGAGGCGCCGGGCTTCCTCCGCTTTGAGCTCCATGGACATCTGGGCCCGCTCGGCCCTCTCCTCGGAGAGGGCGAGGCGCTTCTCGAGGTCCACGATGCGGCTGGTCTGGTCCTGGAGCTTCTTGGAGAAGGTCTCGGTCTCCTCCTTGCGCAGGCCGTCGATCTGGGCGGTCTCCTGGGCGTGGCGGGACGCCTCCTCGGTCTTGATCTCCATGACCATCTGGGAGGCCTGGGCCTTCTCTTCCGCCTGTGCGAGGCGCCTGGGCGTGGCGGGACGCCTCCTCGGTCTTGATCTCCATGACCATCTGGGAGGCCTGGGCCTTCTCTTCCGCCTGTGCGAGGCGCTTTTCGAGGTCCACGATGCGGGCGGTTTGGTCGTGGCACCTCTTGGAGAGGGTTTCGGACTCGTCTTTGCGCAGGGCTTCGGACTGGGCGGCGTCCTGCGCGTGGCGGGCGGCCTCGGTCTCGGCGCGGCAGGCCCGGTCGTGGTACTGCGAGAGCTGGCGCTCGAACTCGATGACGCGCTCGGAAGCCGCTTCGAGCTTCTTCCTCAGGCTGGCTGATTCCTGCGCCATGGAGGCTTCGTTGGCCGCGTGCAGCTCGACGAGCTTGGCCCGCTCCTCGGCTTCGACGAGCCTGCTTTCCAGAGAAACGATCTTTTCGGCTTGTTCGTGGACCCGCTTGATGAGCGCTTCGCCCTCGTCTTGTTTTGCGGCCTCCACGCGCCGGCGCTCCTGTGTCTCCTGGTCGGCCTTGGACTCGGCACGCTTCAAGGCCTCCTGAGTCTCGGCCAGCCGTCTTTCGAGCATGAGGCTCTTGTCCGTCGCCTCCTGATGCTTGCGCCGCAGGCGAGCGGCTTCCTCGCCGAGCGTCGCCTCGTTGGCGACGGCCAGGTCGGCGCGCTTGGCGTGTTCCCGGGCCTGGGCGAGCTGGTTCTCGAGGTCCACGGACCGGTCCACCATCTCCTGATGCTTGGTCCGCCACTCGGCCAGTTCATGGGTCAGGACGGCTCTCTGGCGCTCCCAGGCCTGTTCCCTGAATGCCTGGCGGTTGGCGAGGAGGCTCTCTTGGCCTTCGAGCCGGAACTTGACCTGATCCTCGACCTCCTGGCGGAAGACCTTGATCTCGTGGTCCAGCTGGGTGCGCTGCTCGTGGTAGAAGGCCTCGAAATGGGCCTGCCGGTCGGCCAGTATCTTCTCCTGGCTGCGCAGTCTGGCCTCCATCTCGTGGATCTCCACGATCTTGGGGGCGAACTCCTTCTCCAGGGTCTGCCGGCGCCGGCAGAAGGATTCCTCCGCCTTGAGCGCCGCCTCCCGGCGCTCCTTCTCGGCCTCGGCCCGGAAGGCCTGGTACTGCTTCTCCAATTCGTCGCGCTTGACCGCGTAGTCGCTCTCGAGGTCCTTCTGCCGCTGGACCAGGTACTCGTGCATCCGGGCGACCTCTCCCTCGTGCTGGGCCAGGGCCTGCACGTCGAGCTTGCCCGCGAGCTTGAGGTCCATCAAGCCCTCGAGCTTCTTGTAGTAGAGCTCGCGCTGGGAGGCTTCCTCGGCGTTGGCCGCGATGGCCCGCCGCAGGGCCTGGCATTCCCGCTCTACGGCCGCGCGGGCGCGCTCCTCCTTGCCGGCCTTCTCGGCGGCCTCGGCGCGCAGACCCTCGACGGCGCTGATGCGCTCCAAGGCCCAGCGCAGGGACATGCGGGCGGTGTCGAGGTTGTTGATGGCGTCGACGTCCGTCGGCCCGGTCTCTTGGTCGTTCTGGTCGCGCGGCCTATCCTGTTGTTCCATTTGGACCCCGTGATGAGAATAGTGACGACAGACCTGAGTGTATCAAGGGCCTGTTAACGATTTGTGGACCGCCTATTACGGGATTCTTTCGGATTGGCCAGTCATTCCCCCGCAGCATTCTCGTGGATTTCTTGTCTGGCAGGGAACTTTATCGAGGCTCGTTCGTATATAGTTTCTGCTCGGGAAGTTTGACCTTCCTCCGTCGGTGACGCTTCCGGCGCTCCCTCTCATCCTCACCTGAACTGCAAGGAATCCTCTGGAAAGCCGCAAATCCCTTGCAGTTTGCGCTTGACTCGGCTTGGCCATATG
>JACQWX010000023.1 GCA_016209035.1 Elusimicrobiota bacterium | reverse complement strand
TACAAAGACACTTTACGACGGAGGCAGGCTCTATTTCAAGCCCCTGCCAAAAATCCCCTCTCCGTTACCTTCTTCTTTCTTTTGGGGCACCATCTCCTTCCTTCCCCATCCCCAAACAGCGGGATGGGGAAGTTCTGATGAGAAGCTTGCCGGCGCGCTGCTCCCTTGCGCTTTTCGGCCCGAAGGCTTCAAGGACCCGCCTTTCGATGTCCAAACGATCCGCCATGGGGAAGCGGGAATGAAACAGAATGAGCCGCTCGGCCGGGACTTCGCCGGACAAGCGGTCATAGGCCGCGATCGCGTCCTTGACCGTGTTGCGCATCCAGCACGCGCAGGCGCCATGAGCAACAGCATTCGACAAGCGTCTTATGACCTCTCCCTCGTCGTGCACCATGTCCACCCGCGGCCTCCTGCGCATGTCCGCCCGGCCTCTAAGCGGATGCTCACGGCCTCCATCCGCACAGACATGGGTTGCAAGAGGATAGCGGGACTCAGCAAGAGGGACCGTGGGAAGGCTCATTCCTCTTCGAAAGCTCTCGGCAAGCTCCCTGCGCATCTTGAGAGGAAGCGTGGCGGATAGGAGGATGGCGCTGCCTCCCTGGGCGGCATGGAACCGCAGAAGGGCGCGAAGCAGCGCATGCATGTAGGGATCGCAGGCGTGGACTTCATCCACTATGAGCACGCTGCGGCCCAATCCAAGCAGGCGAAGGGACTGGTGCCTGGCCGGCAGGACCGCGATGAGGGCCTGGTCCAGGGTCCCCACGCCGACGTTGGCCAGGAGCGCCTTCTTGCGATTGTCCGCAAGCCAAGCGGCGCAACGCGACGAGGCGGATTCCTCGCCAAGGCCGTAATCCGCGTCCGGGCTTTGCGTCTCGGCTCCGATGGAATCGGCGAAACGCGCGTGAAGATGGCGCGCGCTGTGCGCCAGAACCAGGGAAACGGGGCCGTCCCCGTCGAACAACCGCAAATACGCGCTGGAGAGCCGGTCATACATCGCGTTGGCCGTCGCCATGCTGGGCAACGCCACGAAAAGGCCCTCGGCCATGCCCGCGGCCATGAGCCGGTGGGCCAGGACCAGGGCCGCTTCGGTCTTGCCTGAACCCGCGGCGTCCTCCAGGATGAACAGCTGGGGACCGTTCGCAAGACCGCATTCGGACGCGTGGGCTTGAAGCGGGCTCGGCCTGCGGCGTTCCGGGAACAACTCGCCCATCCCGGTCTTCAACGATGCTCTTGCGGGCAGCGCGCCGCTGGCCCGGACGGCCTTCCGAGCGGCAGGCAAGGCGTGCTTGGCCCAGTATTCTTCCAGCGGAATCTCCGTCGCCTGGTAGGGGAAATGCTTTTCGTCCGATCCGATCCAGTCCGCGAGGACAGCGAGCCCGGCCAGGAACCAGGACAGCCGCTTGAACCGGGGGCCAAGATCGTCGCCGAAGACAACCAAGCGGCCTTCTTCCCTTGGAAGAAGAAGTCTGCAAGCCGCGGCCGAGAACTCCTCGACCGCTTGCAGGCTCTGATTGCAAAACAACTTTGCGGCCCTCATCCGTGTTCCGGCACGATCGACGGTGCGCGGGGGTTCCCCGTGGTGGCCCATCACGGCCCGCGCCCATGGCAGGAGAACCTCCTTCCATGTGGGTTCATCGCCGTCGCCCGATTGATCCAGCCGGAACCAGTTCTCCCGCCATGCGCAAGGCCAGATGATCTCATTGAAGGCAGCGAAACCCATGCTGTCGTGGCGCGTGTGGTAAGCCTGCCGCGACGCGACGCCGCCCAACGCTTTTACAAGCTCCAGCCTGGTATCTTGGAACCGCTCGGAGAACTTGCCGACATCGTGCAGGGCGAGATGGAACGTAACCCAATGGACGAAGCGGTCCTCCTCCATCCCGGCGCAACCGGCGAGCCGGCAGCGCAGGAGCGCGTCCTGGTCCAGCAGCGCGAACCCTGTAGCGGCGACATCCAGACAGTGGTAGGCGAGCAGATGGCAGGCAGGGCCGCTCTGCGACGAACGGCCGGTCTTACCCCACCACCGAAAATAGCCGCAAGGCATGGCCCTGTTTCAATCCGTCTATTCCCTCAATCTACCCCGAGGTAGAGAGCCTCGTACTTTCTGGCCGTCTCCGCAATGGAGAACCCCAGCGCCCTCTCCCTGCCGGCGCGGCCCAGGGAGGCCGCGAGCCCTGGCTCTGCCAGGAGCCGGGCCAGACCCGCCTCGAGCCCTGCCTGGTCGTCGAAGAGGATGCCGGTGGCGCCGTCGGAGACGGCCTCGACGGTCCCTCCCACGCGGCTCGCCAGAGCGGCCAGGCCGCAGGACATGGCCTCGAGCAGGGAGTTGGAGAGCCCCTCGGAGACGGACGGCAGGATGAAGACGTCCGCGGCCTGGTAGGCCTTCCATACATCTTCTACCGGCGCATGAAAATGCGCCGGCAAGCTCAGCTTGTCGGCGAGCTGTTTCAGGCGTTCTTCCTCAGGACCTTCTCCGACAAAAGCAACGAAGAACGGCCTCGAAGTCCTGGCCGAAGCGGCCAGGACTTCGAGGAACATATCCAACCGCTTCTCCGGTGAAAGCCGGCCGACGTAGAGGAACCCCATGCCCACGGGCCACCCCCATCCCCTCCGCAGAGCGCTTCGCTCTGCGGAGGGAACCGGCTTGTAGGCATCCGTATCCACTCCGTTGGGGATCACGCTGAGCTTGCCGCCGGAGAGCCCGTAGGCCGCGACCTCCTCCCGGAGGTCGGAAGTCACCACAACGAAACTGGGCCCCAGCCGCCTCAGGAGCCTGATCTTGAGACGGCCGAAGAAGGTCCCGGCCGAGGCGCCCAGTTCGCCGATGCCGCGGCCTCCGCCGAGCTTGACGATGACGGGCTTGGCCGTGATCCTGCCGGCGATGCTCGCCGGCAGGGCAGGCGACCCGGCCAGGTGGACATGAATCGCGCCGAAGGAGCGGGATTCCTTCACAAGATAAAGGAAGAGCGAAACCATGAAGGTGAAGGAATTGACCAGCCCGGTTCCCGGAGCCCAAAGGCGGACGACTTCGACGCCACGAACGGACTCGCGGGCTGGAAGGCCCGGGAGCCTGCGTGTAAGAACCAAGACCTTCCAGCCCGCGGCCTGGAGCGCGACGGAGATCTCGAGGGCCTGCTTCTCGGAACCTCCCACGTAGGGATAGAAGCCCGCGCTCACCATCACGACGCAACGCCCGCTAATTTCGGACATGGTCGGTCTTCCGGGCGAGCATCCCCGGCTTGGGCACCAGCCCGTGCGGCAGGACCTTGAGCACGGTGAACCCCGCCTCCTGGAGCCAGAGCCGGAGCTCCTCCTTGGAGTGATGGTGCTGATAGACGGGCGAAAGCCAGTCGAAGTCCTCGATGAGCCGGACCCGGAAATCCGGGTGCACCGATGGTGTGAGGTACTTGACCAGGGGGACCGCGCCGAGGACCGCCACGGGGAAGCACAGCGCGTAATTGAGCCTCACGGGCAGGCGCACCGTGAACAGGCGCAGGACGTCGCTCAAGGCGTGGCGCAAGGCCACCACGAGCCAGGCGAGCGCGCGGTGCCGGGCCACCCACCGGCGGCCCTCCCGCAGAGGGTTGGTCCTGAAATCATCCAAGCGGCCGGCCTTGCCGTAGACCCAGAAGGTGAGGAGCCCCCGGTCGCGCACCAGTTCGGCCACGCGCCGAAACGCCGTCTGGGTGTCCGCGGCGTGGTGGAGCACCCCGAGGCTGAAGACCACGTCGAAGATGCCCCGCCGGAAAGGGGGATGGTTGATGTCGCCCATGACGACGTGGAGCTTGTCGGACTCTTTGGCCGCGGCCTTAAGCCGCAATGCCGCCTCGGAAAGGTCGAAGGCCACCACCTCGGCGCCCAGGCCCGCGGCGGCCAGGGAATAGCGCCCCATGCCGCAGCCCGCGTCCAAGGCCAGCTTGCCCCGCCAGTCCGCGGCCGGGATCTGGGTCTCTTCCAGGAAGATGGCCCTGTCCTCGTCGGGCCTGGGCCCGGGATGGCGCAGCCACTCCCAGGCGAAAGACTCGCGGGTCTGCGCCACGCCGGGGGCGAGCTCCACCGGAGGCAATAGCCTCGGGACGCCGTCGATGACCGGGTAGCGCTGGCGGCAGAACTTGCAGATGAGATGCCCGATCGCGGCCTCGTCGCCGGACCACTCGCAGTCCGCCTCCATGACGTTGCGGCAGCAGGGCGAGGCCAGCAGGTCCAGCAGGCGGCGCCTCACCGCTTGGCCTCCAGTGAGACCTTCTCCGCGCCCTCCTCGAACTTCGCCAGGGAGAGGCCCTCCATGGACATGAAGATCAGCCCCAGGACGGTGACGGTGAAGTAGCCCATGATGTGGGCAATGAGCGCGTACACCAGGGCCTGGGGAGCGGTCGCGCCCATGGTCTGCATGCCGTCGCGCACCACCGCCTCGAAGGTGCCGACCGCGCCGGGAGCGGCCGGGATGGAGGCCCCTGCCGCGCCCCAGCCGAGCACGAGGACCGCCCTTCCGAAGTCGAGCAGGCCCAGGCCCATGGACTTGTCCACGATCCAGAAGGTCACCGAGTCCACGCACCACAACAGCAGGCTCAAGCCCAGGATGGGGAAGGCCAACCAAGTGCGCAAGGCCCGCGCCCCGGTCACCAGCTTGAGCGAGAGGTCGCGCGCCTTGGGGACGCGCTTCAAGCCGCTCTCCAGCGCGCCCCCCGGCTCGAGCGCCCGGTGCGCGAACACGAGGACGGCGAGCACCGACAACGCGCAGAGGAGGACCCCCAGGGTGATGAGACGCAGCTTCGGAGAGATGATCCCGGCGTTGTAGAAGGCCGCCGCGTTGAAGAGGATGAGTACCGCGACCGTGTCGCAGAGCCGCTCGACCACGATGCTCGAGAGCGCCGCCAAGAACGGGATCTTGAGCTTGCGGCCCGCCAGCGCGGCCCGGCCCAACTCGCCGAGGCGCGCTACGATGATGTTGTTGGCCGCCAGGCCGATGGCCTCGAGCCTGTAGAGCACGCCCGCCGGGGCGTCGGCGACCGGGGAGAGGAGCAGGCGCCAGCGCATGGCCCTGACGGCCAGGTCTACGAAGGTCACCATGTAAATGAGGGGCAGCCACCGCATGTCGGCCGCCGCGAAGGCCTCCCTCATCTCGGCCCAGCTCAGGTTCCGCAGGGCCAGGCCCAGGAAGACCGCGGTCAGCAGGAAGGCCAGGAAGATCGTCCAACTCCGGCGTTTCATGCGTCGCTCGCCGGGGGGTGGGGCCGAAGGCCCCAGACTCCCCGCGGGGGAGGAGGGCCTCCGTTGGGGGCGAACCTCCTAGTCATGGGGACCACCATCGCTCCCATCCATGCAAACCAAGCTGTCGCCGCCAGAAACGCGAGCTCGGGCCAGAGGGTCGGCTCGAAGACGGCCTTCAGCTCGAACTCCCCCGCGGGCAGGGACACGGACTGGAAGATGCCGTCCCACTTCGCCAGCTCGACCCTCCTCCCCCCGACATAAGCCCTCCAGCCCGGGTAGAACGCCTGCGCCAGCACGAGCCGGCCGCCTCCGGCCGGCATGGCGCCCCGGACCCGCCACCGCTCCGGCCGCTCGATGGTGAGCTGCGGCGAACCGTCCGCCCGGCCGCAGTCGTCGCCGGCGATGCGCGCCAGAGCGCACTCGCCGCGGCTGGGCTTGCGCACGCCGGCCAGATCGATGTAGTACGCGACGCCGGCCCGCTTCATCTCCGGTGAATCGTACGCCGTGATGCGGCCGCGGCTGGCGTCAGCGGCGGGCCCGCCCTCGGCGCGGGCCGCGTAGCGCACGAAGTCCCGGAGGTAGAAGGCCTCGTAGCCGTTGGCGTTCATGGCGCGGTAGAGCATGGTCTTGTTGGGGCTGGCCAGCGCCGGGTCCGTCAGGACCCTGAAAGGTTTGCCTCCGATCGCCTCGGCGACGGCCTGCTTGCCGGCCAGGTAGGGACCGGCATCCTCGGTCCCGAGGAACTTCCTGTCCCACCAGCCGAGATCAGCCACAACGACAAAGACGACGAGCGCCCTCGCCCATGCCGGGATCCGCGAGGAATAGGCTTTGGCTGCCCCGCCGGCCGCGAACAGCAGGCCCAGCAGGCACAGCAGCAGATAGCGCGCCGGGGTGCGCAGGTACCCGGCCGGACTTCCCTCCATGGCGAGCGCGTAGAGGGGATTGCGTCCGCCCGCGGCCAGGAAGAGCCCCAGGAGGATCAGGACCCAGGGCAGCAGGGGCCGTCTCCTAACCAGCCAGAACAGCGCCAGAAGGGCTCCCGCCAAGCCGACATAGACGCCGCAGGTCTCGAAGAAGACGGACGGCACGTCGGGCCAATCCCCTGAGAGCGGCGTGCCCAGGCTCCCGGGAAGGAGCCAGGTCGAGAGCTCCCTGACGCCCACGGAATAGGCGGTGGTGAAGACCGCGGGCCACTCCTTGCGCACGGAGTGCCCCAGGAACTCCATGGTCGGCGCCCATTGGACCGCGGCCAGCGCCGCGGCAGCCGCGCCGCCGAGCGCGAGCCTCCCGAGCAGCGAGGGAGAGCCCCTGACCAGCGCCCAGGCGGCCAGGCCCAAGGCGTTGATGACCATGAACTGCTGGTGGCCGGAGAGGAACTGCAGGGCCAGCACGCCGGCCAGCAGGAGCCTTGACCCGGATTGGAGCGCAAGCCACGCCCAGGGCACCCAGGCGAGGCCCGCCAACAAAGTCGGGATGCCTTCCGTGATGCGGTAGGCGAGGAACGGAGAGAGCGCGTACATCGTGGTCACGAGCAGGGCGCAGGCCCGCTTGAGGGCGTTGTTCCTGGCGAGAAGGAAAACCCCCAGCGCCCCCCACACAAGGTGGAAGAGGTAGTCCCACGAGATGCTCAGCCCCAGCGGCCACGTGCCGGCCAGGATGGTCGGCGGGTAGAACAGGACGGACTGCGGGTTGGCGCTGAGAGGCAGGCCCATGAAGATGTACGGGTTCCAGAACGGCATGCGCCCCGCCTGCAGGCTGCTCGTCGCCAGATGCCGCATCGGATAGTGGTAGGCGTAGAGGTCGCCGTAGTTGCGCAGGGCCGACGAAGGCTCGGCCCACGATGGGAACAGGAGCCACAACGGGACGGCGCACCAGAGCGCGAAGACGATGATGTCCCTATTGCGCATCGGTCGGTGCCTGGCGCCGATTGTACCAATAAAGACAGAAACCCATCAGGCAGGCGAGCGTCAGGGCCGCGCCGAGCTTCCAGCTCAAGGGGTCGTATCGGAAATGGAGCTTGAACGGCCCTGACGGGACCCTGACCTTCTGGAAGGCGGCAAGGGCTCTTTGAGCCCTGACGGACTCGAAGGATGAGGAAGTCTCAAGGAACACCTTCCAGCCGGGATAGAAGGGTTCGGCGATGTAGGCCCACCCCTGCCGCGGCGCCTCGCCTTCTACCCGGAACATGTCTTCACGGAGCCAACGCAACGTCAACGGCATGCCGGCTGCGCCGTCGGCCGCCAACGCCTTCCCTGACGGCGGCCGGGACGCTCGGGCTCCGCCCTTGATCGCGGAGGCCGCAGCTGGCAGACCAGCCGGCAATCCCTCGGGCAAGGCCGCCCCGGCCGCGTCCTCGAGCCAATAGGCCCGCGACGCGCCGCGGAAGCGGTAGAGCTCCCAGAGGGTCCTGCCTTCATGACGCAAGGCGCCCTGCTTGCCGGCGGGGACCTCCTCCGGCGTCAACAGCGCGCCGATGCCGGCCCACTTGAAGAACCGGCTGGCAGGCTCGGCGCCCGGTTGATTGTAGAGGAAATCCATGAACTCGTAGGAACCCTTGGGGACCAAGGGCTCCCCGAAATTCCCGGCCGCCGGGAGCCGGAACGGCGCATTGGTCAGGCCATAGAGCCGCCACTTCCAGTCGCGCACCCCCCAGCCCTTGTTGGATTCGAGCGCCCGGGGCGAGAGGAGGTAGCGGTCGGCGCCAAGCGTCCCTTGGAGACGCCGGACCAGCGGCCCAGCCGACGAGAAAAGGTCGCGGCCTGCCAAGGGCATCGCGCCGAACGCATAAGCCGAGAGCTCGACCGCGACCGCGGCGGCCAGGACCAGGGCCCAAGCGCCGCGCCCCCGGCCTCGACCGCGCCCGGCCCGCCTCAACGCCTCGATCCCGGCGGAGGTCAGGACCGCGAGAGCCGGCCAGGCGAGGTAGGAGAGATTGCCGGGATAGCGGACGAACCTAAGCGCCGGCGCGTGCTTCCACACGGCCAGGGAGACCGCGGTGGAGCCTCCGAGGACCAGGACGGCCGTTGCCGCCACGATGGCCGCCAGGCCCATGGCCTTCCTCCGGCCGAGCAGCCTCGGCGCGAGGACCGCGGCCAGCCAGCCGGCGAAGCCCAGGTAGCAGCATTTCCACCACCCGGACGCGGGGTCGAACGACCTCAAGGGCGCCAGGAGAGGACTCACCCACTGCACCCAGTCCCGCGGCTCGAAACCCCACGAGAGCGTCTCGGAGAGGCCCATGCCGGCGCTCCTGCGGCACAGAGAGGCCAGCTCGAGCGCGGGCAGCAGGACGCAGCCCGTCAGGGCCAAGGCCGCGGCCCCGGCGGCCAGCCATACGGCCGAATCCCGCCCAAGGCCCGCCCATGCGCCCGTCCTCATCAAGACGAGCCTGATCGCCCAGGCGCAAAGCGCCAGCCCGGGCAGGAACACCGGATAGCCGGCGAAGAAGGAGAGCGCCAAGGACAGGGCCAGGAGCCAGACCCGGTCGAAGAACAGCAGGAGAGCGGGCGCAAGGCTCAGCACCGCGAGGTGGTTGAGGAACTGCATGCGGCTGAACATGAGCCCGCCCAGGCAGTAAGCGACGCCGCCGGCCAGAGCGGCGGGCATCGAGAGCCTCATCGACCTCAACCATAGGAACATGAGCCAGCCCGCCAGCCAATAGTGGAAGAGATGGAACATCGACAGCGCGGTCGGGAAAGGGAACAGGAAGAACGGCAAGGTCAACGGGTAGAAGGGCGCGCCCTGCATGGAAGCGGCCATGGGCATGCCGAAGTAGATGTAGGGGTTCCACAGCGGGAGCCTGCCGGCCTGGACCAGCTGGGCGGGCAGAGCCCGCCAAGGATGGTGGAGGTAGGTCAGGTCGCCCCAGAAGGGCGCGAACCCCGCCAGCCAGCCCGGGAGGAACTGCGCGAGCAAGAGGCCCGCCAGGAAGAGGGCCGCGGCGCGGTCGCGGTCGGCTATCAGAACTTGGCTCCCAGGCTCACGCGGTGGCTGTTGCCCAGCCCCCCGAAAGGCGTCATGGAATAGTCCAGGCTCATGCCAAGGGCCTTCACCCCGAACCCTGCCGCAAGCCCCATCAAGTCGCTCGTCAGCCCGGTCGCCAAGACCAACGGCAGGTCCGAGCTTTGCTCATGCAGCCTGAAACGCAACCTTCGCCCCTCCTGATTCTGTTGACAGTTTCGCGCCGAGAGCTTCCGCTGGCGTTTGGCCGCCGAGAGCCATGTGGCCGCGCTCATGATTGTAGCGCATTTCCCAGCCGGCCAGCTTGGCCTTGAGATCTTCCTCCTACTTCCTCCATTCCTCGCGAAGAATCCCCCAGCACTCCTGGTCCACCCAGCGGCCGTTCAAGCGCTTTTCGCGGCGCAGGCGCCCCTCATACCGGAATCCGAGCTTCCGGACCAGCTTGCGGCCCTCGCGGTTCGCGGGTTCGAGCCGCGCGTAGAGGCGCCGCAGGCCCGCCTTCCTGAAGCAGTGCGTGATCAGGGCCTTGGCCGCCTCGAAGGCATGGCCGCGCCTGCGGCGGTCGGCCCTGACCCAGACCGAGAACTCGGCCACAGCCCCGTCCTCGGCCGGGTTCTGGAGCGCCGCGACGCCGATGAGCCGCCCGGCCCTGCCCTCGAAGATGCCCAGCACGACCTCGTTCATCTCCGCAGCCGGCAGGCTGCGGAGGATGAACGCCTTGCAGTCCTCTATCCCTTGCACGGAATCCACCCACCTCAACCTGCGCCTGAGGACCGGCCGCGAGACCTCGATCGCCTCAAGAAGCGCGGGCGCATCCTTCTCCTTCAGCGGCCGGAGCCTGAGCTTCCCGCCTTGGAGCGCCTTGGGGATGACGAACGCCGCGGTCAACCGCCCTCCAGAAGCCCGAGGCCGCAGGCCAGCACCTTCCGGGCCGTGTCCGAGAAGGGCATGCGTTCCGCGGCGGCCGAGGCCGCCCTGCCCATCTCCTTGAGCCTTTCCGGGTCGGAGAGGAGCTCGATGAGCGCCGCGGCCAGGCGCTCCGGGGCCTTGGTCCGAGAAGGGTAGTGGACGACCCTGCCGAAGCTGGGGTCCACGATGTCGCGCACGCCGTAGTGGTCGCTCGCGAGGATCGCCACGCCCGCCTGCATGGCTTCCACGACGTTGAGGCCGTAGCTCTCGTGCACGGAGGGGGAGATGAACACGTCGGCGAGCCGAAAGTAGGCGGCCTTGTCCGGCGCCGCGAGATACCCCGGGAAGAAGACCCTGACGCGCTTCAAGCCCGCCGCGCAGGCCTCGACCGTGCGCATGTAGGCCGCGCCCTGCATGAAGGCCGGCTCGCCGCAGAGAAAGAGGCAGATGTCCTTGCCGGCGAACCTCTCGTCCGACTCCACGGCCTTGAGCGCCAGCAGGAGGAGGTGGAGGCCTTTCTCCGGCGAGATGCGGCTCAGGGTCATCAGGACCGCGGTCTCGGGGCCGATCTGGAAGTGCTTCCTCAAGGACTCGGCCTGGGCTTGGGAGGCCTCGTCCGGGACGTCTTGCCGCCACATCCCCCAGGGGATGACCGACATCCTGACGTTCCAGTCCTCCCCGCTTTTCAGCAGGTAGCCGTAGCACCGGCCCACGGTGGCCGCCATGGTGCTCGACGGCATGATCATCCTGTCGGAGTAGTGCACGGTGTTGCGTTGCTTCTCGAAGACGACCTGCAGCATGTCCGGGATGACCCACCTCATCCCGAGCCGCCGAGAGCGCTCGTAGACTCTGGTCAGCCTCTCCGGCCGCACGATGTTGCGCAGGTAGAGCTTGTTGAAATAGTCCACCACGTCCACGTGCCATACGGACACGATGGGGTATCCCGCGCAAGAGAGCTTCTCCAGGTCCGGGCCTTCAGCGATGTCGTTGACCATCACGCAGGTCCGGGCCGGCGGCAGGCGCTCCCGCTGGGCCAGGAGCCATTCCGTGGTGCCGGCCTCGAAGTCCCTGCTGAACCTGGCGTATTCCAGCTCCGAGAGCTTGACCGGCGCCGGGTGCGGGCCCGCCTTCGGGAGCTGGACATAGTCGATGCCCTTGTCAGGCGGCTCGGGCCCGGAGCCGAGGACCGCCAGCTTGAAACTGCCGTCCTTTGGCCAATGCCTGACCAGCTGCAGTCCCACCATGGCCCCCCCGCCCAGGGGGGTCTTCTCCATGGGATAGCCCAAGTGACTGCCGATGAAGACCAGATTCTTCACGAAGGAACCATATTATACACGACCTGCTTCAGCGCTGGAAGGAACGCTTCCAGCGCTGACATGGTATAATGCGCCTCCCAATGCCGTTCTTCCCGTCTCGCCGGCTTGCCCTGGGCCTCATCGTGCTCGCTTCCGTCCTCGCCCACCTCAAGGGCATCACCTCCCCCATGCTGGACTTCCATTCCCACCGCCAGTGCAACACCATCTCGATCGCCAGGAACTACCATCTCAACGGCCTGGGCTTCTCCTGCCCGCAGATCGACTGGGAAGGGGGTGACCGGCGGTGCGCCGCCACGGAGTTCCCCCTCTACATGTGGCTGGTGGGCCTGCTCTGGTCCTTGGCGGGCCTGGGAGAGGTCTGGGGCAGGGTGCTCGCCGCCTTGTTCTCGGCCTTGACCGCGGTCTACCTGTTCCGGCTGCTGGAAAGGCGCCTCGGGGAAGAAGCGGCCTTCTACGCAGGGGTCTTGTTCTCCTTCATCCCCCTTGAGGTCTATTTCGGGAGGTCGGTCCAGCCCGAGGCCCTGGCCCTCCTGGCAACGGTCGGGGCAACCTTCCATTGGGAAGCGTCCCTGGAAGAAGGCCGGCCGTGGGGACACTGGCTGGCCGCTGCGGCCTACGCCGTCGTCGCGGTGGGGTCCAAGCTGCCCTACGCCTATGTCCTGGCGGTCCTCTTCGCGCTGAGCTGGGAGCGGCTGGGCCGCAGGGCTTGGTGGGACTGGCGCGGCTATGCCGCGGCAGGCCTCGTGTGCGGGGCGGTCTGGGCGTGGTACCGGCACGCGAGCTCGGGCGCCTACGTGGTGCCGACCGCCTCCCGCGACCTGCTGGCCCTTTTGGACTACCAGGGCATGCCCCGGTACCTCAAGCACCAGTTCCTCTCGCGCTTCCCGGAGCTCACCGCGACCTACGGCGGCCTGGCGCTCATGGCGGTCGGCGCCCGCGAGACGGTCCTCAAGCGGCGCGATCTCTTCCTGCCCGCTTGGTTTGCGGCCGTGGCGGTCCACCTCGCGCTGGGAGGATTCTATGCCTACCACCACGAATACACCTCGCTTCCTTTCGCGCCCATCAACGCGGCGTTGATGGGCGCCGGCCTGGCGTTCTTGAGGTCCAAGGCCGCCGGGCTCTCCGGCAAGGCCCGGTCCTGGGCCCTGGCCGGGACCGCGCTCCTGGCGCTCTCGGTGCCGATCCACGCGGGCCTGAGGATCCGGCATTGGTACAGGCTGGACTACCCCTTCCTGGCCCATGCCGCGCGGGCCGCCGACGAGGTGAGCTCGGCCTCGGACCTGTTCCTCTGCAACAGCTGGGGACCGTCGGTCTACCTTTATTATCTCGATCGGCGCGGCTGGGCCTGGTCCGTGCCCAAGGCCGGCGAGTCCCGCATCGGAGAGGTCGAGGACAAGATCAAGGCCGGCGCGAAATTCTACATGACCGGCAAGGACCCTGAGTACCGAGACCGGAACAGCTTCTACTACCGCTATTTCTTCTCCCGGTACCCGGTGGTCTACGACCGGGACGGCATGCTCATCTTCCGCGTCAGGCCGGGGGCCAAGCCCGGCGACGCGGCAGGGGACGCGGTCAAGGCTTCCCGGGCTCCCAGACGCTGAAGCGGTCCTCGGGAAAGGAATACCGGTACCAGGCCTCGATCCCCTGGCGGGGCCGCGGAGCGTTCCCGCCGCGCAGGAGGGTGCCGAAAAGGTCCTTGCGGCCGGTGGACAGCCTCAGGGCCGAATCGAAGGTGAAGACCTCGTTGAAGACCGGCGCCGTCCCCGCCAGCTCCGGGGCCCCTTCCAGCGCGATCACCGCCTGCCCCGGAGGCAGGCGGTCGACGTGTTTCTGAAGCGCGGCCAGCACCTGGCGCTCAAGCCTGTAAGCCTCCTTCCACTGCCGCGCGTTCTCCCAGTTCGCGATGGTGAAGACGGCCAGCACCGCGGCCAGGACCCCGGACCGGACGCGCCCTGGCAGCATGGTCAGGCCCAGGCCGAGCAGCATGACCGCCGCCAAGGACGGCGGCACATTGAGCCTGTTCTGCGCGTCGAAGACGTGCGGGACGTAGCGGTCCGCGGAAAAGGCGTACGGAGCATGGGCTCCGACGAGGAGGACGCCCCCGGCGGCGGCCCAGGATGCCGCGACCGGGTCCTTCCATCTCAGCTCCTCCGCGAAGCGACTCCTGAGCCACAGCACCAGGGCGGCGGCTCCCAGCGCCGCCGCCGGCCAGCGCCACCACTCCAGCTGCGCGAGCGCCTGCCGTGTGAAGACGAAGCAGAGATGGAGAACCCCTGTGCTGTTGCACTCGACGCCCCGGACCAGGGACTTGAGCATGAACCCCAGGTCGAACCCCAGCCTGCGCGAGATGGTGGGCGGGCCCCACCGCTGGATGCCGACATGGTAGGCCGCGAGCGCCGCGACCGCGAGAGCCGGCCACACCGCGTCCGCGGCCGCCTTGCGCAGGGCCTCTCCGCGCCCGAGCCCCCGGCGCAGGCCGCGCCAGTAGCTCAAGAACGGCATCAACACGGCCACCGGCAGGACGGCCTCGTAGGTGAGGGAGCCCGCGGCGAGCAAGGCCAAGCCGGCGGCCAACGCCCAAACGCGGCCGCTCTCCAGCCATCTGGCGTACGTCCACAGCCCGGCCGACGCGAAGGCCATGGCCGGGGTCGCGACCGCGGTGAACCAATGATGGGTCGCGCCGTGATTCGGGAAGACCATGAACAGACAGGCCGTCAGGAACGAGGGCCCGGCCCTGCCGGTCGCGGAAAGGAAGCCCAGGAAAATCATGGCCGCCGAGGCTGTCTCCATCGCGCGGTAGGCCGCCTGGTATTTCCAGAAAGAGAGCCCGGCCAGCCAGTACATACCGGGATGGTAGAGGATGTCCAGAGGCCTGAGCAGCCACGAGGTCCCGACTTGAGCCCCGGCGCGGTGGAACTCCTTCATCATGCCCCAGAGGCCCTGGTCCGCCGCCCGCCAAGCGGGCTCGGCCAGGGACCAGTCGTCGAGGTAGAAGCCCATGCCCCCGGAATCGATGCCGAAGGAGAACAGGTTCAGGAGCGCGAGCGCGAAGATCGCCCCCGACGACGATACGGGCTCCTTCGCTGGCCGGTCCATGGCGGTCAGGGGTTGCGCAGCGATTCCAGCGTCAGCCGCCAGCGGCTCTCACGTTCCAGGTTCGCCAGCGAATCATAGCCCATGGCGGCGACGGGCTTTCTGCCGATGAGGTCCCGGCTGCCGCGGTTCAGCGTCGCCCGGCAGGCCTTCGACGCCACCGTCTCGATGAGCGTCCGGAAGTTCTCCGTCGCGCCGTACTGCATGCGCTCGCCCAGGCAGGCGTAGCTGAAATCCTGGGCATCCACACGGAACCTCCGCAAAGGCTTGCGCTCGAAGAGTTCCAAGAAGAAGACGAGCTCGGCGGTCTCCACGACCTTGTCCGTCTCCGTCCTCTTGCCGCCCAGCCGGATGGGGATGCCGGTCATCATCAGGCCCAGGCCCGCCGCCTTCTGGGCCATGCTCGGACCCTCGCAGACCTTCACCTTCCTGACCGTGACCTCCTTGTAGCCGGCCGCCGCCACCAGGGCGAGCCGGTTCCAGAGGATGAGGCTCCTTTCCCCGGTCTTGGCCGCCATGGCCAAGCCGTCGGGCTCGATCTCCATCGCGCAGGCCGCCGCGGGAGCGGGCAGCTCCTCCACGAGCCCGGAGGGCAGCACTACGCTCGGCAATCCCGCCGCGTCCAGCGCGGCGGCCAGGGCCTTGCCCTCGCCTTCCTCCATGCCCTCGCCCATGATGCCCCACGCCTCGCGCGCCTGGCGCGCGGCATCGGCGAACATGATCCGCCGATGCGCCGCCAGCGCCTGGGCGAGGCGGGCGGTCTCCGGGAGCTCGGGCCCGCGGAGCAGGACGCTGTAGCGCAACGGGGCATCCGCCATCCCGGACATATTATCAAACGCGCGCCCTCATTTCCGAAAAAAGGGCTATAATAGCGCGTCGCGCGCGACAGGAGGACTCATGTTCGCCGAATCCAAGAAGATCGTGCTGTGCTCCGGCTGCCGCACGCCCATCGGACACATCTCCAGGTCCCTGTCGGGCGTCAAGCCCGAGGACCTCATGGCCGCGGCCGTCGAGGCCCTGGTCAAGCGCGCGGGGCTTCCCAAGGAGGCGGTCGACGGCCTCTTCGCGGGCTGGGTCGGGCAGTCCTTCTCCGCTCCCAACCTCGCCCGCGTGACCGTCACGAAGACGGGTCTTCCGGAGAAGGCTCAAGCCGTCACGGTCCAGAACAACTGCATCTCCTCCATCGAGGCCGTGGCCGCGGCGGCCCGGGCCATCCTCGCCGGCGAAGGGGAGCTCTACCTGGCCGGCGGCACCGAGTGCATGTCCCGCATGCCCTACACCATCGAAGGCAGCCGCGCCGCGAAGGAACTCCGCAGCCTCGATGTGGTCAAGGCGAAATGGGCCGGTCTCCTCGAGAGCCCCCAGGTCCGCGTGGTCGACTCCATGGAGGAGGGCCTGACCGACCCGGTCAAGAAGATCAACATGGCCGCCACGGCCGAGGTCTGCGCCCAGATGCTCGGCATCTCCCGCGAGGAGGCCGACAAATACGCGCACGAGAGCTTCCGGCGCTCGGTCGAGGCCTGGAACGCCGGGTTCTATCCCTCCCATGTCGAGCCTTTCAAGGCCGAGGGCGGGGCCGGCCTGGACAAGGACGAGTACCCCTTCCTGCGCGAGGACCTCATCGCCAAGCCCCAGATGTTCGGCAAGGCGCCGGCGCTCTTCGACAACTCGGTCTACCCGCTGAGGAGCTTCTACCACGACTTCGGCGGCCTCGTCGAGGGCCGGCCCTTCCAGGAGGGCGTGAGCAAGGGCTCGGTCACCTTGTTCAACTCCTGCGGCAGGTCCGACGGCGCCGCCGCCCTCATCGTCTCCACCGACGAGAAGGCCAAGGCCCTCAACCTCGAGGTCCTCGCCGAGATCAAGGGGTGGGGGTTCCACGGCAACAACCCGGCCTACATGGGCCTCTCGCCGGCCTTGGCCGCCCCCCTGGCCTTGAAGCGCGCCGGCATCGGCTTCGACCAGCTCGACCGCGTCGAGCTCCACGAGCCGTTCGCCGCGACGGTGCTGGGCATCTTCAAGGTGGGCAAGGAGCGCTTCGGGCACGACTGGGAGGCCAAGTACCGCGCGGGCCTCTTGAACCCCAACGGCGGCTCAATCGCCCTCGGCCACCCATTGGGCGCGACCGGGGCCCGCCTGATGCTGAACCTCCTCTACTCCATGAAGCTCGATCCCAAGGCCCGCTACGGGATGATCGCGGCCTGCGCTGGCGGCGGCATGGGCGGGGCGATGGTGATCGAGAAGCCCTAGCGTGAGTTTACCGCGAGAGGGGATGGATCATCAAGAATAACTGATTTTGTCGGCAAAACTTGGCTACTGCCTTGTATACACTAAATCGGCACTTCCAAAGCCCGCAATAGCTCCGCCGTCTCGGTATCCGTCTCCT
>JACQWX010000022.1 GCA_016209035.1 Elusimicrobiota bacterium | reverse complement strand
GCAAGGGCGCGGCGTCGTCGACTACGTGACGAGCAGCATCGAGGCCTCGCTGCGCGGTGATCGCCCGCAATCCCTGCTGCCGCTGGCCGCGACCAAGGCCGCGTAAGTCAAATTGCCCGTCCTCACCCCTGAACGCTTACCTTCGACTTTCTCAAGATCATCGTTGTCAAGCGTGAACCTCCAGAGCGATCCGGGAAAGAATCGACTGCGCTTCCCTCGGGATGGAACGATGGCTGGACGACCGGGAGTGAACGGCGCATCGAACCAGCATCTCCGCTTTACCGGGGAATCGCAGGTGCCTTCCGGTGCGCAGACTAACCACATGCACTTCGTCGAGTTGTTTGGACGGGTCGCGTAATCTCCGAATCAAGCATCCTCCTCCCTTGGGAGGGACAGGCGCGTGTCGGCGGAAAGGGCGGCGTGATAGGTGCGCGTTGCAATGCGTCATCTCCAAAGGCATATCGGATCGAAATATGTCTGGTCCCTTCGCAACGAAGCCTGTCGGCAAGGATGACATAAAATGGCGGAGCATCTCCTCCTTCTCTTCGTCGACGCCTTGGCTGGGCCAGCGAGCGCGCACCCTCGCCACGATTCCTACGCCTGACTCCTGAAGATCGATGCCGTAACGCTTGCGCTCCAAATACGCCGGGCATCCCCGCAGAAGGATGAACTTCGAGAAATGGATGCCGAGAAGCATGGGAAGGATGTCGCGCAGACCGTCCAGAGTCTGTCTCCAGTCATCCAGGGTTTCCCCGGGGAATCCCCTCATGATAAAGACAAACGGCAGAATTCCGGCCCCGTGAAACGATCTGATGACACGCGGGACATCGAGCGGGCGCACGGGCTTGTGCATGGCGGAGAGCACGGAGGATGACAAAGACTCAACCCCGAGATCGATAGCTAGACAGCCGCTCCGTCTGAGTCTCCGACAGACGGCTGAAGTAAACGCCGGGTCAACCCGAGCCTGGGCGCTCCAATAGAGGGTGCGTTGACGCGAAATCACTTCGTGGGCGAACGCGTCGGCCCAAAGTGCAGTCACCATGGAGCAGCTAAAGTAGACCAAGCGCGTTCCATGGAAATCCGCTTCCGCCATGAGTCTGCGGGCGAAAAGTCGGGGATTCGCCTCCATCCAGCCGCCGCGCAGATGCAGGTTGTAGGCGCAAAATGCGCAACGATATCTACAGGACCGTGTGGGCACGACCGTGAGCGTCCTGCCCGGGTTGAGATATTGATCCATCGGCAGGTGCGCGAACGAGTAGACGGCTGCATCCGGGCTTGACGGTTTGCCGAGAGGGCCATGAATGATTCGTCCGGCGTGTTTCGAAATCACGTTCCTACAGCGAACCAGCGGAAGACCGGTCTCAATATGGCGGAACAGATCCTGGAGGGCCAGCTCTCCGTCGGAGTAGACCACGGCGTCGATGTGATCGAACAGGGGGTCGAGTTCGGCGACATCCCGGACTACGCACGGCAAGAGACTTCCTCCAACCGTGAGCAAAGCCCGAGGGAACAGCTTCCTCGCGATCCGGGCACAAAGCAGGCCCGTCGTCAATTGGACCGGAGAGTTGACGCTGACGCCTATGATGGCGGGAGGACGGGCGCTCCAGTCCTGGAGAGTACGATGGAAGAACCGGCCGATGAGTCCGGGGAGCAATTCGCCTGAAATATGTGAGGCATCATCCAAGGCGCGAATGTCACGCGTGAAACGCAGCCGATTCCGGTCCAATTGATGCTCAGGATATGCTGCTGAAAACATCCCGAGCGCATAGTCTATAATGGCGTTGGCTTTCCGGAGCGTGGCGACATCAGCCGCGGATGCCGGCTGACGAAGCTGCCTTTTGGCCCTGTCTATCCGCTTGGCGATCTCGGCGGCGAATGGCACAATGTCGGCCAAGGTCCTGAAACGTTCGGGGTTCTGCCGGGGGTCCTCGATCGTCGCCCATTCTCTTTGGAGTCTTTCCGCGATGGGGCCGAGGACCCGGGCCGAAAGCACGTAGTCATAAAGGGCAATATTCATATCGAGAACATCAACGTGGAAACCAGATTGAGACAGGGCACCGGCGAGCAAAGACATGCTCGCGGGCGGGGCCGTGAAGGACCATTGAGGAGGAAAGATCAGCAGGAGCGACTCTTGGGCGACACTTCCTTTCATAGCAGCTCAGGCCCCAGCGTGGCGACGGCCTCGCGGATTTCCCGACGCAGCAGGGCTGTCCGTGCCCGTTCTATAAGCAGGCTCCTGGTGATGGAGCGAAGGAACCGGCAACGCCGGTCCTCTCCCGCAGCGCGGTCTTCCCAACAAAGAGAACAACCGCCGGCACATACGCCGAGAATGGGGCAATCGGCGCAGCCCCGGATGGCAACCTGGCGGAGCGCTGTTCCTGAGACGCGATCCCAAGGGAGGCGCCCGCTCTCCCCACGAGAGACTTCGGGGTGGAGTCGTTTGCTGGCCTCCGGAAGAAAACTAGAAGGCGATAGATACCTGCAGCGTGAGATGGAACTGTCTGGCCAGACGGCCAATGATCCCCCCGAGATTCCGGGGCACCAGGCGAAACGCTGGGTATTTCCTTCAAGGATGAGTTGAGCGGGGCGTTCCCAATATCCGGTGAGACGGATGCCTTCAGCGGCCGCCCGGCCTCGAAGCCGCAACATGGTTGCTGCGGTTTCTTCGGGATTCAGGCAATCCGGCCAGCGGATCAGGTCCGGAACAACCAACACGCTCGTGGTGAAGCGACGAAATGCAGACGGCGGAATTTCCGCGAAGGCCCCGAGACTGCGGGCTGAGTCCAGGACAAACACTAGGCCTGCGACCCGACACCCAGCCCTTCTGGCCGTGGATAATGCGCGCATCAGTCTGCGGGAGCCCCATCCCAGCGTTTTTCCGATGTCGCTGTGGTGGACGCTCACCGACAGCATGACATCATGTCGAGCCAAATGCGCGGCCAGACTCGCGTCCAGCCTGAGCAGATTCGACACCAGGCGTATTTGGCCCACGCGATATCCCTTGCTTCGACGAAGCAGAGTGACCAACTCTCGCACGATGTCTGGACGCATGAGAGGTTCACCACCAGTGAGTACGACGGAAGTTGGGGCCGGTTCTCGCAGGTATGCATCGCAGCGGGCCAGGATATCTGCGGCGCTGAATTCCGTGGACACCCGCTGTTTCCCCCGTGCCAGGCAGTATGAACATGAAAGGTTGCACCTGTCGGTCAGAAAAATACTGATGCCGGTCACCGTTCTTGGATCATCCCATCTTGCGGGCGGCAACTTCGGGCGAACCTGTTGCGACGACAGCCGCTGGCGTGCGCGCGCCCCCCAGAGGGTTCGCGCGACCTGATATGCGGCTTCCGGCTGGGAGTATCTGGGTCGCAACGGGACGAGCGCGCTGTGAACGATTAGAGGCGGTACCACGCCGGGAACACAGAACAGCAAGCGCTCGCCAAGAGGCTCAACCAACGCGTGGCGGAAGTGCCATAAGCGCCCGTTCATCCGGCTTTGTTGGCTGATCTCGTCCGTGGTAGCGGCTGATTCGGCGGGTTCCCTTAGTTAGGCGGCGGCGGGCAACCTCCCCAAGCCGGGGGCCAACCGCGCACCGAGACTCCGATCTCGTAATGCGTAACCTCAACGATGGTCAATTCGTCAAGGTCGACATTCAGAGTCTTCCGGATAATGTCCTGCTGTTGTTTGGTCAGTTTGAAGGTGACTGACTTCCCACGACCCTGGGATTCCTTCGAGCCTTTTTTCTTGGCCATGTCGTGTCACCCCGTCCGATCATCCGCTGGCGGCAATAGGTTCCGCGCTGGAATCCGTGGAAAAGCGATGTCCATGCAATATGAAGATAACGTTTTCCGCCGTACCTGTCAAGCAGAGGGGCGCGGGACAACTCTCCAGTCCGACGACCCCATTCCGCCAGCGGGCCTTCATGCGCGAGACGCGCTCGACATGAGACGGAATTCCGGGCGGACACCGCCGACCCTGAGGCAACCGTTCACCTCAAATATCCGGAGCATCGCCTTATTGATGATGTCGGTTGAGCCGCTGTAGCGTGTCACGCCCGCGCCCGCGAGACATTCGAGACCCTTGGCATGGAGAATTCGGCCGAAGCCCTTGCCCTGCAGCCGCGGCACAACGCCCACAAACAGGATTTCACCCGGCATTTCATTTTTTGAGTAGACCTGCGGGAAGACCAGCCCAGCCACGGCGTCCTCCCAAAATGCCAGCTTCCACATATTCCCGGCCCGCTCTCTCCCCGCGTACTGCATCATTCGATCAAACTCATCGCTGAAGTTAGTCTGAGGCGGAGAGCCTCCACGAGGGGGACTGCTCCGCATGATCTCCGCAAAAGCAGAAACGGCCGTTTCCCTGGCAGCCTCACATAGAGGCTTGTAGACGAGCGGGTCCGCAAAGGGAATCCGATACCCAAATATTTCCCTCTCCACGAAGGTACGCTCGATCAGCAACTCGAAGCCGGCTTGGCATAGCAACTCTCCGACGAACGCGTCCTCCGGCCTGTCGCCGGTCTGGGCGAAGATCATCTTCCATCCGCGGCTTTCCATCAGCTTGTTCAGCAAGGTGAGGCCGACAGTCTCGCGGTCGGCGCAGTGGGAGTCCACGGCAACTTCCAAAATCCGGTATTGACCGCTGCCCAGCGGCTGTGCTGCCAGCTTCCCGATGGGTTGCTCGTGATCAAGCGCAACGAATTCAATCGAACTCTTTTCCGTGATTTCCACGACTTGAATCTGCATGGGTCAGCGCTCTTTCAAGAGGAGGGAACTAGCCCTACTTGATAGGATAACATCCGAACGGACGGCGCGCCAGGGGGGTATTGTCCTTTCCATCAGCTCGCCATGAAACTGCACGCCGCGTACCTGCCCGAGTGGGATAGCGAGACGCCCCAGTCCTGGGGCTTGCTACAATGCAAGTGTGCTAGTGCGGTCGATTGAGAAGAACCTACGCCTTTATCGCCTCGGCTTCTTTACCCGTAGCGAGTTGGGGGAACGCTTCTGGAGAGAGGCGAAAAGGGACAACCACCTCGTGCCGCGCATCGTGTCGCGGGCGCAACAGGGCAGGCTGTTCAAGCTCAGCGGTCCGGCCCGTATGGTGGACTCGACCTACATCGACAACGCGGCCGATGCCCACATCCTCGCCGCCGACCGCCTCATCCCCGGCCGGCCGGGAGGGCGCCAAGATCCTGTTCTTCAGCTCGAGCGAGATATACGGCGACCCGGACCCCAAGCACGTGCCCACGCCCGAGAGCTACCGCGGGAACGTCTCCTGCCACGGCCCGCGGGCATGCTACGACGAGTCCAAGCGCCTCGGCGAGACTCTCGGTGGTGCGGCCCTTCAACGTGTACGGGCCCGGCATGCAGGAGACCGACTACAGGGTCCTGCCCAACTTCGCCAACCGCATCAAGGCGGACCTGCCGCTCAAGGTCTACGGCTCCGGCGACCAGACCCGGACCTTCTCCGGAGGACTCAAGACCCAAGGCCTGACCCTATTGGCGCATTTATCCTGCGCGAGGATTATCCTTGACAAGGATAATTAGAAGGTATATGCTACGGTCCCATGATAGATGGCTTTGTGAATCGGCAAAGAGAGTTGGCGGTCCTGGGGCGGTTGCCCGCCTCCGGCGGCCTGGTAGTCATCTATGGCCGGCGAAGGGTCGGCAAGACTCGGCTCTTGGTGGAGTGGCTTGCGCGGCGCCGGGGTCTCTACGCCCAGGCCATCGAGGGAAACGCGCATCTCCAATTGGACCAGATATTCCAAGACGCGAGGTCCGGCATCGAGGCGGCGGTGGCTCCCCGCACCTGGGACGACTTCTTCGCCATTCTCGATCATCAAAGAAAGCGCGTCGTTCTCTGCATCGACGAATTCCCATACCTGGTCCAGGCCGACCCCACGCTGCCGAGCCGGCTTCAGCGATGGTGGGACCATCGCTCCAATAAGAACCTGCTTCTTGTCCTCTGCGGGTCGAGCCGCCGCATGATGCAGAGCGCGCTGCTTGACGAGACGGCGCCGCTCTACGCAAGAAGCCGGCTTATCCTAAGGATTGAGCCCATGGGATATCATGATTTCTGCCGCGCCCTTTCGCTCAGGAAGGACCGGACGGCATCTTTTCTTCTCTTTTCAGTGACGGGGGGGGCCCCGAAATACTGGGAGCTCCTCCAGCCGGGGCAGACGCCCATCCAAGCGGCCGAGACCCTCTACTTCGGGTACGCTTCATACATGGAGAATGAACCCCGCCGGCTCCTGTTGGACGAGCAGGCCAGCGCAAGCGCTCCCATGAGCGTCCTGGAGGCGGTCGGGCGGGGGGCCCATAAACCCTCCGAGATCGCCGCCAGGCTCGGCGTTCCTCAAACCCAGCTGGCTAAGGTGCTTTATGCCCTCCTGGACTCCGGCTTCCTGCGGCGGGAGATTCCGCTGGGCCAATCGGAGCGCAACCCGAAGAACGTGCTTTACAGCATCGCTGATCCCAGCCTGCGCTTTTGGTACCAGGTCTATTCCCCTCATAAGAGCCGTTGGCGCTCCTATCCGGTGTCCGAAAAGAACCGGCTGATGCATCAGCATGCATCCGTCGTCTTCGAGGACTACGTCCGATCCCGATTCCCTGGCGCCGGACGCTATTGGGAGAAGACCGGCGAGTTCGACCTGATCCGCCCCGCGCAAGAGGGGAAGGCGCCCAGCCGGGGCGTGACCGTCGCCGAGATCAAGTTCGATCCCTTGAGCAAGTTCGAGCGATCCAGGCTTCTGCGGAACCTGCAAGAACGGTGGGGCCGGACCGAGGCTTCGCGCCGATGGCCCGCCCGCGGGTTCGAGATCATCGACGCCTCTTTTCTCCGCTCATAGCCTGCTTGTCGCGTTGAGGACCGCGGCCAGGCCCGTGTCGATCGCATAGACCTTCCGCTAGAACTTGGCGAGGCTTCTTAGCTCAGGCTCCTTGCGGAACCGACAAGGCACTCTTCGATGTGGTCTTGGGCGGCAAGAAAGGCTTGCAGAATAGCGGTTCCGGGGCTAGACTATTGTTGCCCCCCTGACGCGCCTGCCCATGGACTTGGAAGAGATCACGAAAGAGCGCCGGATGCTGCCCATGCTCAAGGAAGCCTGGGAACGCCACCTCCTGCGCCACTTCGAGTGGGTCTTCATTCTGGCCCTGCTGGTCCTCATCCCGGTCATCGCCTGGTTCAGCAGGGACCGGCTGGCTTTCCTCGATCTTTATTTCCTGCCCGTGCTCCTGGCCGGCTACTTCCTGAACGTGCGCGGGGCGGTGCTGGGGAGCGTGCTCTCCATCCTGACGGTCTCGTTCTTCATGACCCTGTGGCCTGAGGCGTTCCACGCGCAGCCCTCCCGGCTGGGCCTCTACCTCCACCTCGTGGCGTGGGGCGGGTTCCTCATCCTGACCGGCGCCGTGGTCGGCCGCTTGAACGAGGCCGTCCAATGCAACTTCTCGCAGCTCAGGGTGAAGCTCGACGATTGGAAGAACTCCCACGACGAGCTCAACCGCCGCGTGGACGAGATCAACAAGACGAACGCCGACCTGGATGCCATGCGCAAGAAGCTCGAGACGGCCCTCTACTCCACCGTGGACCCCTGGGTCGCGAACATGATGGTCAACAAGCGGCTCGTCAACGAGAAGAGGGATCTCACGGTCCTCTTCGCGGACATCGCCAACTTCACGGTCACGGTCGAGGAGATGAAGCCGGAGGCCGTCGTGCACCACATGAACCGGCTCTTCCACGAGCTCGAGCCCATCATCGCCGCGTACAACGGCCACCTCGACAAGTTCATCGGCGACGGCCTCATGGCCGAGTTCGGCATCCCGATGCACCACCAGCAGAACGCCCTTCAGGCCGTCCTGACCGGCCTCCAGATCCAGAAGCGGGTCTCCTCCCCGGATTTCGGGTGGAAGATCCGCATCGGCATCGCTCACGGCGAGGCCGTGGTGGGCCTGGTCGGGTCCGAGCACCGCAAGGCCTACACCGCCTTCGGCGACGTCGTCAACGTGGCGGCGCGCCTGCAGAGGATCTGCCCCGAGGGCTCCGTATGCGTGGACGGCGCCACCTACGACAAGGTCTCGCGTTACTTCGACATCCGCCGGCTCGTGGACAAGGACAAGGCCGACCAGAGCGAGGCCTTGGACGCCCGGCTCAAGGAGGTCCAGGCGCGCCTGGGGCGCTCCCCCGCCGACCCCGACGCCTTCATCGAGGCGGCGAGCTTGAGCGGCCAGCTCGGCGAGGTGCCCCAGGCCATCGAGTACTACCGCAGGGCCTTGTCGCTCAACCCGGCCATCGCGGAGCGCATCGAAGCGCGCGTGGCCGAGCTCGTGCTCTCCAAGCAGGACCGGCCGGAGAAGATGAGGCTCAAGGGCCGCGCCAAGCCGGTCTACTCCTACGAGGTCCTGGGCCTCAAAGACCCCCTCGCTGACTCGCGGCGCATCCCGGCCTCGGTGCGGGCCTACGGCGAGGAAAGGCTGGCCAAGTACGGCCTCAACCGGGACATCGTCCTGCCGGTCGAGGCGCTCGACGGCACCGTGGGCCACGGCGTCGTGACCGCGGCGCTGGCGGGTTCGCTGGCCGAGTCCCTGGGCCTCGACGAGACCCGGCAGCGGCACGTCTTCGAGGGCGGGTTCTACCACGACATCGGCAGGCGCAACGTCCCCGAGCACCTGCTCAACGAGGAGGAGACCATCACCTCCCTGCCCGAGCAGGACCAGCGCATGATCAGCGTCCACATCGAGGCCGCGGAGCTCGTCCTGTCGTCCTTGGGCATCCAGCTCTCCACCGAGGCCATGCTGGCCATCGAGAGCCACCACGAGAGGTACGACGGCGCCGGCTACCCCAAGAAGCTCGCCGGGGACGCCATCCCCCTGGGCGGCCGCCTGATCCGGGTCGCGGCGGAGTACGACCGCCTCACCTCGCCCAGGCAGTACCGCGACGGCTGGGAGCCGGCCGCGACCCTGACCGAGATAAAGGCCTCCTCCGAGAGGGGCATCCTGGACCCGCGGATCGTCGGCGCCCTGTCGGCGATCATCCGCAACGGGTTGGCAATCTAGGCCAGCGCCTCCACAGCAGTCCCAACACCCACCCCGCGGCCCCGGCCGCCCCGGCCACGGCCGCCCAGAGCAGGGCGGCTCCCCGCCAGGAAGGGTCGGGGAAATAGATCGGCTGCAGGCCGCCGTCCATGCTCACGGTCTCCATGAACAGCCTGGGTTCGGCCGAGACCGCGACGACGAGCATCACGAGCGGCGCGGCCATGACGCCGGAGAGCGCCGCCCACAGAGGGAGGGCCAGCCACCGGGAGGAGGCCATGCCCAGGACCTGCGGCACCAGGATCATGGCTGCGGCGCCGTAGAGGCCGAGTCTCTCTCCCGGGTCGGTCCGCAGGAGCTGGATGCCGGCCAGCATCAGCGCGAGGAGGGCGCAGGCATGGACGAAGGCGACGATGAGGGTCTTGATGAGCCCTCCCAGCCCGATCCCTTGAGCGCTCGACGCCTCAGCCGGAGGCCCGCGGCCAACCGCCAGGGCCCGATAGAGCCCCTCCGTCCGGTCCAGCATGGTCTCCACGCTGAAGTCGCGGCGCACGCGCTCAGCCAGGACCTTCACTGCGGCGGCCGCCTCATCGCGGTGGTCAAGGACCCACCGGACGCGGTCCGCCAGCGCCGCGGCGTCCCCGGCCGGGAACAGGAACCTGCCCGTCTCGGACCCGAGGATCTCCCTGTTCCCGGCCACATCCGAAGCCACGGCCGGCACGCCCATGGCCAAGGACTCCCTCACCGCTCCCGAAAGCCCCTCGCCCCCCACCGCGGCGTTGACGCTCACGTCCAGGGTTGAGAGCACGGCCGGCATGTCGTCCCGGAAGCCCGCCAAGGTGACCCTGCCCTCGATCCCCAGCCTGGCCGTTTCGCGCCGCAACTCGGAGCAGTCCGTGTCGCGGCCCACCAGGACGAAGTGGACCTTGCGGCCCTCCCGTGAAAGCCGGGCCGCGGCCTCCAGGAAGCAGGACTGCCCCTTCCAGGCGGAGTAATTGGCGACCTTGCCTACGACCGCGCAGCCTTCCGGCACGCAGAGAGCGCGCCTGACCTCCGGGTCAGGCGGCCTCGGGCTGAAGCGCCCGGCATCGACCCCGCTGTGGATCACGACCACCCGCTCGGCCGCGACCCCGTTGCCGACCAGGATGTCGCGCACGGCCGAGGCTACCGCCACGAAGGCGTCATTGAGCGCGCTCCGGTACTTGATGAGGCTGAACGGATTGCGGCTGGGCTCGAAGGAGACGCGGCGGCTGACCACGAGAACGGGGCGCCGCAGGCCGCGCAGGTGGAGGATGCCGACCGCCAGCAGACACACGCCGTGGGAGCGGCTGTGGTGCGCATGGACGACGTCGAACCCCTCCCGCGCCAGAAAGCCCGAGAGCCGCCAGGCCGAGAACAGGTCGTAGTCCTGCCGGAGGCCCGCGCGGAAGACCGCGATCCCGGCCTCGGAGGCGGCCTTGGCCAGGGAACTCTCGGGCCGGCAGGCGATCCAGGTGGTCCACCCCCGGCCCTGGAGGCCGCGGGCCAGAGCCATCATCTGGCCGCAGCCCCCGGTCCAGTCGTCGGCGTCCGAAACGTGGAGGACCTTCATGGCTTCGGCTGCCGAATGATCGCTTCGATGGGAGGCTTGGGAGGACGGGCCTTGCGGCCGATGCCTTTCAGCCAGAAGTCCATCTCGCGCTGGAGCAGGGTCTTCGTCTCCTCAGCGTCCGGGTCCAGGCGCTGGAGCACGCAGGTCCCCTTGACATAAGCCCCGTATTCGTCGATCTTCCCCCGGCAATGCAGGCCGAGCCTCAGGTCCCCGCCCGGGGTCAGGTGCAAATAGAGGTCGCCCTTGTCCCCGGTGGGAAGGCTCCACTCCACGGCCATGAGCATGATCGAGGCCGCGGATCCTCCCTCCGGGTCCAGGAGGAGCGCGAACGCCCTCTGCCGGTGGTCCTCCGTGACATGGGCTTCCGCGATCTCGAACGCGGTCATCCCTTCGACGGGGATGCCGAACGACAGGGCCAGATTCCTCCCGAACTTGCGCTCGAAGGGCATCCTCGCGCCTTTCCCGAGCGTCGATCGCGTCAGCGAAGGCAGGTCCAAGGGCGCGGGAACTCCCGAGCCTCCGGGAGCCTGGACCCGCCGGGCCTGGCAGCCCAGTCCGGCCAGGATGAACAACGAGAGCGACGCCGCGCGCAGGGCACGGGACATGAGCTTGGATATCATAGTAGAATCCGGGGATGCGCGCCATCCCCGGCCGATCCGCGTGCGCCGCGGTCCTGGCCGCGGCGGCCCTCGCTTTCTTCTGGCCGTCCCTCGCCTCCCCCTTCATCGACCTGGAATCCCTCAACGTCGTGCTCCAGCACCGCGGCTTCCAGGGATGGGAGAACCTCCCCCGCCTGGCCTCGCCGTCCTATTTCGGCGCCTTCGGAGAAGGCGGGTATCGTCCCCTGACGACCCTCGTCTATTTCCTGGCGCGCCAGGTCTCGGGGACCGACCCGCTCGGGTACAAGCTGGTCAAGTTCCTCCTCCATGGCGGGAACTCAGTCCTGGTCTACGCCGTCGCCTTGCTGCTCCTGAGACACCGCGGTTGGGCCCTGCTCGCCGCGTGCCACTACCTGCTGCGCCTGTCCTACCCGGCTTTCGACGGCATGGCCTTCCTGCCCGACATCCTGGCGGGCTTTTTCTCCCTGGCGGCCGCGTTCACGCACCTTCGAGACGTCCGCGGGGACGGACCGAAAGCCTACGCGCCGTTCCTCGCCGCCCTCCTCTATCTCTGCGCCCTGCTGTCCAAGGAGATGTCCGTGACCCTGCCCGTGAGCCTCCTGGCCCACGACATCCTGGCTCCTTGCTCCAAGGCGCGCTCCGCCAAGGCCCTCGTCGCCAGGCACGCGCCGCTCTGGGCCGCCATGGCCCTGTTCCTGGCGGTCCTGAGATGGGGCGTACGCGCCGAGAGCTTCTATGGGCGCCTGGGATGGGCCTGGCCGCAGCCATGGTGGCTGCCGGCCTCCCTGCTTCTCGACTATGTCGCGGCCTACTTCGTCCCTTCAGGCTTCATCCCGGGATGGCTCCTGGCCCTGGCCGCCGCCGCCCTCGGCGCGGCGGTCCTGCGCCGGGCGCCTGCGGGCGACCCTTGCGCCCTGCGGCACCTGGCGAAAGGAGAACGTCCACGCCAGGCATGGGGCTCACCTTCCAGCCTGCCTTGGCGCGAGCTCGGTTTCCTGGGAGCATGGGCCGGCCTGGCCCTGCTGCCCGTCGTCAATGTCCTGCCGTTCCCCAGGTTCCTCACCTACTTCAAGGCGGCCGACCCGCGCTACCTGGCGTCCGCCGGAGCCGCGCTGGCATGCGCGCCCGCAGCGCTGGCGGCCTGGCCAGGATGCGGCCGGGCGGGGAGGCTCCTGCTCGCGCTCCTCATGGCGGCGGGGATGGCGTTCCAGGCCCGGCAGACCGTGCTCACGCGCCGCGCCTGGAGCGTCCTTCTTCCGGACGAGATGGAGGTCGAGATCGCCTTCGTCGCCATCCGGCGCAGCGCGGCCCCTCCCCACGACTTCCCCATGCTCGAGTCCAGGTTCGCCAAGCTCATGCTGTCCTTGCCGTCCCTCAAAGCGCGGGCCCCCGAGCTCTACCGGAGCATGGAGGACGGGCTCCTGGCCCACCTCCCGGAGGAGGAGGCGAGGCTCCTGATCGCCTACTTCGGCCGCGAAGCCCTGTACGAGGATCCGCGCGAGGCGCGTCACGCGATGCGGCTGATGATGGCCAGCAACTTCGACGGGATGATGGATTGGCACCGGGCCGAGCTCGCTTTCCGCAAAGGCATCGCGCTGCTCGAGGCCGGCAAGCCCTTGACCGCCCTGCCGGAGCTCAAGACGGCGCGGCGGCTCAACCAGACCCACTACCCGGCCTGCTACTCGCTGGCCGAGGCCTTCCGCGTGCTGAACGACGACCCCCGGGCGCGGCTCCAGGCCCCGCTTCGGCGAGCGGAGAACGTCCGCGCCTTCGGGGACCCGGCGCCCTTGCTCCAGGCCTCGGCCTGCGCCGACCTGTGGCGGAACACGGTCAACCGCGGTCTCTCCGAGACGACCTACCGCGACGCTGACGCGACCCTGTCCAGCCAGCGGCTCCTCGCCCAGGCGGACGACCTGGTCCGCGCCCGACTCTACGGCCAGGCTCAAGACGCCTACCAGAAGGTCGTCGACGAGGTGGGCTTCCAATGGCCCGAGCACTGGACCGCCCTGAGGGAACGGCGCCTCCTGGACACGGGAGCCCGGCAGGCCTACAACGAGGCCATGGACGCCTTCCTGGCCGGCGACCCTGACCGCGCCTTGGAGGGGTTCGGCCGGGTCATCCGGACCGACCCGGGATTCGCCGAGGCCTTTGTGAGCCGCGCCGCGCTCCGGGCCAAGCGGGGAGAGCGGGCCAAGGCCCTCCAGGATTGCCGAGCCGCCTTGAAGTCTCCGCTCACCTCCCAACTCAAGGCGCTCGTCTACTCCACGATGGAGAGCCTCAAGACCTCTCCTGCCAAGCCCCAGACGACCAGTAAGGTAGAGCGCGCCGGCCACGGCCAGCGAGACCCCCCAGACCAGCCCCGCTCCGACGAGCGGTAAACGGTGACGACGAACAGCGCAATGATGATGAGCTTGCTCATAGTTTCGCGTGTTCCTTGAAAAAGTGCCGCGATTTAGGCGGCCTCATCGCTTTCCGCCTTTAGGCTTGGGCTTCGCCGGCTTGTCACCGGCGTCTTGGCTAAGTTCCGCCTCGATCTGCTCGACCGTCGGCAGGGCCGATTTCAGGGTCGGAGGCAAGGCGCGCGTGAGTTCGTAAGTTGAGACGCCGATCGGCTGGTCGATCCCCGCGAGGCTGTATTCAGCCAGCAGGCGATCTCGGCTCTGGCAAAGGATCAGGCCGATGGTCGGCTGATCGGAGGGATGGCGCAGGCGGTCGTTGATGACATTGCAATAAAAGTTCAGTTTGCCGGCGTACTCGGGCTTGAACTTCCCTTTCTTCAGCTCGATGACGACGAACGCGCGCAGACGCAGGTGGTAAAAGAGCAGGTCGATATAGAAGTCCTCGTCACCGACATCAAGGCGGAACTGCCGTCCGACGAACGCGAAGCCCTGCCCAAGCTCCAGGAGGAACTTTTCCAAGTGGCGGACGAGTCCGGTTTCTAGTTCACGCTCCTGAAACGGTTCGGCGAGCGTAAGGAAGTCGAAGATGTAGGGGTCTTTCAGGGTCTGCCGCGCGAGGTCCGACTGTGGGGCGGGCAGCCGCTGGTGGAAGTTGGCGACGGCCTTGCCGTGTCGCAGATGGGCATGAGCGTCGATCATGAGACCGAGCACGTTTCGGCTCCAGCCGTTGACGAGCGTCTGCCCCATGTACCAGCGGCGAAGGTCGAGGTCCTTAAACTTCTGCATCAGCAAGACGTTGTGAGCCCAGGGGATTTGGGCAACCGGTGGTTGCCCAATTGGATCACTCGGCGCGAAGGCGTCCGGATACTCCGAGGAAAACTGCACCATCAGCTTGATGTTGCGCTCAGAAAAGCCCTTCAGGTCCGGGAGATCGTTGTGCAGTTCGCGGGCCAGCCGGGGGATCACGCCGGCGCCCCAACCTTCGCGCGCTTGGCGCTCTCGAACGATTCGGCCGACATCCCAGTAGAGGCGCACCAGCTCCGCATTTACGGCAAAAATGGCCCGCGCTTGAGCCGCCTGAATGCGCCCCTTCACCTCGCCTAAGAGAGCGGAAAAGCCGGTCCTCGCGACCGCCTTAGGAGCAGCTCGCTTGCCGGCCATGGTCTTTATTGAACCTTCCCGACTTCCAGCATCGCCTGTGAATTTCTTTTCGGCCGCCCGGGAATCGGCCGAGTCTTCAGGCCAGCCAGCCTCTCCCGCGCGAACCGGTAGCGCCAGTGCTGGACGGTGTTGCGGCTAAGGGACAGTTCCTTGGCGATGGCGTAATTGGTATGGCCTGCGGCGGCGCGGAGGACGATCTCGGCCCGGACCCAGTTCCTTTTCTTGCCAAGCAGCTTCCGTATTTTGCGGAGCACTTGCCGTTCCTCGCTCGTCACCTCGATGGGCACTGAAGATTTTCTCGGCATAAGGTCGTCAAGTATAGCAAATATGCTCAAGTCCTTAATTCGATACCTCCCGTTACTCCACGATGGAGAGCCTCAAGACCTCTCCCGCCAAGCCCCAGACGACCAGAAGGTAGAGCGCGCCGGCCACGGCCAACGAGACCCCCCAGACCAGCCCCGCTCCGACGAGCGGTAAACGGCTTGCGCCTCCGGGGGCCTGGCCTGCCCGGGCCTCCGCCGCTTCCGGCTTGAAACCCGCGGCCTGCCCGAGTTCCGCGGCGCCGCAGCCCGCCAAGACCATGAGCGTAGGCAGGATGGGCTCCAGGTAGCGCGCCTCGAGCGACAACGGCACGTGCATGAGGAGGAAGCACGCCGCGAGCAGGCCCAGGCCCAGCGCGGCCGGGTCGCCCCGCAGGCGGAGGAACGCAAGACCCGCCAGGAAACTGAGCGCGGAGTGTCTCTTCACGATGCAGCCCAGCCTCAGGACGCACGACCGGAGATACGGCCCCGGATCCCTGATGATCCCTCCCAGAGCCTCCCGACGCCGTTTCCCGAGTTCATCGAACGGTATCTCGGGCCCGCCGTCCGGGGACGGGCCGGGCGCGTTCTCCACGATGCCGGAAGCTGCCGCGATGAAGTTGCGGTCCGCGGCGTGGTCCTCGAAAGGGATGAACCTCCCGAACTGATAGGCGTTGCGGGCGATCCATGGGAGCAGGAACGCAAACGCTGCCGCGATGAGTATCCACGCCGTCTTGCGCCAGCGCAAGGCCCAGTCCGGGCGAGCCCCGAGCCCGGCGAGCAGGATGAACGGAAACGGGGACAGGACCGACCGGCAAAGCAGGCCCGTGGCCAGCACGAAGCCCGCTGCCGCGGCCCGGCCCGCCGTGGGTGTCCTGATCCACTCCGCAAGGGACACGGCGGCGAGCAGGACCAACAGCCCGTAGAGCGGCTCGACGCGGCAGGCAGGCAAGGGCCAGGCCAGGGCCGGATGGAAGGCTGCCAAGGCCGCCGCGGCCAGCCCCGCCCATGGCGAGTGCAGCTGCCAAGCGGCCAGGCCCGCCAACGGGATGGCCAGGGAGCCGAGCGCGGCCTCGATCAGGGGGCTGGCCGGACGAAGGTCGAGATCGAACCTCTCCACCGAACCGAGGAAGACCGGATAGACAGGGCCGCGGAAAGCCGAGGGCTTGCCCCCCCGACCCAGGACCCCGAACTCCCGGAGGCCGCGGCCGTATTCGAAGTAGTCGGGCCGGCCCTGATCCCGGAGCCGGCCGACCGTGTCGGTCTTGAGGGCCGCGGCTAGGCGCAGGCCTATGCCGGCCGCGAGCACTAGCAGGAACGCCGCCGCCCAGGGACGCCTCACTGGGAGAAGATACCAATTTGGCCCGCGTCTCAGACGGCAACAAATGCGCAACCGAGCCATGGTCAACGGAGACACGGTCGCGGACGGCGACGTGCTGGCGGTCGGACCCTCCCGGGTCCCGGTCAAGGTCGTGAGGATCTCGCAGGACAGCGTGGTCTTCTCGTCCAAGGGCAGGACCTTCACCAAACGCTTGAATCAATGAATCAGATTATTGCTGGGCTTTCCGGACGACGACCCTGCCGGCGTCCACGTCGAAGTGGACCTCTTTGGCTCCCTGCTCGCGCGCCGAGGCGAGGGAGTCGGCGAACATGTCGAAGAGGATGCGCTCGAGCTCCCTGATGCCGAAACGGCTCACCTTCTCGTTGTCGGCGAGCGCCTTGAGGACGAGCTCCGGAGCCACGAACTTCACCGCCAGGCCGTAGCTCTTGGCGAGCTGGGAGAGCTTGAGGAGCGCGATCTCCGCCACGATCATGCCGGAGAGCGGCCGGAAGACGTACACCCGGTCGATGCGGCCCAGGATCTCGGGCCGGAAGACCTTCGCGTCGGCCAGGTAGCCCTTGACGCCGTTGACCATCTCATGGTAGTCGCTGTGCGAGTCCTGTATCTTGCCGATCTCCTCGGCGTGGGAGTTCGAGGTCAGGACGATGACGCTCTGGGTGAAATCGGCCGTCTTCCCCGAGCCTTGCTCGGTCAAGCGCCCCTCCCCCATCAGCTGGAGGAAGAGGTCGAAGACGATGGAGTCCGCCTTCTCGATTTCGTCGAATAGGATCAGCCGGCGGGGGTTGGAGAAGACGGGGCGCGTCAGGTGCCCGCCCTCCTCCGAGCCCTTGTAGCCGGTCGGCATCCCGACGAGGCGGTCCTTGGAGTGCTCCCCGGAGAGCTCCGAGCAGTCGAAGCGGAGCATGGCCTTCTCGTCTCCAAAGAGGGCCTCGGCCAGGGCCTTGGCCAGCTCGGTCTTGCCGGTGCCGGTTGGGCCGAGCATGAGGAGGTTCGCGAGGGGACGGTTCGAGTTCTTGCGCGCGAACTGGAGGCGCACGAGGCGCGCGAGGTCCTCGACGATGGGGTCCTGCCCCTTGACCCGGCTCTTGAGGTGCGCGAGGAGAGCCTTCTCGTCGATCACCTTGAGGGCGGTCGCCGACTCCTTCTGCTGTAGCATGCCCTTGAGCTTCTCCCAATCCGTCATGCCGCTCAGATCGGCCATGGCTTCACCTCGTGTTCGGCGCCGCGGCTCCCGCCGGCTTGGGCAGGGGGGGGACGGAGCGCCCCGTGGCCGCGGCCTCTTTCCCTACCTGGTAGGGATTCCGCTGGTTCCCGGTGAAATCGCAGTCCTCGAGCGCCACCCTGGCGTTGTTCACGGCCCAAAGGCCGTTGCCCAGGCTCCGGTTGACCCGGCATTTCTTGAGCGTGACCCGGCTCGATCCCCCGGCCCAGACCCCGGTGTCGCGGTTCCCCGTGATCTCGCCCCGCAGGACCTCGATGACCACGCTCCCCGACGCTCCGAGCCCGTCGTCGCCGTTCTCGTAGGACTTGAAGTCCGTCAGACGCGCCGAACCCGCCCCGGTCGCCGAGAAGCCGCTCGCCGTGTTCCGGTAGGTCTCCACACCATCCAGGGACGCGGTCCCTCCGCCGAACAGGAAGCCCGCACCGATGTTCTCGAAGATCCGGCAATCCGCCAGCCGCACCGGTCCGGTCACGCTCCTCGACACCCAGACCCCGGTGCCTTTGTTCCCGTGGACCTGGACCCTCTCGAAGACCGTCGGACCGTTGAGGTACGCCCCGCCCCCTGAACCGTTGCCGGAGATAACCGAATCCACGAGGTAAGTCTCGACCGCGTCGGCGCCGACATAGAGCCCCTGCCTCCCGCTCCCCGAGATCGTGCAGCCGGAGCATCGCAGGGTCCCCTGACGGTGGTAGACTCCATACTCCTTGGACCGGAAGCTCGACGCCTCGACCACGAGCTTCGCCCCCCAGTTGACCAGGCCGTCCCCGCTCTCCGATTCCACCTGCACCCGCTTGAGGGTCAGGGACCCGGCTTTGGCCTGGACGGCGCCCCTGCCGGAAGAAGACGCCCCCTGGCGCACCACCACGCCCTCCAGGCGCAGGTCGCCTTGGAGCGACTCCAGGGCGAATCTTCCGGCCGCCTCGATGACGGCCGGAACTCCCTGGCGCGGCTCGCCGACGATGGAGAGCGACTTCTCGATGCGCAGGCCGCCCTGATACAGGCCCGGCCTGAGGATGATGGAGTCTCCATCCTTGGCGTTGGCCGCAGCCTCCGCCAGGGAATCCGTGTCCGAGTCCTTGGCCTTGGCAGCGTCGACGATCCAGCGGCCCGGTGTCTTGGCCTGGAGGATGCGCGTGAACCCTGGGCCCTGGATCGAGGGTCCGGCCCCCGGCGCTGGAGTCGAGCCCGTGAGGAACGCGGGCGGGTCGATCGCCGCGGGAAAGGCCGGCGCGGTCCCGGCCGGGGATTTGCGCGCCGCGGCGCGCCCGCTTAAGCTCGCCGCTCCCGAAGTCGCGGCCAGGACCGCCGCGAGCACGAACCAGGGGTCCTTGACGAGGAGCATGGCGGACTTCATGGCGCGTCCACCGGGTTGATCGTGATCCTGCCGGAAGCGTCGATGTCCAGCGAGACCTTCTTGCGCCCCTCCCGCCGCGCCAGGGCGATGGCGCCGTCGGTCTTGTGCTCCAGGTAGGCGCCGATCTGCCGCACGCCGTAGCCCTTGAACTCCTCATTCTTCTGCACGGCCTCAAGAAGGACCGCTGGGGAGGTGAAGACCAGGTCCATCCCGTACTCGCGCAGCCGGCGCGCGAGTTTGAGGCAGGCGACCTCGGCCACCCTCAAGGGATCGAGCTCGTCCATCAGCAAGATGCCGCCAGTGAAGCGCGCGAGAAAAGGCTTCTCGAAGAGCCCGGTGCGGGCGAGAGCGTCGAGGAACCTGCCCTGCCGCGCCGCTTTATCCTGCTCCGCGTCCCCGGCGGCGCGGAGCTCCTCCACGCCGGCGTTGGAGGTCGCCACGAAGAGGCAGCCCGCGAAGGAGACCGGCCGGCCCGAACTCTTCTCCCGGCACTGTCCGGTGTCGAGGATGTCGTAGAGGCAGTGGTGGACGTCCCGGTGGGCCTTCTCCAGCTCGTCGAGAAGCACGACCCGGCAGGGGTTCTCCAACACCGGCCGGGTGAGCGCCCCGCCCAACTCGAAGCCCCTCACGCCCGGGGGCGGGCCGATGAGGGTGAAGACGTCGTCCGGATGCTTGAACTGGTTCATGCGCAGGACCAAGGGCTCGCTCTCCGGAAAGAGGGCCTGGCTCAGGAGCTGGGCGATGAAGGTCTTGCCGGTGCCCGTGGGCCCGGCCAGGAAGAACGCCCCGAGGGTCCGGCCCTGCTTGGCGAGCGCCAGGCCCTGATCCAGGATCTCGGCGATCTCATCGATGATGGCATCGTGGCCGCGCAGGTTCTCCTTGAGCCACGGCACGAACTTCCTCACGGAGAGAGACTGCAGCCTCTTGAAGTCCGGGCCAGGGGCCTCGTCGGCGGCGGCGCCAAGACCCACCAGCTTCCAGACCCTCCAGGCCATCACGCCGAGCGCGGCGATAAAAACGGCGGGGGCCAGCCATGGGACGGCCTGGAACCAGCCGAACGCGGCGCCCAGGAACCCGGCAAGACCGACGACCTCGTCCACCATCCCCAACGCCTGGTCCATGTCAGCGCGCCAAGACCGTCCAATCCTGGGCTTCTCCCACGCTCATGACCTTGCTCATGACCTGGCCTTGGGAGGTCACCGCCCCGAAGGTGACCCCGCCTCCGCCGTCCTTCTCCGCCACGACCTTCAGGCCCGTGGAAGTCCCGGGCTTCAAGGGAAGGGTGAGCACGGCTCCCGCGTTGGAGAGATCGACCCTGCCGAGGGGCTTGCCGTCGACGAAAATGATGACCACGTCCCCGTCCTCGGCCACGGTGTCGACCAGCCGTACCGAGAAGAGATCCATGCGGGCCTCGGCGACCTCCCGGCGCAAGTCGGGACTCGCCTGGGCCAGGACCGGAGGGACGTCGCCGCGCTTCAAGGCCTCCCGCGCCGCTTCGGTGGCGGCCCGGTCGAACTCGGCCCTGCCCACGGCCAGGACCTGCGCCAAGGGCGCAGGCGCCGGAGCCTGGGCCTCGACCCGAGGCGGCTCGGCAGGGCGCCGCGGCCGCATGCCATGCCAGACCCCGACCCCTCCCAAACCAAAGGCGAGCGCGAGGCCCAGGGCGGCCAAGGGGCCGAATCGGCGCGGCTTGGGCCTAGTTTCGAAGTCCGGCAGAGGTGTATAGCCCGCGCCCTCGGTCCCGGGACCGAGTTCCGGACGTCCCCTCTCAGGGTCCCGCCTTTGAGGCCGCTCTTCGGACGCAGGGTCCGGATTCCGATCGGTCATGGCAAGGAAGGGATTCTAGCAGGTTTTTCCCAAAGTCGGAAGGGCTGAGCAGGGTACGCCGCAAGGGGCGAGCTTCTCCGGCTCGACCTCGCTGAACGAGAATCGCTGAAAAATCGCAGCCGACGGGGAGAGTCGAACTCCCGACCTACCGCTTACAAGGCGGTTGCTCTACCGCTGAGCTACGTCGGCAATGTCTAGATTATACAAGGAAAGGAAGCCGTCGGATATCCGGACCGCCACGTTCGGATGGCACAGAACTACCTGGACGCCCTAACATGGCTCCAAGGACGCGGCCAGTCCCAAGGAATCCTTGAGAAAGATGTTCTTCATCTCCACAAGAGAATTGCCGAGGGCGCCGTGGATGACGGCCCTATCGGGTCATATCGGAGGACCGACGTAAGGGCCGGCCCGCATATTTACCCGCCGTGGCGGCAGGCGCCGCTGCCGACAAGGGACATGTTGAGCTGGCTCAACAAATCGGCCGGAGAACTCCCGGCGGTTTTCTCATCCGCCATCCTGCATCTGCGATTCGTCGAGATCCACCCCTTCAGAGACGGCAACGGCCGGGTGGGCAGAGCTCTCGCGACTTGGCAACTCTATCGCATGGGATTCGACACCCTCCATGTCTTCGCCCTCGATGAAGTGCTGCTTGAAAACCGCGCGTTCTACATCAAGAACCTGCACCGCGTCCAAGTCGAACGCGAGGACTTGGGCGGCTGGCTCGAATTCATGGCCGAAGCCGTCCTGGAAACCCTGGAACGAGTCCAGAAGCGCATCCAGGCCCTAGGCCTGCCCGGGAAGGAAACCCTATCTCTCACCCTGCGGCAAGAGAAGCTATTGCGCCTGCTCCGCGAAAGAGGCCCTCTGGCGATCCGCGAGATCGCCCGGGCGCTGCGCGTCACGCCCGCAGGAGCCCACTACGCCATCAAGCCGCTCCTGCGCACTGGGGTGATCAAAACCATCGGCACACACAAGAGCACGCGCTACCTGCTGAGCTGACTGTTCGGTCCCACCTATATAGACCCAGTTTGGGCGGGGCAAATCCCACCGATCCAGACCCACTTCGGAAGGGGTCAATCCCGCCTACTTGGACCCAGTGCGCCACGCTTGCGCGCCGCAAGGACGCGGAGCGGGCGTAGATGCTCTACCGCCTCATGCTCGTGACGGGCTTGAGGATCGGGGAGGCCTTGCGGCTCAACGCCGAGGACGCGGACCGGGCGAAGGTCGAGGTCCGAGCTTAACGATGTTATGTTCCCCCGCAGGGCGAAGCGAGGGGGCTCGGAAAGGCTGCCGGAGAGCCGCCGCTGATCCCCGGCCTTGACTTGATGGCAGAACTTCCCCATCCCGCTGTTTGGGGATGGGGAAGGAAGGAGATGGTGCCCCAAAAGAAAGAAGAAGGTAACGGAGAGGGGATTTTTGGCAGGGGCTTGAAATAGAGCCTGCCTCCGTCGTAAAGTGTCTTTGTAG
>JACQWX010000061.1 GCA_016209035.1 Elusimicrobiota bacterium | reverse complement strand
GGGCTGCGGCTTCGTCGCTCGTCGGTCACACCATGCCGCATCAGAGTCACACCTCGGCGGCATGGTGCTCCCTCCTCGCTCCTTGCCTCGCCTAAAAATCGACCGGCCCAAGCCGCAATTAAGAGCCGGTCGGAGCACTAGCCCTCAAGCGGCATCGGCGGTGAAGAACGCGGCGCGCTGGCTCTTGAGCAGGCCCGGCTGGGGTCTTTGGCTCTGGCTCCTGGCGGCGCTCTTCACGGCGCTCAACATCGTCGGCTCGCATCATCCCGACGAAAGGGGGCAGATCTCAGCCTTCCTGGCCTTCAAGTTGGGGGCCCAGCCGGCCGCCCACATGCCTTGGGACTTCGAGCTGCGCATGAGGCCTTGGTTCCAGCCCGGGTTCTACTACGCCCTGACCGCTCCCTTGGTGCGGCTGGCAGGCTACGACTACCGGATGATCGAGCGCGTCATCCTCCTGGTCCAGCCCGCGCTGCTCGCCATCGTCGCGCTCCTGTCCGCGCGGATGTGGCAGACCCAGGAGCGCCGCGTCCTGCGGCCCCTAGCCTGGTTCGCCGCGGGCGTCATGGCCGCCTTGCTCGCCGGAGCCGCGATCGACGCTTGGGGCTACGGCGGCTTCGCCCTCTCGCCGCTCAACTACTTCCGGGAGAACATCCTGCGCGACCGCGCGAGCCTCTTCGGCAGGCAGCCATGGCACTGGTATGTGACCGGCGTCATCGGCTACACCCTCAACCCCATGGCGTGGGTCTGGCTGGCCGGGGCCGCGGTGCTGCTGCGCAAGAACCCCTGGTACGCGGCCCTCTTCGGCGGGCTGGCGCTTTTTTTGGCCGCCCATCTCGCCGTGCCGCACAAGGAGATGCGCTTCCTCGCGCCGGGCTTCGCCGCCGCCTTGCCCCTGCTGCTCGGCCTCTTCGAGGCCCCGACCGCGTCCTCGGCGCCGACCGGGCTGTCGCGCTGGCTGCCGTACCTCGGCCTCTCTCCCTCCTACCTGAAGGCCGTCGCCCTGCTCAACGCCGCCTGCCTCGTTGCGGTCACCCTGTTCGGCCTGGTCCAGGGCTCGAGCCGCGCCGAGCGCGCGCTATGGAAGCTCCCGCCGGGGAGCATGGTGCTCACGAGGCCTACTTTGTACGCCAGCTTCGGCAAGCCCTTCGCCGAGATGCGCTGGCGGGGCGACGGCGACTCCCTGCGGTGCCCCAAGGAGCCGGTCGCCATCGACCGCTCGCTGCCTCGAGCCGGGGACTGCCCCTTGCGCGACGCTTTCACCTTCGCCATGCCGCCGCAGGTCTCCTTGCGCTACTGCCCTCCCTCGTTCCTCTCCCGGGAATGCGCGAAGAACCCAGGCGCGCTGGCGCTCCTTTCCAGCGCGGACGGCTCCATGAACGAACTCGTCCTTGAGCCCTGGCCCGTGAAGGACGCCTTCCCCCCGGCTTGGCTCAAGACCGACTCCTGGCCCCTGGCCTTGAGGAAGCGCATCTACTCCTTCAAGCTCGTCCGCTGCGAGGACTTCCTGGCTTCCCGCGACCGTTGAGGCGGGGGCGGGGCGCGGTCGAGGCCGGAGGCCGAGCGCCCCGCGCGCCCTTGGGAGGGGTGTGGGCGCGCTGGGGCGCGGCCGCATCGCGATTGTTTGATATCATTACAGTATCACGCGACGCCTGATTCCAAGCTGGTCCGGACGCTGGGCCGTTCCGGCTGCGGTCTTCCTCAGCCTCGTGGTCGGCCGCAACACCGGGGTCCTGCGCTATGTCTTCGGCCACCCCGGATGCGTCGGCGCGGGCTCGGCTTGGACGGCCCTTGGAGACGCCTTCCTGCCCCTCCTGGCCGCGGCATTCTCCGTCGCCGCGCTCGCCCTCGCCGGACGCCGCCTGCTGGGATGGGCGGGCCTGGAGGCCGACTGGTTCACCGCGTTAGGGCTGGGACTCGGAGCGGCCGGCACGACGCTGCTGTTGACAGGACTCATCATCGGGCTCGATGCCGGGGTCTTCTGGTGTCTTGGGGCCGCGGCCGGGTGCTTGGCGGTCCTCGGACTGCTGGGCCGCAAGTCGAACCGGGCTTTGCCCGTGTCTCGACCGGCCCATGCTCCGCCGCTCCGGGAGGGCGTCCTCCTGGGCGTGCTGGCTTTCACGGCATGGCATGTCCTCGTGTCGGCTCTGGCCCCGCCCACGCAATGGGACGTCCTGGCCTACCACCTCGCCCTGCCCAAGCTCTATCTGAGGGCCGGCAAGATTCTGCACGTGCCATGGATGATCCACAGCCACTGGCCGCATCTCATGGAGACTCTCTACACGGTCCCGCTGGCTTTAGGCATCGACACCGCCGCGGGCCTTCTGCACGCAGCGGTCTGCGGGGCCTGGATCCTGGCCGTCCACCGCTGGGCCTGCCCGCGCCTGGGCGCTCGGGCGGCGTTCCTGGCCTCGGCCCTCCTAGCGGCCCAGCCCGTGGTCAACCGCCTGGCTGGGACCGCGCACAGCGACGGCGGCCAAGCCTTGTTCTTCTTCCTCTCCGCCGCTTGGCTCTGGCGCTGGGCCGAGGAGGACGACCTCCGAATGCTGGCCTTAGCCGGGCTTTTCGGAGGGCTTGCCGCCGCGTGCAAGCTCACCGGGCTGGTCTTGACCGCTTCTCTCGCCGCGTGGGCAGCCCTGGCCGCGCCCGGCCGCAAGGCCGGTCCGAGGCTCAAGGCCGCCGCGCTCTATCTGCTGTGCGCCGGCATCCTCTGCGTCCCATGGTACATCAAGACCGGGCTGGCCACGGGAGACCCGTTCTGGCCCTTCCTGGACGCCTGGCTCGGCGGGAGCGCCAAGGACATGGTGGCCGCCTATGAACGGAGCGCCTTCTGGTCGTTCCCGAGGGATGCGGGCCTCATCCTCCACAACGGCCCCCAGTTCCTCCTCCTGCCCTTCGCCGGGCTAGCCGTCCTGGCGCGCCTGCAAGGCGGCCGCCTTCCGAGGGAGCTGAGCTTCCTCTTGACGGTCTCCCTGGCCTACTTCCTCGTCATCTGCCGACAGGTTGAGGCGTGGCGGTTCTCCATGGCGGTCTTCCCTGCGCTGGCGCTCTGCGCGGGGTGGGCGGCGGACGCGCTTCTCAAGGGAGGGACGCTCCCGCGCTGGGGCGCGGTCGAGGCCGGAGGCCGAGCGCCCCGGCCGCCCTCTGGAAGGGCGTTGGCGGGACGGGGCGCGGTCGAGGCCGGAGGCCGAGCGCCCCGCGCGCCCTTGGGAGGGGTGTGGGCGCGCTGGGGCGCGGCCCTCGGGCTCGCCTTCGGGCTCTTCCCGCCCCTGGCTCTGACGCAGAACAACGAGCTCTTCCCGGTGCTGGGACTGCGCTCCCTCATCGCCCCCGGCCGCCCCTCGCGCGAAGTCTATCTCGAAAGGTCCCTGGACCACTACTCCTTCTTCCGCCGAGCCGCCAGCCGGCTCCCGTCCGGGTCGCGGGTCCTTCTCTTCCGCGAGATCCGAGGCTACTACCTCGACGCGGACTATCAGTGGGGAGACCCGCTCAACCAGATGGTCATCGAGTACCGGCGTCTCGGGCCCGAGGACCTCCGCTCCCGCCTCTCCCAGCTCGGCGCCACGCACGTGCTCGTCAACGAAGGCATCGGCATGTACGCCCAGCGGGAAGGGTACTACGACCGGCGGGTCATGGGAGCGATGGCCGAGGTGCTGCGCTGCTGCGCGACCCCCGTCGTCAAAGAAGGCGCGCTGACCCTCTGGAGCGTCGACAACTGACACACTAGAAGGCGCCGAAGGGGAAGCCGAAGGGCAGAAGCCGGAAGAAATTGAAGATGGCGGCCGCGCTCAGGAACGGGCCGAAAGGCATGGGCTCGTACCGCTTCAAGGCGCCTCGCGCCATCCTGGACAAGCCGTAGACCGACCCCGCGAAGGCCCCGACCATCATGCAGTCGAAGGCTCCCAGCGCCCCGGTCCAGGCGCCGACCGCGGCCAGGAGCTTGACATCCCCCCCTCCGAGGGCTTCCCTCTTGAAGAGTTTCTCGCCGACCGAGGCCGTGACCCAGCAGATGGCCAAGCCCGTGGCCGCTCCGGTCAAGGCGTAGAGCATCCGGGCGTACCAGGCCCCGCTGCCCAGCGCCTTGGCGAAGTAGGGATTGGCTGGAGCCGCCAGGAGTCCCACCGCCAGCAAGCCCAGCGAGATCTCGTCCGGGATGAGGAAGGTGTCCCAGTCGATGAAGGCCACGGCCACGAGCGCGCAGGCCGCCGCGATGGTCAGGCCCGCCCACAACGGGTCGTCCCATCGGCGCCACAGACCCCAAGCCAGGGCCCCTGTCAGGGCCTCCACGAAAGGATAGCGCAGGGAGATCCTCCCCCTGCAATGCCTGCATCTGCCCGCCAGCAGGAGGTAGCTCAGGACCGGGACGTTGTCGTAGAAAGCGACGGAGCGCCGGCAGCGCGGGCACCGAGACCCGGGCGCCCACAAAGACTGTCCCTTGGGCAGCCTGTGGATGACCACGTTGATGAAGCTGCCCAGGCACAGCCCCGCCAAAGCGGCCATCGCTTCCATGGCAAATGGGAAGGGAGGCTCTCCCTTCCGGATAGCCTCCCTTCCTTCCTTACGAGGACGCTTCCTGCCGCCTTAGTAGACGGTCCAGAAGCTCCCCTTGGTGTCCGTGTGGGTGCAGTTGACCAATATCGCGCCGAAGTTGCCGTCCGTCGACACGTTGTTGTAGTGCCACCCGCCCGCGTCCTGCGCGCCCGTCTCGCCGTCGTCGGTCACCGAACTGTCGGAGTGATAGTTCGGAGCCTTCGCCACGGGGATGGTCGGCAGGTACTTGCCCGCCACGGTCAAGGATGCCATCGTGGTCGGATACGTCCCCTCCATGTCGCCGTAGTAGATGCTCAGCGCGGAGCGGATCGCACCCAGGTTACCCTTCGAGGCGCCCTCGTTCGACTTCCTGATGAGCTCGGCGAACTTCGGGATGGCGATAGCCGCCAGGATACCTATGATGGCAACCACGATCATCAGCTCGATGAGCGTGAAGCCCGAAGCACCGAACTTCTTACTCTTTGCTCTCATTTTCATACCCCCTGTTTTGCTGTTATGATGTATTCAGGGTAAATAATCTTTATCAGCAATACCGGCATGTCCCTGAGAGCTATATTCATTCTACACTGAAATCCGGCCTTTGTCAATGTGATTTTCGGCACAAGCTTTGTAGAATAGCCGCGGATGTCCCGCCGACTCTTCTCCCCCCCCATCCTGGTCGCGCTTGCCGCCATCGCGGCGTTCCTCCCGAGCCTGGGCAACGGCTTCGTCAACCTCGACGACGGCTGGTATCTCCTGACCAACCCGCACTTCAAGGGCTGGACCCTGGAGAACATCAAGTGGATGTTCACCCCATGGCCCCGGGGCGGCCACTACGCCCCATTGACCTGGATGTCCTTCGGGCTGGATTGGAGCCTCTGGGGCATGCGGCCCATGGGCTATCATCTGACGAGCAACCTCCTGCACGCCGGCGGAGCCGTCGCCTTCTACTTCGTGGGGCTGCGCCTCTTCGAGGATGCCCGGACCCCCAAGCCGGACGCGGCCGCGTTCCTGGCGGCGCTGCTCTTCGCCGTCCACCCGCTGAGGGTCGAATCGGTCGCCTGGGCCTCGGAACGTCGCGACGTGCTCTCCGGTCTGCTTTACCTGCTGACCATCCACTTCTACCTGCGGCGGCGGCTCGCGGCCTCCCTGGCCTGCTACGCCGCGTCCCTGCTCTCGAAATCCATGGGCATGACCCTGCCTTTCGCGCTCATCCTGCTGGACTTCTATCCGCTCGCCAGGCTGCCAGCGTCCCCCCGGGGATGGGTCCGGCCGCCGGAGAGGGCGGTCTGGCTGGAGAAACTCCCCTTTCTGGCCCTGGCCGCGGCCATCGCCGCGGTCACGGTCAAGCTGCAGGTCGCCTCGGGCGCGGCCTGGCCCGTCGAGAAACTCTCGGCGGTCTGGCGCGTGGGCGTCGCGTGCTACGGGCTCATGTTCTACCTCGCCAAGACGGCGCTGCCTTTGGGCCTCGTGCCTCTCTATCCCATGCCGTCACGCATCGAGGACATGGCCCCGGTCCTCGCCTTGAGCATCCTCGGGGGCGTCTGCGCCACGGCGCTCTGCGCGCTGCGCGCCAAGCGCAGCCCGGCCCTCCTGACGGTCTGGGCATTCTACGCCGTCTCGCTCGCGCCGGTGTCCGGACTCGCGCAGATCGGGCCGCAGATCGCGGCGGACCGCTACTCGTACATCCCGTGCCTGGGCTGGGCTCTCCTGCTCGGCTGGGGCGTCTCGCGCCTGCCGAGGAACGGCGCCTGGGCCGCAGGCGGCCTATGGATCCTCCTCCTGGCCGGCCTGACCTGGCGGCAGACCGGCATCTGGCGCGATTCGGAGACGCTCTGGACCGCGACGGCCGCAAGCTACCCTCGCCACGCTCCGTCGCGGCTGTTCCTGGGCAACATCATGGACGGCCAGGGCAGGGCCGACGAGGCGCGCGGCTACTACCTCGAGGCGCTCTCCCTGGAGCCCGGCTACGGCGCGGCGCACAACAACCTCGCCAATCTGCTGGTCCGGCTGGACCGCGGCGAGGAGGCGCTCGGACACTACGAGGCCGCCCTCAGGGCCAGCCCTGGCCACCAGGCCGTCCACTACAACTGGGGGGTGGCCCTGCTGCGCCTCGGCCGCCGCGGGGAGGCGGCCGAGCATTTCAGGCAGGAGCTTGGGCTCGCCCCGGACCATGAGCCGAGCCTGAGGGGGCTGGAAGCGGCGCTGCGCGACACGCGGGGGCGGACCTCCTCCCAGGAAAAGGAAAACCGCGGAAAGCGGGGCTTTCCGCGGTAGATCGTGGGCGGGGGGGGATTTGAACCCCCAAGGCCTTTCGGCCACACGGTCCTGAGCCGTGCGCGTCTGCCAATTCCGCCACCTGCCCGTGTCTCGAGCGGAGGCTCCGCCTCCGCTCGAAAGAATCGAGAGGCAACGCTATGTTACAATTCTACTTTATTCCCCCCCATGAGGAAAGCCCCCGAGAAAGTCGTCATCGCCACGAACCGCAAAGCCTGGCGGGACTTCTCGGTCCTGCGGGAATGGGAAGCCGGCCTCCAGCTCAAGGGAGGCGAGGTCAAGTCCCTGCGGGACGGCAAGGCGTCGCTCGACGGCTGTTTCGGGAGGGGGCGCGGCGGAGAGCTCTACCTGGTCAACCTCTACATCGCGCCCTACCGCTTCACCACCACCGACGTCCCGGACCCTCGGCGCGACCGGAAGCTCCTGATGCGCCGGTCCGAGCTGCGCCGGATCCTCCAGGACCTGCAGGCCAAGAGGCTCGCCCTCGTCCCGCTCGAGCTCTACTTCCGCAAGGGCTGGGCCAAGGTCAGGATGGCGCTGTGCCGCGGGAAGAAGGAGTACGACCAGCGCGACAGCATCCGGAAGAAGGAAGAGACCCGCGAGATGGGCCGTTCCCTCCGTAGACGAGTCTAGAAGCGGATGCCCAGCGAGCTCTCGATGCCGCTCTCGCCGTGCACCAGCACGTAGCCGGCGCCCAGGTAAAGGTACGGCAGGATCTTGTTGCTCGTGACGGCCGCGAAAGGCTTGAGCTTGATCCCCGCGGTGCAGCGGTACTCGAAGGCGCGGACCGTCTCGCCGGCCGGGAAGGCGTCTGCCGTGCCGGTGGGGGTGGCGGACCGGGCAACTAGCCTGGTCCAGTCGAAGCCGGGTCCGGTGTAGAAGACGATGTACTGGTTCCCCATGGAGCCCACGATGTTCGCGCCCGCGTGGACCCCGGAGAAATGCTGGTGCACGAAAGCGTGGCCCAGGCCCGCCACGAGGAGCTGGAAGGCCCACGGCTTGTCCCCCCCCTTGAAGACGCCCCACCTTAGGCCCCCGCCGGAGACGGTCAGGCCCTCGAAGCTCGCTCCGCAGATGAAGACGTCGAAACGCATGGGGAGGCCCACCTCGGCCTGAACCCAGGGCAGGCCGAACGCCTTGACGCCTTTGTCGCGCAGGACCTTGTCGCGCTTGTCCGGGGAGAACTGCAGGCCGCCGCGCAGTCCCACGTCGAAGCCGGAGAAGCCCAGGGGCCGCCCGCTGTGGAAGGAGGAGGAACCAAGGATGCCGCCCAGGTCCCGGGCGAAGGGCTTGAGCGAGCCTTTGTCCGAGAACTGCTGGAAGCCGCCGTACTGGTCGGCGGCCGCGGGAGCGGCCAGCGCCGCGGTCAGCAGGATAGAAAAGAATGCCTTCAGCATCATCGAATCCCTCCTCCGGCAAGAATGTCGTACGCCAGCCTTAAGCCCTGAAGGGTGAGGTCCGGCATGATACAAAATTCCGGCCCGAGTCCGCGCCCATAGAGCTTGGCGTAGCCGCCCGTCAGGACCACCTTGACCCCGTCTTCGCCCATCTCCTCGAGCGTCGCTTCGACCATGCCCCGGACCATGCCGAGGTACCCGAAGTAGAGGCCCGACCGGATGCACTCGACCGTGTCCGTGCCGACGGCCCTCAAGGCCCTGCCCGGCTCGACGAAGGGGAGCTTCGCCGTGCGTTCCCGGAGCGCTTCGGCCGCCATGCCGGGGCCCGGCATGATGGCCCCGCCCGCGTACTCGCCCTTCGCCGTGACGCAGTCCACGGTCGCGGCCGTCCCGATGTCCACCACCACCGCGGGAGCGCCGACGAGCTCCCGCGCCGCCAGCGCGTTGACGATCCTGTCCGCGCCGACCTCCCGCGGGGCTTTGACCTTTAGCGGGATGCCCAGCGGCGAGGCCGGGGTCACGGCCAGGACCGGACACCGGAAGCGCTCGCGCAAGGCCGCCGAGAGCTTCCGGTCCAGCGGCGGCACCACGCTCGCGAAGACGACGGCCATGAGGCCGGCGCGCAGACCCCCCATCCCGACGCAGGAGGCCAGCCTCGCGCTCAGGCTCCCGCGCTCCAGGGAGGCCTTCGTGGCCAGGCGCCCCCGGCGCACCAGGCGCTCGCCCCGGAAGACCCCCGCGGTCAGCGAGGTATTGCCGACGTCGACGGCCAAGAGCAACGGGGCTGAAGTCACTCAGAGCGCCTTCCTGATTAGTACTACAGAAGACATAGGCTTGTGCCTTGGTTGCGGCTATTCAAGGACCTCGACAAGTTCCGCGACAACCCGGAACTCGTCCTCGCTATTCCCAGATAACTCGATGTGCTTGATTTCCGGGTTGAGAGATTCTAGGACGATCTTCGTATGTTGCCAAAGCTCGCCTTCCCCCGCTGCCTTCTCGCTGCGATATCGTTTCACCGTATAGCTTCCTCCCGTTTCGGGATCGCTGATGCCATGATGCTCAACGAGCACAATCTTTCCCTGGCGACTGCCTCCGCGGTGGAGCGAGAACACACAATAGCTGCCGTTGGGAATCCTGGTCTCCATAGAGCGGCCAACAACCTTAGCCACGAACATGTCCTTGGTAAGCCGACGCCCGGTCGAAACCTTCGTCCAGCCCTGCTCGCGCACCTCCCGCCCCCCGCCGAATTTGCCGGCCGCTGCTTCCAACGAATACACAGGTAGAAATTCGACGTACCTAAGGGCTTCAACAACTGGTCCCCCGGCCGGAAGTTGGTCCCAAATCGCTCATTGAGGATGTCTATCAACCGGGAAAGCATGATCTTCACGCCCTGCGCTAGCCCTGTGCCTACGGCGAGCGGACCCGTGATCTCCGCCCCCATGCCAGGCTCCAGGGTCAGGGTCCCTTCGCTGATCTTTTGCAGACGGTAGTATTTGAGAGCTACCTCGTCCTCAAAATTATAGGAAGGGCCGTGGCCTCCCTTGGGGAGCTTGGTGAGAAGGAATCGGACGTAGGAATAGAGCTTTTCTAATTCGGAGTCCTGAAAGGGAATCACCTGGGAGAGGAAGGCGTAGAGGTTGCGGTAGGCCACCAGGGTCTTGCGGAACTCCTCCTGGACATCCTCAGCGAGTTCCTTGTAGCGGTTGACCGCGGGGTCGATGCAGGCGTTCATGCGGGCGTGGTCCGCGGGAGTCTGGTCCTCCCGGGGTTTGTAGAAGGCCCTGGCGAATTCCTCCACCTCGGCTTTGTGGTAGACCTGTTGTTCGTCCAGTCTTGCCTGGAGCTCATAGAGGTGCCGCGCTTCGGCCTGCTCGCCGATGAGCGTTTGCTCGTAGTAGGGCTGGAAGGCGGCCAAGACCTCGTCCGGATCGTTCACAAAATCCAAGACGAAGGTGTCTTCCTTGCCTGGATAGGTACGGTTCAGGCGCGAAAGGGTTTGCACGGCTTGGATGCCGGCCAGCCGCTTGTCCACGTACATGGTGTGTAGAAAGGGCTGGTCAAAGCCCGTTTGATACTTTTCGGCCACCAGCAGGACCTGGTACTCGTCCGAGGCGAAGCGCTCGGGCAGCTCCTTTTCCCGGATGCCCTGGTTCATGCCCACTTCCGTGTATTCCACGCCGGGCACATCCGGATCGACGACGGTGCCTGAGAAAGCCACGAGCGTCTTAATGCCCAGGTAGCCTTTGTCGGCGATGTATTTGTCGAAGGACTGCTTGTAGCGGACGGCGTGCAGGCGGCTGGAGGTCACCACCATGGCCTTGGCCTTGCCGCCGATCTTGTGCATGGTGAATTGCCGAAAATGCTCCACCATCACCTCGGTTTTTTGGGAGATATTGTGCGGATGCAGGCTCATGAAGCGCGCCAGGGCCCGCGCGGCCTTGCGCTTGTCGACCTGGGGATCGTCCGCGACGGATTTGATGAGACGGTAGTAGGTCTTGTAGGTCGTATAGTTCTTGAGCACGTCGAGGATAAACCTCTCCTCGATGGCCTGGCGCATGCTGTAGAGGTGGAAGGGCCGCGGCTTGCCGTCCGGGCCCGGCCGGCCGAAGACTTCCAGTGTCCGGTATTTCGGGGTGGCCGTAAACGCAAAGAAGCTGATGTTTGGCTGCCGCCCGCGCTTGGCCATGGTGCGCAGGACTTCCTCCTCGTAATCGGGCAAGCCCTCCTCTTCGGCCTTCTTGCGGGCCTCCTCCTTGATGGCGGCGCGGCCCAGGACGCCCTTGAGTTCGGTGGCCGTCTCCCCGCCCTGGGAGCTGTGGGCCTCATCAACGATGACGGCGTACCGGCGCTCGGGCAAATCGCCGATCTTTTGGGTCACGAACGGGAATTTCTGGAGCGTGGTGATGACGATGGGCAAGCCGGAGGCCAAGGCCTCTGCGAGTTGGTTGGAGTCGGTATCGATCTTTTGGACCACGCCCTGTTTGTGCTCGATCTGGTAGATCGTGTTCTGGAGTTGCTGGTCCAGGACGATCCGGTCGGTGACCACGATGATGGAGTCGTATACCTTCTCGTCTTTGGCGTTATAGAGGCTGGCCAGGCGATGGGCGAGCCAGGCGATGGAGTTGCTCTTGCCGCTGCCGGCCGAATGCTGGACCAGGCGGTTCTGGCCGGCTCCGTCGGCCTCGGCGTCGGCCACCAGCTTTCGAACGCAGTCGAGCTGGTGGTAGCGGGGGAAGATCATCGTCTCTTTCTTGATGTGCCTGCCCCCGAGATTCTTTTCCTCGATTTGGATGTGGATAAAGCGCGCCAGAATATCCAGGAAGCTCTCCCGCCGAAGGACCTCTTCCCAAAGATAGGCGGTCTTGCAGCCGTGTGGGTTGTCGGGATTGCCTGATCCGGTTCCGCGGCCCTTATTAAATGGAAGGAAGTGCGTGCCGTGTCCGGACAAGCGGGTGGTCATGTAGACCTGATCGGGGTCTACGGCAAAATGCACCAGGGTTCGCTTCTTGAAATGGAAGATGACGTCCGCGGGATCGCGGTCGGCGCGGTACTGGGTGATGGCGTCCTTCCAGGTCTGTCCCGTCATGGGGTTCTTGAGCTCGGCCGTAGCGACGGGGATGCCGTTGAGGCTCAGGGCGACATCCAGAGTGTTCCCATGGCGGCTGGAATACCGAAGCTGCCGAGTGATGGCCAGGCGGTTGGCGGCGTAGAGCCTTTGGGTGTCCGGATTTAGCCCGCTGGCCGGGGCGAAGTAGGCGGCACGAAAGAACTTGCCGAAGCATTTGAAGCCGTGGCGCAGGACCTTGAGGCAGCCCTCATGCTCGGAGTCGAGCGCTCGGCAGAGGTCGTCTAGGAGCGTTTCCTCGGCCTTGTCCTTCTGGAGATTCTTGAGGTATTCCCATTCCTTGGGCTGGGTCTCCCGCACGAAGTCGAGGAAGAGCTTGGGCTCGAGGCCGCGCTTGGGATCGAAGCCGGCGGGGTCGGCCTTGGCGTAGCCGCCATGCTCGGTCAGGGAGAGTTCGATGGCGGCTTCGAAAGTTTGTTCCGTGTGTTGCCCCGGCATCAGTCGGCACCCCTTTTGTTATCCAGCACGAAACGCGCCCTTTCTCGCCGCAGCATTTCGAACGGAGTCATGCACTTGATCCCAAGACTCACGCAGGCGTCAGGAATCTTGATCTTTTGGAGCGACGCCGACGGGACCTCGTGCGTGACTACTGTATGCTTTCCCGCAAGAGCATGCGCGACCAGATAGTAGTCGGCCACTTGGAGGAATTCGTTCACCGCAACGGCCGTGTATTTCTGTCCGCGAGCCCAGTTGCTGACTTGCGCCAGCGCGGGGAGGACCAATGCGTCGGGTCTAAGGAAAAAACCCGGTCCTCTCGCGTCCGCCCAGTCTGAAAGATCATCTGCAATGGCGTGAAGTTCGTCACCAACCTTCTCGATGCTGAACAGCCTTCCGTGAGTGTTCTCCGCAACCAGCCAATCCCAAAACGCCGGACAGAAGTCGAACCCATAGTGGAGGTTCTTGGCTCGAATGAATACGTCGGCGTCCAGCAGATACGCCATCAGGCGCCTACCCCGAGGCTGACGCCGAGTTCGCGAAACGTCGCCATCTTTTTTACGCCGAGCAACCGGAAAGCTTCGGTGAACGATGTCTGTCCTTCCAGCGTGCTGGCCACCAGCGTCCGAACGAAGCGCTTGCTCAGCCGCGCCCCTTGCGTCAGGTAGAAGTCACCGCCGCTGAACTTCGGCAGCCTCCGAAGGCGACCCAGTTCTTGATTGTATGCTTCTTGAAATGTGTTCCGCGAGATGCGCCCGGTATCGAGAATCCGGCTCAGGATGACCAGTGTGCTTACCTTGAACCGACGCGCAAGATTCTGCGCCTCAGCAAGCGGATCCATCCGTGGCAGAGCCTCCTGTAGCGCGCCGAGTGGCACCAGGAGCTCGGCAGCCACCTGGTTGCACCAGCGCTCGACCCGGTGCGACGGCGCCGAGTCGGGCCTGGCGTCAGAAAGGGCGCTTTCGCCCAACCAGAGATGCGCAAGCTCGTGGGATAGGGTGAACATCTGCGCCGCCCTGGTGTCGGCGCCGTTGACGAAAACGAGCGGCGCAAGGTCGTCAGCCAGGGCGAATCCCCGGAATTCCTCCGGGTCGAGCTTTCGCCGGTTGTTGCTTCCCACGACGCCGCTTACCATCACGAGGATACCAAGATCCTCGGCTTGGTCGATGAAGCGCCGCAGCGCCTCGGTCCAGGTCGGACAGGTACGCCGCGCCTCCAGGTCGAAGTTCAGCGCCCGCCTCATCGCATCGGCAGTCTGCTCGACAGTATCCTCTATCCGTGCAGAACCCGCAAATCGGCGCGGTCCCTCTCCAATCAACTTTGCGTAATCGCGGTACCAAGCCTGGCGGCGCTGGCAAAGGTAGAGGACATCGAGCAAATCGGGGCTGGGCGGCCCGAGAGGTTCGCTACCCATGGTGCGAAGGTCCGGAATCGGGACCCGCTCATCGGGCGGCTCGGCAAGGAACAGGTACCCGATGGGCACGAAGGTGGCCTTGGCGAACGCCTCCAACTGCTTGAGGGTGGGCATGGCCTCGCCGCGTTCCCACGATTCGAGGCGAGCAAACCTCTTGCGTAGACCGGCCAGGCTGTAGCCCGCCCGTTCGCGCGCCCAGTGCAAGAGTTCCGGCTTGACTTCGACGCGCATCATGCCGCCTCCTCCCGCACGTCGATCTTCCCGGTGACCGCTGCGGAGATGAGTGCAACGCGGTACTCGCGGAGTTTCTCAATGGATCGTTCAATCCGTGCCTGCAACACATCGTAACTGCCGGTCTCGTTCTGTATCGCGGCAACAATCGAGCGCTGTTCCCCCGGCGGAGGGCAGGGCAGGCGAATCTCAAAAAACTCTTCTGGATACAGCCGCAGGCGGGATGTCCAAATGCCCTGGGAATGGCACCTGACTTCTGCTGCAAACCTGCCGGTCCTGAATAGGTAATCGTAGAACCGTGGCTCCGGAGCATTGTTGCGGAACCGATAGACATTGTAAGAAGGGCTGACGATCCCGGCGCGAGAGGCGAAACCCATTGCGCCCATCCAGGCCCACATCGTGTTGATCACCAGGTCACCGGGGTCGCACCTCTTGTAGTCTTCGAGGGACTCGGCCAGGAACATGTTGACGTCCTTCTCTGCCCGAGGGGTGACCCCTGTGATATGAGATACCGTCAAAAGCTCTTCATCGCCGGTCGTTGAACGGTCGTTGACCTCGCGGAACAAGACCTTGGCTCGATAGACGTCCCAGTGGTTCGGGATCGCGCCTAGCCATTGAATGCCGGAGTCATTCATGGGAACGTTCGGGTCGAGGCCTTTGGTGACGGCATGGCTGATCAGGGCGGCGCGCTTCTCCTGGAGAAGTTCGATCTGCCGCTCCTTCTTGGCGACGAGTGAGTCTATTCGCTGCGTCTCGCGGTCGAGGAAGACGGCGATGGCGTGCTGGTCATCAACGGGTGGCAGCGGTAATGGCAGGTTCCGCAGGATGTCGGTGTTGATCGACTCTCTGGTAGAACCGACCGACTGTAGCTCAACAAAGGTCAGTACCGAAGATGATCCGAAAGCATAGGCAGCGAACCTGCTATCGAGTGCCGGATTCCTGACACGGAGGCGCAGCATTTGGCCAGATATGAGCCAGCCACGTTCTCGTTCCGTGATGGGGGCAATCCTTCCAATGCTCCCAACCCTACTGAATACGATGTCGCCAGGCTCGACGCGATACATCGAGAGACGCTCGGCATCTTCGAGTTCGACTCTTGGCATATTGGATTCATCGAGTCGCATCTCTCCGACGTTGCGGATGAGAATCAATGGTATCCCTTCATCCACATAGTCTGAAGCGTGCAGCTGTGCTCCAAAAGGCCCTGTTTGCACAACGCGGGAGGTGTTGCCTTCGAGCGTCTTGACGCGAATGACCTTCCAGTGACCGGGTATCTCCCCCAGCCACTCGACGCCGGAGGGCTTGTATTGGGGATAGGCCGCCAATTTCATCGGCCGCTTCTCCGTGACGGTCATGGCTTGGCGTTCTTCTTGCGCGGCTTTTGGGTCTTGTGCTTGGCGGTAGACGATTTCTTCCGCTCGTTTTCCAGCGTTTTGGCCGAAGCCCGCAGATCGTCCAGATAGCGCCCTTCGGCGGCCGCTTCGGTCTCCAGCCGCCGCCGCACGGTGAAGGCGTCGTATTGCGCCTCGGCCCACGCGAGCGCCGCTTCATGGCTGACCGCGCCCGCATCCGTCAGCACGGGCAGTTCCGTGTCGCGCAGGAATTTGTCCAGAAACGCCGTCCAGTCGCTCATGCGGATGTCCTGGCGCCGCCGGGCGCGGAACTCGGCCTGGTCCATGAACATCACCGTGATGCGGTTGAGCGTGTCGATCTCAGCCTCGTTCAGGTAATTCTTCGCCGTCGTCACGTCGCGTTTAAGCGCCCGGCCGCCTTTCCAGGAGGTCAGCCCCATGTTGGGTTTGTCCGCGTCGGCGCGTCGGCGGACGATCTCCGCCGCCGTCATCCCCGCCGCCGCGTAGTGCATCTTGTTCTGCATGACGGCGAAGAACGCCTGCGTGTCTTGCTCTCTTTCCCTGTAGTCCGAGGCTAACGCGAAAATCTCCCGGATGCGCTGGTAGACGCGCGCTTCGCTGGCCCGGATTTCCCGGATGCGGGCCAGCAGCTCGTCGAAGTGGTCCGCCAGCCGGTCGCTGCCTTTCAGGCGTTCATCGTCCAGCGTGAAGCCCTTGATGAGGTATTCGCGCAGACGTTCGGTGGCCCATTGGCGGAACTGCGCGCCGCGCGCAGAGCGCACCCGGTAGCCGACGGCAAGAATCATGTCGAGGTTGTAATGTTTGACGGCCCGCCGGACCTGGCGCAAACCCTCCGAGCGAACCATTAAGTAATCCTTAATAGTTGCCCTTTCGGTGAGTTCGCCGTCGGCCAGGATATTCTTGATGTGAATGTTGATGTTGGCGACGGTGGTTTGATAAAGCTCCGCCAGCCCAATCTGCGTCAGCCAGACCGTCTCATCTTGAAGCCGAACCTGGATTCGGCTGCGGCCTTCCTCGGCCGGATAGATGATGATGGCGGAGCCCGGCCCCGGCTTTTCCGGCAGGCGGTCCGTCATTGCGTCATCTCCGCCAGCATCCTGGCGATTTCCTCCTCGACCTTCTTGAGATCCGCCGTAATTTCAGGGAGCGGCCGCGGCGGCGTGTACTTGTAGAAGTAACGGTTAAAGCTTACCTCGTAGCCCACCTTGGCCTTGGACTCATCCACCCAGGCATCAGGGACATGCGGCAGCACCTCGCGCCTCATGTACGCGGCCGCATCCTCCTTGAGCGGCACATTCTCGCAGTCGCGCAGTTCGGGGTCCGGCTCCGGGTTGCCCTTGGCATCCTTGCAGATGTCGGCGGTCTCGTCGCGCTCGGCCAGAGCTTCCAAGACGGCGCTTAAGAGGGGCGCGGGGACCTTGAGGCCGGCCTTCTCAAACGCCCGCTCGACCATGCCGGCAAAGGCGTCGCGGCTCTTCACGACTTTCTTGCTCGCCAGGCCGCCTAGAGCCGCGAGGATTGCCTTCTGGAGCTTGCGCCCCTCGGCTATCTCCTCCTGGGCGGTCTTGGCGTCCTTGCGCTTTCGGCTGGAGGCGAGATGCGAAAACGCCGTTGACTCTTCGAGCTTAAGCCACCGCTCCTTGTCTGCGGCGAAGTTAAGCCTTAGCGGTCTTTCGACCGTGATCCGCCTGTAGCCGAAGTCCTCGTTGTCGAAAATCCGGACATGTTCGCCCGCCTTGAAGTCTCCATAGAGGCGCGCGATGCCGTGCCTTTGCGGGTCGCAAATCTCGTGGCGCTTGTTGCCGAGGCTCTTGCGCATCTTCTTGAAGAAGCCGGCGGCGTCCACGAGCTGGACCTTCCCGCGGCGGCGCCTTTCCTTGCGATTGGTGACGATCCAGAGGTAGGTGGAGATGCCCGTGTTGTAGAAGAGTTGATCCGGCAGGGCGACGATCCCCTCGAGCCGGTCTTTCTCGATGATCCAGCGGCGAATCTCGCTTTCACCGGCCCCGGCCGAGCCGGTGAAAAGAGGCGATCCGTTGAAGACGATGGCCAGACGCGTGCCGCCCTCCTTGGGATCCTTCATCTTGCTGATCATGTGTTGCAAAAAGAGCAGCGACCCGTCGTTGATCCTGGGCAGCCCCGCGCCGAAGCGCCCGCCGAAGCCCTGTTCCTCGCTCTCTCTTCGGATGAAGGTCTCCTGGGGCTTCCATTCCACACCGAACGGGGGGTTGGCCAACATGTAGTCGAACTTCTTGCCGGCAAAATGGTCCTGTGTGAAGCTGTCGCCAAAGCGGATGTTGTCGATGTCATGCCCCTTGATCATCATGTCGGAGCCGCAAATGGCGTAGGCCTGGGCGTTGTAGTCCTGGCCGAAGGCGACCAACTGGGCGTCGGGGTTGAGCTCTCGGATGTAATTCTCGCTCACGGAGAGCATGCCGCCGGTCCCGGAGGCCGGATCAAACAAGGTCTTGACGGTTCCCCGCTTGGTCAAAATTTCATTATCGGGCAGGAATATCAGGTCGACCATCAGCCGGATCACTTCCCGGGGCGTGAAGTGGTCGCCCGCCTCCTCATTGGACGCCTCGTTGAAGCGCCGGATGAGTTCCTCGAAGACATAACCCATCTCGATGTTTGAAACCCTGTCGGGGTGCAGGTCGATATCGCAGAACTTCGAGACGATCAGGTAGAGCCGGTCGGCCTTGTCCAGCTTGCCGATGTGCTCCTCAAAACCGAAGTGCTCGAGGATTCCCCTGGCTCGGCTGGAAAATCCCTTGATGTAGTTGGTCAGGTTCGCGGCGATGTTGTTGGGATCGCCCTTGAGCTTTTGAAAGGTGAAGCGGCTGGTGTTGTGGAACTGCTGGTCCGCCGCCTTGTTCAGGATCGGCTCCAGGTTTTTGACCTTGCCGCCCTTGAGGCCTTGCGCCTTCTGGAGGACCTTTTCCTTGGTGGGCTCAAGAACGCAGTCGAGGCGGCGCAGGACGGTCATGGGCAACATGACGTCCTTGTACTGGTTGGGACGGTATGGGCCGCGAAGCAGATCCGCCACGGACCAGATGAAGTTGGCTTTTTCGTTGAAATTGTTCATCGCCTCATGCTTTCCCCGAGGGGGCCTTTGAGCTACTACAGCGGGATGTTGCCGTGCTTCTTCTTGACGGACTCCACGACCTTGTCGCGCAGGAACTGGAAGGCGCGGATGACCTTGGGCCTGGTCTCCTTCGCGTCGATCACCTCGTCGATGTACCCGCGCCGCGCCGCCTGGTAGGGCGACGCGAACTCGGCGACGTACTCCCCCACCAGCTTGTCTCGCAGCGCCCGTGGGTCGGCGGCGGAGGCGATCCGCTCCTTGTATAGGATCTCCACGGCGCCCTGCGGCCCCATGACCGCGATCTCGGCGCAGGGCCAGGCGAGGTTGACGTCCCCCCGGACGTGCTTGGAGGCCATCACGTCGTACGCCCCTCCGTAGGCCTTGCGCAGGACCACCGTGACCTTGGGCACCGTGGCCTGGCAATAGGCGTAGAGGAGCTTGGCGCCCCGCCGGATGATCCCCGCGTGCTCCTGGTCCACCCCGGGCCAGTAGCCCGGGACGTCGACGAGGGTCAGGAGCGGGATGTTGAACGAGTCGCAGAAGCGCACGAACCGCGCGGCCTTCTCGCTGGCGTCGATGTCGAGCGCCCCGGAGAGGTAGAGCGGGTTGTTGGCGACGACCCCGACGGATTCGCCGTTGAGGCGGACGAACCCGGTCACGACGTTGAGCGCGAACCCCCGGTGGGACTCCAGGAACTGGTGGTTGTCCGCGATCTCCAGGATCACGTCAAGGATGTCGTAGGGCTTCTTGGGATCCATCTCGGCGAGGGTCCCGAGCTGGGGGCTCAGGCGCAGCGGATCGTCCGAGGGCATGACCGCCCTGGGTCCTTGGTCGCAGCTCTGCGGCAGGTACTCCAGGAGCTCCCGGATCTGGCGGAAGCAGTCGTGCTCCGACCCGGCGAGGAAATGGCACACCCCGGATTTCGAGCTGTGGACCTTGGCGCCGCCCAGGGACTCGAAGTCCGTGGCCTCCCCGGTGGCCGCCTTGATCACCTCTGGCCCGGTCACGAACATGTGGCTCAAGCCCTCCACCATGAAAACGAAGTCGGTGAGCGCGGGCGAATAGACCGCGCCGCCCGCGCAGGGGCCCAGGATCGCCGTGATCTGAGGGATGGCGCCCGAAGCCGCGCGCCGCCCGAGTCGCATAACCCGATGACCGGGACCTTGGCCTTCAGGCCCAAGTCCATCACCGAACAGATCTTCCTCGCGTGGGCCAGGCCCAGGGTCCCGCCCTTGACCGTGAAGTCCTGGGCATAGACGCACACGCCGCGGCCGTGGATGCGGCCAAAACCCGCCACGACCCCGTCCCCCGGGAGCTTCTCGTCGGCCAGGCCGAAATCGACGGCTCGCGTCTCGACCAGGAGGCCCATCTCCTCGAAGCTGTCCTCGTCGAGGAGGAACTCGATCCTCTCCCTAGCCAGCATCTTGCCCTTGCGGCGCTGCCGGGACACCTTCTCCGGGCCCCCGGCCTCCATCGCGCGATTGCGGCGCTCGATGAGGTCCCGGGTCTTGGCCGGGACGAGCTGTTTGGGTTTCTTGGCCTCTTCCATGACGCTCTACCAGACGGACTCGGGCTGCTTCATGAGCTCGACGAAAGCCTCCACCACCTTGGGGTCGAAGCTCGTGCCCTTCCCGTCCTCGGCCTCCTTGACCGCGTGGGGATAGAGGTCCGGGGCCTTAAGGCCCACCATGCGGATCTCCTCCATGCACTCGGTCAGCCGCAGGATGCGCGCGCCCAGGGGGATGGCCTCGCCGTAGAGCTTGCTCGGGTAGCCGGTCCCGTCGAATCTCTCGTGGTGGGACTGGATCATCGGCAGGGCGCCTTCGATCATGCGGATGCCCTCGAGCATCTTGACGGACATCGTGGGATGGAGCTCCTCGGCCGCCTTGACCACGCCGAAGTCGGAGAGGACCGCCGGGTTGTTGAAGGCGACATACCCGACGTCGTGGAGGATGCCCGCGTAGTAGAGCATCCGGTACTCGTACTCGTCCATGCCGAGGATCCTCCCGATGGCGCAGGCGAGCTTGGCCGAGCGCATGGGGTGGCCGGTCATGGCGGGCTTCGCGGTCTCGATGACCGCCCCCATGATCTCGAGCGTGTGGGAGAAGAAGTTCTTCTGGTCCGCCATGATCTTGGTGTTGGTGATGGCGACCGAGGCGAGCGAGGCCAGGCTCTGGAGGAGCTTCAAGTCGGAGTCCGTGTAGGGCCCTGAACGCTTGTTGAGGACCTCGACGACCCCGACCACCTCGCTGCGGTACTCCATGTGCACCGCCAGGATCGACCGGGTGACGAAGCCGGAGGCCTTGTCGAACTTCCCAGCGAACCGGGGGTCCTTCTGGCAGTCGTTGACGATCTCCGGCTTGCGGTTCTTGGCCACCGAGCCCCCGATGCCCTGCCCGATGGGCAGCAGCATGGACTTCAAGGCCTTGGACTTGTCCCCCGAGGCCACCTTGAAGTAGAGGCTCTTCTTGTCGTCGGTGACGAGCATGGTGGAGCTGGCCTCGCTGTCGAGGAGCTTCTCCGCGGCCGCCCCGATCTTCATAAGGAGGGCGTCGAGGTCGAGCGTCGCGTTGAGGGAGTTCGCGATCTCGAAGAGCTCGAGCGCGGTGCTGATGCCGGCGCCGCGCTCCTGCGCCGAAGGCGCAGGAGCCGCTCCGGCTGTCGCAGGGGCGGTCGCCGCCGTCTTGGACTGCTGCGTGTTCTCTGCCATGGCTTACTCCTGTCCGCCCAGGACTTCACGCACCGTGGTGAGGCCCTGCTTGACCTTCTCGAGCCCGTCTGCGACGAGGAGGCGCATGCCCAGCTTGCGGGCCGCGGCCCGCAGCGGGTCGGCGGCCACGGTCTGGAGCATGAAGCCGCGCAGCTCCTCGCTGAGGACCATGAGCTCGTGCATGCCCACGCGGCCCTTGTACCCGGTGTTGTTGCACACCGGGCAGCCCTTCGGCTGCATGATCTTCTGCCCGGCCGGGAGCTCGACCTGGTTCTCCTCGTAGATCTTGACCTCGTCTTCCTTGGGGTCGCGGGGCTCCTTGCACTCGGCGCACAGCCGGCGCGAGAGGCGCTGGGCCAGCACGGCCTTGACCGTGGCCACCACCATGAACTCAGGGACATGCATGTCGACCATGCGCGAGATGGAGGAGGGAGCGTCGTTCGTGTGGATGGTCGAGAACACCAAGTGGCCGGTCATGGCGGCTTCCATGGCGATGTGGCAGGTCTCCTGGTCGCGGATTTCGCCGACCATGATCACGTCCGGGTCCAAGCGCAGGAAGGAACGCAGGGCCGTGGCGAAGTCGAACTTCTTGTCCTCGCCGAGCTTGAGGTCCGGGTTGACCGGGACCTGGACAATCCCGTCCAAGTTGTACTCGACCGGGTTCTCGGCCGTTATGATCTTGATGTCCGGGCGGTTCACGTAGTTGAGGGCCGCATAGAGCGTTGTTGATTTGCCGGATCCCGTCGGACCGCACACCACAACCAGCCCGAAGTTCTTCTTTCCGCCGATGCCCTTGAGGAGCCCGAGGAAGGTTTCGAGGGTATCGGGCAGGAACCCCATCTTGTTGATGTCCACCTGCACCGACCGTCGGTCGAGTATGCGCATGACGGTCGACTCGCCGTAGACGGTCGGCACCATCTCGACGCGGAACTCCAGGGGGTTGCCCTGGTTCAACACCTGGATGCGGCCCGACTGCGGGATGCGCCGCTCCGTGATGTTCATGGAGTTCGTCATGATCTTGAGCTTGGCCGCGAGCGCGAAGCGGTAGGGCCACGGCACCGAGAAGGGCCCGGACCGGAGCATGCCGTCCACGCGGTAGCGCAGGACGACCTTGGAGTTCTTCCCCGTGGGGTCCTCCATGGGCTCGATGTGGATGTCCGAGGCCTTCATCTTGATGGCCGAGAGGATGATGGCGTTGACCATCTTCTCGACCTCGGGGGCGGAGGCGTCCACCTTGGTGATGTCCGAGGCCCTGGGGCCCTCCTTGATCACTTCCAGCCCCTTGCCGCCCTCGTCGGGCTTCCAGTCCTCGAGGAAGCTCTTGCCCGAGGCCTCCTCGTCCTGCTTGATCTTGGACATCAAGGCGCCGCCGCCCTTGCCGTAGGCCGCGTCGATGTTCGCCACGATGTCCTGCGGCAGGGCCAGGAAGGGCTTGATCTCGAGGCCCGTCCGGGTCTGGAGGTCCTCGGTGATGAACATGTCGAGCGGGTTGGCCATGGCGACGGAGAGAGAGCTCTCCCCTTTTTCGAACGGCAGGGCCAGGTGGCGCCGCGCCACGCCCTCGGGGACGATCTTGACCGTCTCGCCGTCGATGTCCATGTTGGCGATGTCGGCGATCTCGACCTTCCACTCTTCGGAGAGGAGCTTGACCAGGGCTTCCTTGGTCATCAGCTCCTTTTCCAGGAGCACCGTCTGGATGGGCTTGTTGGATGTGTTGGCCTCGGCCTCGGCTTGGGCAAGCTTGTCGTCTTCGACAGGCTTGCGCTCGGTGAGGATCTCCATCACCGTCTTGTGGCGCTGGACGCCTTTGACTGCCATTTCGCCGCTCCCTTGCTCGTTCAGGGGTCGGCCGCCGCCGGCCGAACCCCCCCTTGCCCGCGAAACCCCGTTCCAGCGGGCCTTATATTATCTCATTTCTTACCTAGATTAATCGAGCCCGTTCAATGCCGGGAAGGTCGTTCCGACCGGGACTACCCGCGGAACTCGATCCTGTCGCCGACGCGGACCGAGCCCTTCAGCACGCCTCCCTTGAGCTCGAGCACGCTGTGGGCGCTCAGGTCCCAGGGCAGCCAGGGGCAGAGCCTCCAGGGCCCCAAGTCCTCGGCCACGCGCACGACCCGGAGCTCCCGGTCCAGGAACACCACGTCGATGGCGAACCGCATGAAGAAGGTGTGGATCTGCGGGCAGGGCGCGATCCAGAGCCCCTCGTCTGCGGCCATGGAGTCGCGGCCGAGGAGCCCCCGCATCCGGTCGCGCAGGGACTCGGCCTTGATCACCCGGGCGGCGATGACCCGGCCCTTGGTGAGATTATGGGCGGTCAAAGGATGTCCCTCAGAGCGCCTCAGCCCACGGTATCTTCGCGAAATCGGCGTCCATGGTGAGCACTCTTGCCCCGAAGGTCCTCGCGGCGGCCGCCACCATCGCGTCCGCCATGGGGATGTCGTATTCCAGGCTGATGTCAGCCGCGCAGAGGGCGTCATGCTCGTCCAAAGAGATGATGCGCGTGCGCGTGAGTTGAGCAACGGCGGTCACCGCAGCCTCCTCGCCTTTCTCGCGCTTGAGCTTCTTGTAGACCTCGTACAGGACGACCGTGGGAGTCAGGATGTCCTGCGGCCGGTCCAGGAAGCTTTCCAGGCGCGCGGCCTTCGCACCGCCCGCAAGATACTCGATCCAGACCGAGGAATCGAGGAGGATCACGCCCGGTCCCGCTTGTCGCGGACGTCGCGGCCGTCCATGCCGGGGAACGCCCCGCGGAGGGACTTCAGCGGGTGTTCGGGAACGAGAGTGATGACGCCGTCTTTGAACAAGGCGACGAGTCTTTCCCCCTTCTTCAGATGGGCCTGCCCCCGGATCTCCTTGGGGATGACGATCTGGAATTTGCTCGAGACGGTGACACGGGTCATATTCTTACTCCCGGCATATCGATATTGATATTGTAAGCCGAAAAAGGATCACATCCTGTCACGCTTGTCACGAACGTCGCGGACATCCAGTCTCTTCAGCGGTCCGGGCAACTCGAGAGAGAACATCCTTAAGTCCCGCAAGCCGGCGAAGTCCCGCTCGTTGAGAGTCCAGAGCCAGGCGTCCTCCTGCAGCGCGGTTGAGGCGATGATGGCGTCGGGTATCTGCCTGCGTTTCTTCCCGAATGATGACGACAGGAGCCGGCCGGCCCTCTGCGCCAAAGCGTCGTCCAGCGGGACGCAGCGCATGGTAGAGAGCAATTTGAGGGCCTTGGCGGTCGTGGGATGCTCCCCGATGCACAGCTCCAGGGACGTCACGGCGCAGTACAAGCGCTCGGCCTCGGGGTCCATGTCCCTGGCCATGCCGAGGAGTATCTCGTTCCTCGGGCCGGCCTCCAGGAGGCCGATGGCGGCGCTGGTGTCGAAGAGTATCCTTACCACAGGGTCCTGGACTTGCGCACACTGCGGCTGAGGCTGTCGCGGGGCACGGACCCCGCGACTTCATCCAGGGCGTCGAGGAATTCCTGGTGGGAGGATATCCCGAGCGCCTGGTCCAGGTAGCCGCGAAGGATGGAAGAATAGCTCTGCCCTTTGAGCCGGGCCAGGCGCTTGAGCTGCTCGTATTCCTGCCGGGTGAGGAAAATCTGAGTACGGACCATACATATACTATACACCGCCTTGCCTGCGGCGTCAAGGGGAGAGACCTGCTCGACCTTACCCCAGTTTTTGACCGGGTGACTTGAGGGCAGGGCCGGCGGGCCTCCAAGATGGCATTGATGGCGCCATCACAACAAATGCAGAAGCGCAATCATCGCAATGATTTATTTGTCCGGAGCTCCGAATGATTTTCAGCCGGGGCACGACCCGCAGGCATCGAGGTGGGCTTGATGCGCTCCGCCAAATTCAAGCCCGCCGGGAAACGGGTGAGGTCGAGGATGCCTGCCGACGCTTGGCATCTTCAGGACCGGCCAGAAGACCCGGTGATGTCGAGCCTCCTACCGGACGACCGTCAGCCGCCCGAGCGCGGTCCCCTTGTCCGTGGTCACCACGAAGGTGTAGACGCCCGAAACCACCCGCTGGCCCGCCGCGTTCTTCCCGTCCCAGGTCGTGCCGCTCAACTCCCTGACGAAGACGCCGGCCGCGTTGTACACCTTGATGACTGAGCGCCCCCCCTGTACGGCCGTCGGGATGGTAAGCGTCACCTGGCTGTCCTGGCTGAACCGGAAAGGGTTGGGGAAGGCGATGGCCTTCTGGTCCCCCTCGAAATCCGAGAGCGTGCCCCGCACCGCCAGGCGCAGCGCCCGGAAGGCGTTGAGCCGGCCCGCGCCCGAGGTCTCTCCCATGGCCCGGCCCCCCGTTTGCGCGCCCGAGCCCGCGCCGAGGGCAGAGACGCCGATGTTGTCCGCCGAGTTCCTCAAGGTGTCCTTGACCTGGGAGGCCGTGAAATCCGGCCGGGCCGACCAGACGAGCGCAGCTGCCCCCGCCACCATGGGCGCGGAGAAAGACGTTCCCGTCGCGCCGGCGTAGTCGTTGTTCAGCGTGGTGGTCAGGACGCCCACCCCGGGCGCCACCAGCCCGTTGGCCGCGAGCGCGACCCCCCGCGAGGAGAAGGAAGCGACCGCGTCGGACTGGTCGGTCGCGCCCACCGGGACGACGCCGGAGCAGTTGGCGGGCGACATCACGGCGTTGCCGTCGTTGCCGGCCGAGGCCACCACCAGGACGCCGGCGTTCACCGCGTTGGTGATCGCGGCCTGAAGGGGCCCGGGGCAGTTCACCGAATCGCCGATGCTCATGTTGATGACGACCTTGCCGATGCCCGCGGTGTTATGGAGGCCCCTGGCGTAGTTGATGGCATTGACCACGACGGGGACCGAGGTGGCGCATGTCGCGCCTTCGCAGCCGCTCTCGGTCAAGCCGCAGTCGTTGTCCTCGAAGACCTTCAGAGAGATCAGCCCCCCCCCCCACGACATCCCGGCGATCCCGAGGCCGTTGTCCGTGTACGCGGCCGCGACCCCGGCCACGCGGGTCGCGTGGTTGCAGGCAGGGGTCGGAGGCTGATTGACCCCTGTCTGGTCGCCGTCGCTGTTGTCAGGATCGTAGAACTGGCTCGTGCTAGTGAGCTTGCCGCTCAGGTCAGGGTGGGAGCCGTCGATGCCGGTATCGATGACCGCGACCGTGACCCGCGAGGTCCCGCCGGTATCGTACTCCCAAGCGCCGAAAGCGTTGACCCGCTGGAGGGCGTACTGAGAGGAAGCCAGCGGGTCGCTTGGCATCCGGGTGGTCCGCAGGACATGGTTGGGCTCGACGTCCAGCACGCCCGGGAGGGTCTTGAGCCAGGCCAAGCCCTCCGCCACCTTCATGCCGGACGACAGGACCACCAGGCGCCAGCCGGTCCCCGCGACCTCGCCGTGGTCCTTTGACTGATAGGAATGGGACGAGAACCTCACCAGGGCCTGTCCCGCCACCACCTCGACCGGCCTGCCGTCCGCCACGCTGAACATCTTCTCGATGGGGATGGCGCAGGCTGGAGCCGACAGGAGACCTGCCAGCAGCAAGCCCCCCAGGACTTTTTTCATGCCCCGGCGCGCACGCCGTTCTCCTTGCGGATGATGTCCACCAGCTGGTGGATGTCCTCGAGCACGAACTCGGCTCCGGAGTCCTTGGTGTCGTGGGTGTCGCCGTACTTGGCCCAAGCCGTGCGGATATGGAGGCGCTTGGCCCCGGCGATGTCGCGCTCCACCCAGTCGCCGACCATCAGGGTCTGGGCGGGCTTGGACTGGAGGAACTCGAGGGCCTTGCGGAAGGGCGCGGGAGCCGGCTTGGTCGCGCCCACATCCTCGGCCGTGACCACGCGGTCGAAGAAATGGTGCAGTCCCAGGCCCACCACCCTCAGCCACGCCTCCAGGCGCGGGGCGTCCGACACCGCGGCCATCCTGACGCCCATGCGCGTGAGCTCGATCAGGGTCATCTCGACGCGCGGGTAGAGGGTCATGGCGCCGGCCTTGGCCCGGCGGTAGCCCAGGATGCCGGCGGCCAGGATCTTGTAGTCGATGCGGCCGAGCCCCTCGAGCAGCACCTTGTCGAGGCTCCTCTGGTCTTCGACGCCGTCCTTCCAGTATATCTCGAAGACCTTCTCGACCATCGCCGTCTTCTCGGTGGTGAGCGCCGCGCCGATCATGGCGTCCACGGCGGAATCGACCGCCGCCCGCTTCATGCGCATGAAGTCGGTGAGGGTGTTGTCGATGTCGAAGATGACGGCCCGGATCACTCCTTGACTCGCTCCACGTACTGCCCGTTCCTGGTGTCGACCCTGACCTTGTCGCCCTCCTTGATGAAGAGCGGGACATTGATCTCCAGCCCCGTGTCGAGAGTCGCCGGCTTGACCAGGTTGGAGACCGAGTCGCCCTTGACGCCCGGGACGGTCGAGACCACGGTCAGGACCACGTTGGGCGGGAGCTCGATGGCCGCGAGCACCCCGTTGATGTAGACCCCGAGCACCTGCATGTTCTCGCGCAGGAAGCTCGCCTGACCCCCCAGCTTCGACTTGGGGAAGGAGACCTGCTCGTAGGTCTCGAGGTCCATGAACACGCCGTTCTCGCCCTCATCGTAGATGTAGGTCTTCTCCCGGCGGTTGACCGGGATCTCCTTGAACTTCGTGCCCGACGAGTAGGATTTCTCCACCACGCCGCCGGTGTTGAGGTTCTTCAGCGTAGCCCGGTAGACGGCCGCGGCCTGCGACTTGCGGTGGTGCTGGGCATGCAGCACCTCGAACCACTGTCCGTCGTCCTCGATGACGACTCCCGCCCTCAGCTCAGCTGTCGTAATCATTTATTACAATCACCCCGTTTGATACTATAATCCCATGCTCGGACCCGATGCGGCGGTCTCCGGGCCCGCGAAGCAGGTCCAGAACGTCGCGGCCCTCTGGATCGGCAGGGTCGGGGACCTCATCGTCTCGACCCCCCTCCTGCGCTCTCTGCGCCGGGCTTTCCCCGACGCCCGCATCCTCCTCGTCACCAGCGAACCCTGCGCCGACACGGCCGGGCTCATCCCCTTCGTCGACGAGGTCGCCGTCCTGCGCGGATTCTACCGGCCCATGGCCGCGGCCCGCCTGGCCGCCGCGCTCCTCGGCCGGTCCTGGGACCTCCTCGTCGATTTGAACCCCTCCTTCTCCAAGACCTCCGCGGCCCTCGCCGCCCTCGCCCGGGCCCGGGTCAGACTCTCCTTCAAGAAGGGCCGGCTCGACCGCGCCTTCACCAGGCAGGTCGAAGCGCCAGGCCTTGCGGAGCACATGCTCGACCGCTACCGTCGCCTCGCCGCCGCCTTCGGCGGGGAATTCGACGAGCGGACCGAGCTCTCCCTTACGTCCGCCCACGAGAAGGCCGCCGGCTGGCTCCTGATCGAAGCCGGCATCCTCCCGGACAAGCTCAACGTCCTCATCCACCCGGGCAACTTCAAGAAATTCGACCACCGTTGGCCCCAGGAGAAGTTCGCGGCCCTGACCGACCTCCTGCTCAAAGAACAAGACGTCCGCCTCGTCTACCTCGCCGGCCCCGGCGAGGAGGCGCGGGTCCGGGGCATCCTCGCGGGCTTGAGCGTCGCCGTCCCCCTCATCGGGCCGGCCTCCATCGGCGTCACCGCCGCGGTGCTCCGTCCGTTCGACCTCTGCGTCGTCAACGCCACCGGCACCATGCATCTGGCCGCCGCGGTCGGGACCCCCACCTTCGGCTTCTACTCCGGGTACGCCGACAAGGTGTGGCGGCCTCGCGGACCGCGGCACATCGGCCTGGTCTCCCGGAGTTGGACATCCTGCCGGGACATCACGGTCGAGGAAGCCTACGCCGCGCTGCGCTCGGAATTCGCCCGACGCCTCCCGGCGGAAGGCCGATCCCCGCCCGGCTTGGACGAGTAGGATTATACAACAAAGCCTCCGCTGGTGTCAGGCATTGCGCAACTTGCGCTTTTCGCGCAAGTTGCGCAATGCCTGACGCCATTGTTATAATAGGACCAAAGTCCTAGACGGGCTTGGGTCCATGGACCCTATCCGGACAGGGCCCTGGGCCCCACAATAACCTTGATGAACGCGGGCTGCGCCGAGACGATCCTGATCGTCGACGACGACGAGGAGTCCCTCGGCTATCTGCGCGCCGCCTTGAAGCCCCTGGGCTGCGAGGCCGTCTCGGCCTCCACGGGCACGGCGGCCTGCCGTCTCATCGGGGCCAGGCACTTCTGCATGGTGCTCTCGGACCTGAGGCTCCCGGACATGTCGGGCTTGGACGTCCTCGAGGCCGCGCGCAAGGCGGACCCCACCACGGTCGGGGTCGTCATCACGGCCTACGGCTCCGTCGGTTCCGCGCTCGAAGCCCTGCGCGAGGGGGCCTACGACTACCTGAACAAGCCCGTGCACCCGGAGGCCCTGGCCGCCGCCGTGCGCCGGGGCCTGGAGCACTACAGGCTCAAGAAGACCCTCCTGCAGAAGACCTCCTTGGTCGAGAAGCTCCAGCATCAGCTCGAGGCCAAGACCCAGCTCATCCAGAACGCCTCCCACGAGCTCAAGAACCCCCTGACCGTAGTCTACGGCTACAGCACCTTCCTCCTGCGGCAGAACGCCCAGGGCCACGACCCCGAAGAGCTCCGCAGGAACCTCGAATCCATCAACAGGAACGCCGAGAGGCTCTCGGTCCTGCTCGAGGAGCTGCTCGAGTCCACCCGGCTCTCCCAGCACAAGGTGGAGCTCCGGTGCGAGGAGGAGTCCTCCGTCCGCATCGCGGGGGAATCGGTCGAGAACGCGCGGTTCGAGGCCGAGAGGAAAGGCCTTTCGCTCAAGCTCGAGCTCTCCGCGGAGGAAGACCTCTGGATATGGGCCGACGACGGCCGGGTCCATCAGGTCCTCTCCAACCTCATCGGCAACGCCCTGAAGTTCACCCCGGGGGGAGGCGCCATCACCGTTTCTCTCGATAGGGAGGGCGACCACGCGCGCTTCTGCGTCCGGGACACGGGGGTCGGCATCTCTCCCGAAGGCCTAAGCCGCGTGTTCGACCGCTTCTACCAGGAGGAGGACGCCCAGCAGCAGAACCGGGGTCTGGGCCTGGGCCTGAACATCGCGCGGTCCCTCGTCGAGCTGCACGGCGGGCGCATCTGGGCCGAATCCCGGCTCGGCGCCGGTTCCTCTTTCTTCTTCACCATCCCTCTGGTCAGGTCCCTGCGGCCGGCCATCTTGTCTCCCGATCCCGAGGGCCCCGCGGCCCAACCCACAGGAGGTCACCCATGACGCACGTCGTGACGCTGATTGTCTCACTCGCCGCCGTCTCTCACGGCGCCGAGCTCGCCCTGCCGAACTTCGAAGCCGCCATCACGGGCCTGCGCGCCCAAATCCTGGCGACGCGGGTCGAGCAGGTTCAGGCCAGGAACGCAGCCGCCGCCTCGGACCTCGACAGGCTCGCCTCGGACACGCGGGGCCTGCAGTGGACCGCCCAGAGGCTGCGCTTCGACCTCTCGGACATCCGGAGGCGCGCGCAGCGCTACCAGCCGTCCAACGACCCATTCTTCCGCAGCGACCTCAACCGCGTGGTGTGGAACCTGCGGGACCTGGCGTGGGCCGTGCAGCGGATCCGCATGGACGCCGACCGCCTCGCCATGAACGCCCAGCCGGACCCGAACCTGGTCTCAGCCGCCCGGAGGTTCAAGGACTCCTTCACCTGGAGCGAAAGCGAGATCGGCTGGGTCGCCAACGAGGCCCGCTGGGCCGAGTGGGACATCCGCCGCGCCGGGTTCTCCATGGAGGCCTGGGACGTTTCGCGCTACTCCGGGGACGCCGAGCGGGACATCCGCGACGCCCATCGAAGCGCCGACGAGATACTGAGGAAGGTCCAGCAGCCTGTCCCTCAGCCGACGCCCGCTCCGCAGTCGTAACAGCCGTCGGTTCCGGTTGATCGGAAAGGGAGCCTCCGTGGGCTCATGTCCGCCCGCGGAGGCTCCGCTTATCTCGGGGAGGCCCGGTGCTCACCCTTCAGATGGAACTCGGCCTCGCGCTCCAGCCAAATCTCCACCCGGGCATCGCTTGGGTCGGCCTTCCTGGACCTGCCCGAACCAGGCACGGGGTTGCCGTCCTTGTCGAGGCGCTCCGTCTCGATCATGACGCGGCGGAGCTTCCCTTTGAGGTCGAGCTTGTAGTAGCGGCGCTCGGCCTGCCGGCCGTCCTTGGAGAGGGTCTTGAGCAGGATGCCGGTGGGCTCGACGGTCTCGCCGTCCTTAGCGAGCTTGACCGTGACCAAGGCGGAGCGCTGCGCGCCGTCGAGGGAGTCCTTCGCGGCGTACTCGAAGGCCTTGACCGGGGCCGGGTCCGGCACGCCGAAGGCCTTGGACTCGGCGCCGCGGATGAGCCTCTCCGAACCTTCAGCGACGGCTTGGCCGGCCAGGGCGCGCCACGTCAGGGCCTTGCGTCGGACGGGCTTGGCTCCCGAGGACGATGACGGGCCGGCGGACGCCTTCCCAGGGGCCTGCGCACCGCCCGACGGCTTCGCCCCCGCGGACACATGGATGCCCGGACCCAAGCCTTCGAGAATCTTGCGGGCCAACGCCATGTGCCCAACCTTGATGGGCCTGCCTCCTGAACGGAACATGACCTTATGCACCACGGCCATCGGCGGGGTCAGCATCCTCTCGTCGGCCGGCCGCGTGTCGTACTGGAGGATGTAGACTAAGAAGGACGCCCCGCAGAAGTAGGACATGGTCGGATAGCTCGGATGGATGTCGTCGAAAGCATGGGTGATCTCCTGCTGGCCGCAGTATTCGGACTGGAGCGGAAGGTCCATGGGCCCGCCGCCGTAGACCTCGACGCTCCCGCCTTCCATGGCGCCGAACCCGGTCCATTTCGGGGTCACCGCGCTGGGCGAGAGGATGAATCCCGGGGGGTCGGCCATCTCCCAGCCCGTCTCGCCGATGGGACGGGACTCCTGGGCCCGCAGGGAGGAGGTCGGCCAGCCGAGCAGGAGAACCGCGGCCATCGCCGCGGGCAAGCGTGCCGAGGCGTGCATGGCCAGGCTCATTGGGACTTCAGCACGATGACGGTCAGCTTGCCCGGGAACATCATGCGGTGCGCCTCGGCCTCGGCCCTGGCGCCCCTGCCCCAGAAGACGTCGAGCCGCACCGGCCCGCGGATGGCCGAGCCCACGTCGTGGGTGAAGACGAACCGGGTGAAATCCTCATAGCCCTGCAAGGTCCCGTCCTCGGAAGCGACCGGCTTCCTCGAGACCAGGATGCCGGCCAAGCCCAGCCGGACCTGCTTGGGGTCCGACGCCACTGAGCGGCCCGCCACCAGTTCGACGCCCGAGGCGCCCCAAGGTCCTCCCGAGCTCGCCACCTGCTTGAAGAAGACGTAGCGCGGGTTGACGCCGACGAGCTCGGTCTCGCGCGCGAGGGCCTGCGACTTGAGGTAGCTCAGTATGCCCATGGAGTCGGTCCCGGCCGGGATGAGTCCGCAGTCGATGAGGGTCTTGCCCACGGAGCGGAAGGGGTGGCCGTTGGCTCCGTTGAAGGAGAGCCTGACCTTGGTCCCGTCGGGGAGCACCCCCCACCCTGAGCCCTCGGTGGCCTGAGAGCGCGCCGGCGTCGACCTCCTTGCGCGCGAAATGGGGGACGAGCTCGCCCTGGCTGTTCCGCCGTCCGTAATCGAAGGAGAGCCCAAGGCTCGGGTCCACTTTGACCAGGTCCGCGGGCCGGCCATGCATGGGCACGCCCGCGGCGCCGGCCGCAGCGACGGGGATCTCGGGATCGTAGTAGGCGGTCATGGCGCCTTCGATGGTCCCGTCCGGCTTGACCGCCTGGAAGACGTCGAAGCGCTTCTCGATCTCGGCCTTGAGCGCCTCGGGACCTGCGCCGAGGCGCAGGCCCCGCGAGAGCATCTCACCCAAGGCGGCGAAGCTGCGCGCCATGTGCCCGGCCGTGTAGGAGCGCCCGCCGACCGCCAGAGGCTCGTCGGCCGGACGGCTTCTCCAATAGGCCTCGGTCCTCGCCGCGGCCTCCACGGCGGAGGCCGAGGACAGGTCGTCCTTGGGGAGAGGGATGCCCGGCCAGGGCTGGAGCTCCTTCACCTCGAACGACGGCTCGGCAGCCCGGGTCTCGGCCGGGTGCCTGCGCGGGGACCCGGGAGGACACTCGACCGCGGAGGACGGGGCCGGGTCCGCCTTGTGAAACCTGGCCCAGCCCGGGACCTCGGGAAGCCAGTCCGCCCCCAGGGCGCAGGTCGTCAGCAGGGCCGACGCGAGGGAGAGGGCGATCGTACGCATGGTGGAGCCGCCGCCCCCTATTCTACCACAGCCGGGAGCCCCTCAGGACAGGCCCCGAAAGGCGGCCGCGAACTCGGCCGCGGAGCGATGCCTCCTCTCCGGCTCGGGCTCGAGCGCCTTGGCGAAGAACGCGTCCACCGACTTGGGCAGCGCGCCGTTGACCGCCGTCGCGGGCGGGTACTCCTTCTTGAGCTTCTTCTCCAAGAAGTACGGCCCGGGGAACGGCCGCGCCCCCGTCAGCATCTCGTACGTCATCACCGCCAAGGCGTAGAGGTCGGACTCCACCCCAACCCGGCCGCCCTCAGCCTCCGGCGCCATGTACGGCGGCGTACCCCACGCCGCCGTCTGCGTCAGCGTCGACGACCCCCGCGCCTCGTGCGCGATCCCGAAGTCCATCACCTTGGCCTTGCCGTCCTTGTCGAACATCACGTTCGAGGGCTTGAGGTCACGGTGGATGACGCGCTCCTGGTGCGCGTACTCCAAGGCCCCGCACACCTCGCCCACGACGCGCTTCGCCTCCTCCAGCGTCAGCCTCCCACGCCTTGAGATCACCTTGTCCAGCCCCTCCCCCTGCACCAGCTCGAACACAAGGTAGAGGTCCTCCTCCCCCACCACCGCGAAGATCTCAGCCAGGTGCGGGTGCCGCAGCTTCGCCACCAGCCTCGCCTCCTTCAGGAACCGCTCGCGCATCTCGGGCGAGTCATAGGCCTCGCGCTTCAAGTGCTTGAGCGCCACCGGACGCTGGAGCTTGACGTCCATGGCCTCGTACACCACCCCCATCCCGCCCTTGCCCAGCTCGCGCTCGACGCGGTAGGTCCCGCCCAAAAGCGTCCCCGGGCCCACCGTCCCCGGCGCGAACTCTACCCTCTCGCCGGGCGCGCCCCCTTGAGCCACCGTCGGCGCGGTCGAAGCGGCCCCCGCCGCCGCAGCCCCCGTCGTCCCAGACCTCTCCGGGACCCCGGGCCGCAACATGAGCCCTCCGATGATGAGCCCGAGGGCCAGGGCGATCGGCCCGCCCCACATGGCCAGCCTCTTCCAGTCGAAGGCGCTCCCTGCCGGCGCTGCCGCTCCACGGGTCCTGGCCTCCTCCAGAAAGCGCACCGTGGAAGGGTCGAGCTGCGCAGCCTTCGCGTATTCCGCGAAAGCCTCGGCCGCGCGGCCCATCTTCTCCAGGATCATCCCCCGGTACATGCGCGCCAAGGCGTTGGAAGGGTCGATCCGGATGGCCTCGTCCATGTCCTGGAGCGCGGCGCCGTATTGGACCAGGTTGTACTGGGCGAAGCCTCTCTCCAGGAGCGCCGGCACGTTCTTGGGTTCGACCTTGAGGATCTCCCCCGCTTCCCAGACCGCTCCCTCATAGTTCTTCTGCCTGTTCGAGACGGCGGCCCGGATGGCCCGCGACCGAAGATCGGATTTGTCCGCCTGCAGGGCCCGGGTGGCGTCGAGCAAGGCGCCGTTAAGGTCCCCCACGCGGAACTTTTGCATGGAGACCCGGACCAGGGCGTCCGAAGCGCCTTCAGGCTTGACCTTCCCGGCATGGTCGCGGCCCGCGGGGGCGCGAGCCTCCTTGGCCCACATCCATTCCCCCCCCGCGGGCTCGGCTCCGCCCGCCGCCCAGGAGACCCCGGCCCCGAAATCCGGCGCCTTGAGCTGGAGCCTGGCTCCCTTGACCTTGCCTCCGGACTCGACGTAGGCCCGCACCTGGCCCGCCAACTCGTTGTCCGGATCGCGATGGAGCGCCTCGACCGCGGCCTCTAGCGCGCCCTCGGAGTCGCCGGAGTTGAGCAGAGCCAGCGAACGCAGCCCTCCGAGCCCGGGCGAAGTCTCCCCGGAAGCCTGGAGCTCGTCGATGAGCCGCGCCGCTCCGGCAGGGTCTCCTTGTTGGATCAGCCGGACGACCAGTTTCTCGGACGTCACGACCACGGGCGGCTCCTCGGGCGTTTCGACCATGGGCAGTTCATCCATGGGCGGTTTGGACTTGGGCGGCTCAACCATCGTTGCCTGATCCTTCTTCTTCGGCCCTGGAAGGTCGGATGCGCCGCCCTTCGCCGAAGTGGGCGTCTCGATCTTCTTCTCCTCGGCCGAGGCATCGGCCGCCTTCTGGCCGTCCGCGGTTTTATGTTCCTTCTCCACCGCTGAAGGAGGGCCGCCCGTGCCGCCTGAGTCGATCTGCATGGGGAGGATAACCCCCCAGGCCGGCGATGACCCCCGCCCTGCCAGGCAAACCAGCAAGGCGGCGGCCAAAGACGCGGCCGCCGGCAGACATCGAATCGCGTTCATGGCGGCTCCTGAGCCTGAGGTTCCGACCCTTCGTCGGGCTTCCGGCGGCGCGACCAAAGCCAGGCCAGGACCAGGAGAACGGCGATTCCCGCGAACGCGGCCCGCAGGGCCACGCGTCTGGCAGGCCGGGCCTTGGCCCCTCCGGCGCCGGTCTTCTTGCCCAGGAGCCGGGCCTTGGCGTCCTCCCAGAACTGTCTGAGCGTGGGGTCGAGCTTGGCGGCCATCTCGTAATCCGAGAGCGCCTCGGTGTAGCGGCTGAGCTTCTCGAACACCATGCCGCGGTAGAGATAAGCCAGGGCGTTCATCGGCTCGATCCTCAGGGCCTGGCCGATGTCCTCGAGCGCGGCCGGGTAGTTGGCGAGGTTGTACTGGGCCAAGCCCCGCTCCAGGAGGGCAGGAACGTTCTTGGGCTCGATCCTCAGAGCCTCGGTCGCGTCCGAGATGGCGGCGTCGTACTTCTTGAGCTTGTTCGAGACAGACGCGCGCAGGGTCCACGCAGCCGGGTTCCCCCGATCCGCCTGCACGGCGCGCGTGGCCTCCAGGAAAGCCCCGCTCAGGTCGCCCAGGCGCAGCTTCTTGTCCGCGGACCGGGCCAGGACCTGCGAGGGATTGAGCCCCTGGGACATGGGCAGGGTCCCCTGGCTGGCCGGGGCATAGGCGCCCGCATCCGGGCCGCCGCGGCCGGTGGCCGTCCAGCCGGTTCCAGCAGCGTCCACAGCCTCGGCTTGGCCCCTGCCGGCCTGCGAAGGGCTCCTGCCAGGACGGCCCATGAGCCCCCCTGACCCGGCCAGGCCCGCGGAACCCCCGCCGTCGAATCGGGCGCCCATGTCCTTGGACCCGAAGTCAGGGCCCTTGAGCTTCATGTCCGTGCCCTTGACCCGGCCGGTCAGCTCGATATAGTCCTTGATCTGCCTGGCTTCCTTGTTCTCCGGGTCCTGGGCCAGGACCGCCTCCGCGTCCGCGAGGGCGCCCTCGAAATCGCCCTGCTTGAGCCTCGCCGAAGACCGCAGGGCCCGCGCCTTCGCGTTCTGGGGATCGTATCTGAGGATCCGGTCCAAGTCGCGTTCGGCATCCTCGTACTGCCCCTCCTTGATCCGGTCCTCGATATCCCGAACAGGCACGCCTTCCGGGCTCCCGTCGGGGAAGACGACCTCTCCCGTCCCCGGCACTACGGGCGGACCCTTCTTGTCCTCTTGCGGCGGGACGCCGTCCGTCGGCTTCTCGAGATTCTCGGTCTTGGACTTGTTCCTGACCACCTCCAGGGCCTTGTTGAACTCAGCCTGCACCGCCTGGCCCTGCTTGGTGATCTCCGGCGCCAGCGGCTGCCACAAGCCATGCCAGGGCTGCATACTTATCTGACCGTCTGCGCCGTACTTCTCCGCTCCGGCCACGTTCAGTATCAGCATGATCGTTTTCGCGTGCTGGAGTATCTCCGACTCGGTCTCGGCAGCCTGCACCGCCCTCTGCGCGTTTTCGAATTCTACCTTGCAACTCTGGACCAGGTTCCACTGCAGTTGCTCGCATTTCGAGCAATCGTACTTCAGCGGTAGCGGTTTGAGAACACACTCCTGGCAATTCCTCACGGCGGCCTGGCTCTCCCGCGTGCAGCCCTGTCCCAGAGCCCGGCCGGGCAGGATTGTCAACAACGACAGGAACAGGAATCCCATCCTCATGGCTATTTCTGCGAGAGCTCGATGACGCCCTCCCAGTGCGCCGGAGGGTCCTTGGAGAGCTTCTCAGCCACGGAGCGCAGGTAGGCGGCCGGCTTGTCCTCGCCAGGCAGGGACCCGAAGATCATGGCCGACTCGCCCCAGTCGCCCTTCTTGAGCGCCGCGGCGCCCGAGCGGAAGACCTCCAGGCGCTCGGGGTCGCCCGGGGAAGGAGTGACCTCGAAGAGGTCGATGGCGGCCGCCATGCCGGCGGGCCGGAAGCGACCGACCGGGACCGCCACCGCCACCGCCTGGGAGAGCTTGGCCGCCACGTCCTCGGTGGCGAGGACCGAGACCCCCAGCGTCTTGGTGATGCCCTCGACGCGGGAGGCGAGGTTCACCACCGCGCCCAGCAGACCGTAGGCGAAGACCTGCTCGGAGCCGATGGCGCCCGCCACGACCTCGCCCGTGTGCAGGCCGATGCCGCACCGCCAGCCTCCGGTCTGCCTGGAGAAGGCCTCGGCCATGCGCAGGGCGGCCCGGCAAGCGAGGTCGATGTGCGTCATGTCCTCAAACGGCACGTTCCAGCAGGCCAGGATGCCGTCCCCCATGTACTGCAGGACCACGCCCTGCTCATCCATGATGATGGCCGTCATGGCGGTCATGGCCGCCTTAAGCTCGCCGATGTACTGCAGGATGATCTCGTTGTTCTCCTCGGTGCGCTTGGAGAACCCCCTGATGTCGAAGAACATCACGGTGCTGACCGAGACTTTCGGCTCGATGTCCCGCAGGTCCGGGGAGGAGAGGATCTTGTTGACCACGGGCCCGGCGAAGAAGCGCTCGAGCCGGCCTTCCCATGTGGTGAGCCGGTCCATGGCGATGCTCCTGCCCACCATGTCGGCGATCAAGCCCACGAACCGGGCCCGCTCGCGCTGGAGGGTCTCGGAACCGGCCGTGCCCTGGGACCCTGCCACGTAGAAGACCACGGCGGGCTCGTGCGGGACCTGCGCCGAAGCGCAGGCCGCGCACACGGCCCAGTCCAGGCCGGCCTGCCGGGTGGCGAGCTCGCCCTCAGGCCTCGCCCAGGAATAGACGGTCGGCTGGGGGGCCTGGCTGCAGGCCTTGCGGATGAGGGTCAGGCTTGGATGGTAGCGCATCGCGCCCGAGACCGTGTCCTCGCCGAGGACCTTGCCCTCCTCGGTCACGACGCAGGCGAAGGTCCCGTCGGTCGAGCCGCGGACCAGCCTCGCGATGTGCGCGTAGAAATCCTTCCGGTCGCGTTTGCGCAGAATCTCCGGGACCTCGAGCAGGTCCGAGTACTTGAGCCGCCCCCCGGGATCCCCCATGGAGTAGAGGTCCTTGGCGGACATGGTCATGATCTCGACGTGGGCCGGGGCGCATCCACCTGCCGCCGGCGACGGCGGCGCCGGTCGGGGAGGCGCCATGAATGTGAACTTGGTCTGGCCGATGCGGAAGCTCTCGCCGACCGAGATGGCGAACTCGTCCACGGGCCGGCCGTCGCGGTACACGGGGTTCGTCGACTCGGGGTTGCGCCGGATCACCAGGAGCCCCCCGTCCACCAGGATCTCGGCGTGGAGGCGGCTCATCTCCAGGTCCTCGGGAATCCTCAAGGTAGCCTGGTTGGCGCGCCCGATCACGAGGTGAGCGCCTTCGGAGAGCTCCTTGGTGATGGGAGGCTCGCCCGGGAATTCAGCCTTGATGAGGAAAGCCATGGCACCTAGAGTATAGTACCGGGGGTTCTATCCGTCAACTCGGCGGCCAGGCGCAGGAACGCCTCCGGCGGGATCTCCTCGGCGCGGGCCGAGGCAGGGATGCCGCAGGCTTCGAGCGCGGCCCCGACGATCCCGCGGCCCATGGCAAGGGAAGCGGCCAGCGGATGGACGACGGTCTTGCGGCGCTGGCTGAAGGCCGCGCGCACCACGCGGAAGAACGCGCCTTCGTCCTGCGGCCCGACGAGCGGCGCCTGCCTGCGCCTCAAGGCCACGACCGCGGAATCCACCTTGGGCCTGGGGACGAAGGCGGCCGGAGGCGCCAGCGTCACAAGCTCGGCTTCGGCCTTGACCGCCACGGAGATGGCGAGCACCCCGTAGTCGCGGCAGCCCGGCCCGGCCAGGATGCGCGCCGCCACCTCTTTTTGGAACATGAGAACAGCGAGGCTCCAGCAGTCCCAGGAGAGTATCCTCTGCAGGATGGGAGCGGCCACCGAATACGGCAGGTTGGCGACGAACTTGAGAGGTGGGCGGCCCAGTTCGGCCGGCTCCACCTTCAAGAAATCAGACGCGATGAGGCGGAAATCAGGCGCTCCCCCGAGCTCCAGCCGCATCGCGTCGGCAAGGCGCTCGTCCATCTCGACCGCGACGACCGGGGCTCGCCGCAGGAGCTCACCCGTCAGGAACCCGCGGCCGGGGCCGATCTCGACGACCGAGTCGCCGGACCCAAGCCGGGCGGCGGCGAGGATGCGGTCGCGCACCGCCGGGTCCTTGAGGAAATGCTGGTCGAGTCTGGCTCTCAAACAGGGCTCGTGAACTGCGTGCGGCTGCGCCGCAGGAGGTCCTCGCCGATCTTCCACACGTCGCCCGCGCCCAGGGTCAGGACCACGTCGCCAGGCGCGAGCTCCCTGGCCACCGCCAGCGCCGAGAGGAAGGGGGCGCACTTGACGCGGCTCCGGCGCAGGGAATCGAGGATGAGCTTTGACGTCACTCCGGGCACGGGCTTCTCCCCTGCCGCGTAGACGTCCATCACGTAGACGAAGTCGGCGGCTCTGAACGCCGGGCCGAACCGCTCGGCCAGGAGCTTGGTCCGGGAATAGCGGTGCGGCTGGAACACGACCACGCGGCGGCCTTTCCAGAGCCGAAGCGCCTCGAGCGTGGCCGCCACTTCCGTGGGATGGTGGCCGTAGTCGTCCACGAAATGGACGCCCGAGGCCTCGCCCAGGACGTCGAGCCTGCGGCCTACGCCGCCGAACTCCGAAAGGCCCCGGGCCAGGGCCTTGAACGGGAAACCGAGGAACATGCCGGCGGCCAAGGCCCCGAGAGCGTTCAGGACGTTGTGCCTCCCCGGCACCTTGAGCCTGATGGTCCCCATCGCCTTGCCCCGGTGCAGCACGACGAAGGAGCTGCCCGCGCTCGAGAGCTCGATGCACGCGGCCCTCCATTCGGCGGCCCTGGAGGCGCCGTAGGTGATGACCCGTCCGGGGGACGGACACCCCCGGAGATCCAGCGCCCCGGCGATGGCCTTGAGCGCCGGGTCGTCGGCGCAGAGGATGGCGGCGCCGTAGAACGGGAGGCGGCGCAGGTGCTCCAGGAAGGCGCTGCGCAGGCGCTCGAGCGTCCCGTAGTAGTCGAGATGGTCGTCGTCGACGTTGGTCACCACGGCGGCGAGAGGCGAGAGGTGCAGGAACGAGCCGTCGGATTCGTCGGCCTCGGCCACCAGGTACTCCCCGACGCCGAGCCGGGCGTTGGAGCGGATATCCTTGAGCTGGCCCCCGACCACCATGGTGGGGTCCGCGCCGGCGGACTTGAGCGCCATCGCGACCATGGAGGTGGTCGTGGTCTTGCCGTGGCTCCCGGCCACCGTCACCGTCTGCTTCATGCGGCCGAGCTCCGCGAGCATGAGGGCCCGCTGGACGACCGGGATGCCCGCGGCCCTGGCCGCGGCGACCTCGGGATTGTCGGGGGCCACCGCCGAGCTCACCACCACGACCTGGCAGTCCTTGACCAGGCGGGCCGCGTGGCCCAGGTGCACGGCGACGCCCAAGCCCTTGAGCCGGCGCGTGATCTCGGTGTCCATGAGGTCCGAGCCTGAGACCTTGTAGCCGAGGTTGTGGAGCACCTCCGCGATGCCGCTCATGCCGACCCCGCCGATGCCCACGAAGTGGACGCGCTCGACGAAGGCGCCCATGAGTCCCGCGGAGAGCCCCCTGCCGCCCACGGGCCTCACGGCCTCTTCCTCAGGGGCCGCAGCAGCCACTTGAGGCCCTCGGACGCGGCCCGGTTCTTGGGGTTGAGCTGGAGCACCCGGCGGTAGTCGGCCGCGGCCCGCGCCTCGTCGCCGGTCATCACCGAGGCGACCCCGCGGCCGAGCAGGGCGACCTCGTGCTTGGGCTCGATCTGGAGCGCGGCCTCGAAGGCGGTCATGGCCTTCTGCCCGTCGCCCACGGTCGCGTAGCCCAACCCCGTGGCGACCCACCAGTCGGCGTCGTTGGCGCGCACGGGCTCATTGCCCGACTCGGGCAGCATCTCCTCGACTAAAGTCATCCAGCCCGTCCCGATGACCCAGAGCCCCATGTCGTTGCCGACCTGGCGGGGCTGGAAGGAGACCTTGGGGGCCGTCTGGGCGTCTCCCCGGCGGGTCAGCGCGTCGGCGAGCCTCTTGTAAGTGAGGTTCATGCCCAGGCGCACGTCCGAGTCCGAAGGCGCGGCCTTGACCACGTCGGAGAGGTCGCCCAGTATCTTCTTGATCTGCGCCTCCCGGACGGAGTCGGAGCCCGAGGGCAGGTCGTACTCGCGCCGGACCATCTTGATGGAGGGACGGTCGGGCCGGAGACCCTTCTCCAGGGCCTTCTTGAGCGAGGCCCGGCTCTCGGCGTCGTCCACCTTGGTGAGCCTGGGCTTGGGCACCATGGCCACGTCCACGTTCATGACCGCGCTCTGTTCCAGCGGGATGCGCTCGAGGTTGCGCCTGAACACGTCGAGCGGGTCGTTCCGGTCGGGGGGGTCCTCGGCGGGAGGCCGGCCGGAGGAGGGCTTCCCGAAGCCTGGCGCCGCGGACGTCACCTTGCCCCCCGTGTACGCGACCGAGAGCTGGAGTCCCGCCCCCTCGCCCTCAGGCGTCAGGTGGAAGGCCTCGGCGAACACCTCGCGCGCGGAGGTACGGTCGCCGCCCTGCAGGAGCAGCTTCCCCAGGCGGAACCGCGCCACCGCGTCCCTCGACTTGAGGGCCACCGCCTTCCTGAAGCTGTGCATCGCCGCCTTGTCCTGGCCCAGCCGCTCCTCGGCGGCGCCGAGCTCCAGGAGGGCGTCCTCGTACTGGCCGTAGAGCCTCAGGGCGTCTTTCATCGATTCGATGGCCTCGCCGTCGCGGCCGAGCCGGCGGTAGAGCATGCCGAGCTGGAAGTGGTAGAGAGGATGGGAAGGCTCGAGCTGGACCGCCTTGCGGAAGTGGTTCAACGCGTCCATGTTCCTGCCCAGGGTCTCCTCGATGGAGCCGATGTTCATCTGGATGTCGGCGCGGCTCCCGTCGAGCTCGCCGGCCTTCCTGAAGGCCTCGTAGGCGGGCGCGGCCTCCCCCTTCCAGGCCATGGCGATGCCCACGAGCATCCAAGCCTGGGCGTTCTTCCCGTCGAGCTCGATGGCCTTGCGGTACTCCGCCAGGGCCGGCTCGACCTTCCCCCGCCAGTAGTAGGCCGCGCCCAGCAGCATGTGCGCGGTCGGATCGTTGGGGCTCGCGCGCACGGCCTTCTCGAACTCGGCCTCGGCGAGGTCGTACTGCTGGGCGTCCATGTGGCGCGACCCCGCGCGCATCCCGCGGTTGGCCTGCGTGGCCATGATCTGGTCCCAGATCGTCTCCTGGCCCGGTTCCGTCCTGCCTGCCTTGGCAGGCCCCGGGACGGCCAGCAAGAAAGCCAGGAGCAAGGCGGCCTCGCGCCAGGCCCGCGCCAGGTGAGGAAGCATCCTCTCCAGGGCGCGCCGGCGGTGGCTGATGCGGTTCTTCTCCTCGTCGGTCATCTCCGCGAGGGTCCGCAGACCGCCCTCCACCACGAACACCGGGTCGTAGCCGAAGCCGTTGGAGCCCCTTGGCGCGAGCGCGATGGCGCCGTCGAGCCGGCCCTCCTCGCACACCACGCGTCCCTCCGGGTCGCAGAGCGCCATCACGGTCCTGAAGCGCGCCCCGCGGCGGGCGGGCTCGACGCCTTCGAGCGCGGCCAGGAGCTTGGCGTTGTTGGCCGCGAAGTCGCAGCCTGGGCCCGCGTAGCGAGCGGCCAGCACGCCCGGCGCCCCGCCCAGGGCCTCGACCTCGAGGCCCGTGTCCTCGGCGAGCGTCCACATCCGCAGGGCCCGGGCCGGCTCCGAAGCCTTCTTGCGGGCGTTGCCCTCGAGCGTGGGAGCGTCCTCCGCCGTCTCCGGGATCTCCGGGTGCTCGTCGAGGGAGGCGAATTCGATGGCGCTTGCGGCCGTCATGGCGGAGAGTTCCCTCGCCTTGTGGCGGTTCCGCGTGGCCAGCAGTATCTTGGCGGGCATGGACTCCTAAAATGTTATCATTTCTGTCATGCGTCTTCCCCTGCGCCCCCTGCCGCCCACACCTTTCCTGATGGCGCAGGGGGCGCTCGGCCTCCGGCCTCGACCGCGCCCCCTCCTGCTCGCATGCCTGTTGGCTTGCCTAGCCGGCTGCGTCGGCATGCCCGCGGTCGGCGATGCCGACGTCTCGGACCCCGGCATCCAGGCCAACATCGAGACCGCCCTGCGCGGCCAGCGGGGCTTGAACATCAGCGCCATCAGCATCGACGTCCATGCCAGGATCGTGACCCTCTCGGGCCTCGTCGAGTCATACGAGGCGAGGGACGCCATCTACCGGACCGCCAAGGCTGCCCGGGGCGTCGAGCTGGTCATCGACAACCTCGTCCTGCGGGAATGAGCCGATGAACGCCAAGAACATCGCCCTCCTGGTCCTCTCCACGATCCCGATCGTCGCCGTCGCCTGGATGGCGCTGTTCCGGCGGGATTAGCGCTCAACCGAGCGACTTGAGCTGGCCCTCGAGCGCGGCCAGTTGTCCCTTGGCCAAGGCTCGGCGCTGGCGCTCGGTCTCCACGATGGAGGCCGGGGCGCGGTCCGTGAACTTGGGGTCGGCGAGCCGCTTCTCTGACGCCTCGATCTTCACGCGCAGCTGCGCGATCTGCTTGCCGAGACGCTCGCACTCCTGGCTCCTGGGCCCTTGGCCCCTGGGCCCTTGGCCCCTGGGCCCTTGGCCCAGGTCCCGGATCCCCTCCACGAAGACCTCCGCCCCTGGGCCTGCGGCCCAGGCCGCCACGGCCGCGGCGGAGGCCGGCGGGGAAGAGACCTCCGCGTCCATGCGCAGCTCGCAGAGGCCCGCTTGGCTGACGATGTGCCGTTCGAGCCTCTTCAAGGACGTCAGGGCCTCCCCGCGCACGCGGATGGAGGCCTTGAGCCTGTCTTTGGCGGGGACCAGGTGCTTGGACCGCAGGTCGCGGATCGCCCGGATCACCGCGCGGAGGCGCTCGAACTCGGCCTCGATGGCCGGGTCCTTGAATCGCTCCAGGGGCTCGGGCCAGGCCGCGTTGACGAGGAAGTCCGCCTTGGGCAGAGCCTCCTCGAGGCCCCTCACGGGAGCCTGGCTGTTGAGCCGCTCCCAGAGGGACTCCGTGATGAAGGGCACCATGGGATGGAGTATCCTCAGGGTCCGGTCCAGGGCGAAGGAGAGCACGGTCCGGGCCGCTCGGGCTCCGCCCTCGACCGCGGAAGACTCATCCTTGAGCCTGGGCCGGACCAGCTCGATGTACCAGTCGCAGAGGTCCGACCAGAAGAACTCGCGCGCCGCGCCGATCGCGACCGAGGGGCCGTACTGCCGGAGGCTCTCGGTGACCGTCTCGATGGCGCGGGCCAGGCGGGAGAGGATCCAGCGGTCCTCGTCGCGCAGGTCCGCGCCCTCGAGCGGCGAGAAGGGATGCTCCCCGAGGTTCATGAAGGCGAAGCGCGACGCGTTCCAGAGCTTGGTGCAGAACGCCCGTCCCACCTCGAAGCGGTCGCTCACCAGTGTGGCCCGGGGCAGGCCCGAAAGGGTGCCCAGGACGTCGAACTCCTTGCCCGAATCCGGGCAGATGTAGGTGAAGATGCTCGGGCCGTGCTTGAGCTTTGAGAGGTCGAGGAGCTTCTCCGTGAAAGGGGAGACGGCCTGGACCGGCAGGCGGATGTCCTGCGTGCCGGTCTGCATCTCGCAGAGGATGTAGCGCATGGCGTCGGCGCCGTAGCGCTCGATGATGTCCACCGGGTCGATGCCGTTGCCCCTGGACTTGCTCATCCTCTCGCCCTTGCCGTCGAGGATGTTGGCGTGGATGAAGCAGTGCGAGAAGGGCAGGTCCCCCACGCAGTAGAGGCCCATCATGATCATGCGGGCCACCCACAGCGTGATGATGTCCCGTCCGGTCACGAGGCAGGTGCCCGGGTAGTAATAGCCCAGGGAGCTTTGGACCCCTTCGACCGCGGCCAGGCTGGTCTGGCCCGGGTTGACGCTCGCGGCCCGCGGGTCCGGCCAGCCCAGGGTGCTGAACGGCCACAAGGCGCTCGAGAACCAGGTGTCGAGCACGTCGGGGTCTTGTACGAAGCCGAGCGGGCGGAGGAGATCCGAACAACGCCGCTCGGCTTCGGAGCTTCTAAGGCAGAGTTGGACTTCAAGAGGACCACCTTCTCCGGCATGACCTTCCTTGGAAACGTCCACGGCCTTCCCTTCCGCGTCGAAGACGCGGAAGTACAGGTCCTCTGCGGGAACGGACCGGACCGACTCCAAGAAACGCCCCATTTGGACGGCGTCCAAGGACGCCGTCCAAATGGGGATGCGATGCCCCCACCAGAGCTGGCGGCTGATGCACCAATCCCGCTTCTCCTTGAGCCAGGCCAAGTAGATGCCCGAGTAGCGCTCGTGGTCGGGGTGGAACTCCAGCTTCAAGCCGGAGCCGGACTTCCAGGGGCCGACCACCGCGTCGATGGCGGCCTGGGCCAGGCCGCCGGCCTTGAAGCTCCGGGTCGTGCCCGCGGCCATCTCCACGCCGCCCTCCCGGTCGCCCATGCGGACGAACCACTGCTTGGATAGGAACGGCTCGATGGGCGTGCGGGAGCGGTCCGAATGGCCGATGGGTATCTCCCGGTCCTCGACAGCCTCGATCAAGGAGCGGGATTCAAGGTCCGACAGCACGGCCTCCCGCGCGCCCTTGACGTCCATGCCCGCGTAGCGGCCGGCGTTCTCATTCAAGGTGCCGTCCGGCCGCAGGATGCTGACGATCCCGATGAGGCCCTTCTGCCGCTCCCACACCGCGTAGTCGTTGGGATCGTGGCCCGGCGTGATCTTGACGCAGCCCGAGCCCATCTCGGGCTTGGCCCACTCGTCGAGGACCAGCGGGATGGGCCGCTCAGCCAGGGGCAGGACGACCTGCCGGCCGTCCTTCGCCATGTCCCTGAGCTTCTCGAGATGCGGCGCCAGGGTCCGCAGCCGAGCGCGCAGGCCCTCGAGTTCGGCCTCGATGGCCGGACGGTCCAAGGCCGAGGCCTTGGCCGTCTTCTCCTCGGTCTCGCGGATGAGGCTCTCGAGGCAGCCCCTGGGGTCCGGATGGCAGGCCACCGCGGTGTCGCCGAGCATGGTCTCGGGCCGCGTGGTGGCGACCACCACATGAGCCGGCTCGCCGGGCTTCGGGTCCTTTACGGGATAGCGGAGGTGCCAGAAATGCCCCTGTACGACCTCCGTGATGATCTCGTCGTCCGAGACCGCGGTCTGGAGGAGGCAGTCCCAGTTGACCAGCCGCACCCCCCGGTAGACCAGCCCGTCCTTGAACAGGCGGAAGAAGCACTCACGCACGGCCGCGGTGCAGACCTCGTCCATGGTGAAGCGGCTGCGGCCCCAGTCGCAGGAGCACCCCATGCGCTGCTGCTGGGAGACGATGCGCGCCTCGTTCTGGTCCTTCCACTCCCAGATCCGACGCACCAGGGCCTCGCGGCCCAGGTCGTGCCTGGTCTTACCCTCGAGCTCGAGGAGCCTCTTCTCCACCACGGCCTGGGTGGCGATGCCGGCGTGGTCGGTCCCGGGCTGCCAGAGGACGTTGTCCCCCTTCATGCGGTGCCAGCGCGTGAGCAGGTCCTGCATGACGTTGTCCATGGCGTGGCCCATGTGGAGGGCGCCGGTGACGTTGGGCAGCGGCATCATGATGACGAAGCGGCCCGACCTTTGGTCCGGCATGGAGCGCAGGACGCCGGCGTCGAGCCACTTGCGGTAGACGCGCTCCTCTGTGGGGCCGAAGTCGTAGGTCTTGGGGATCTCCTTATCCGCCACGGGACCCCCCGATCCCCGCTTCGATCTTGGCGGCCAAGGCCTCGCCGTCGATGGGCTTGGTCACGTAGTCGACGGCGCCCGCCTCCATCCCGCTCATCCGGTCCACGGGCTCGCTCGACCCGGACAGGATCATGATGGGGATGGCCTTCGTCGCCGGGTCGGCCTTGAGCTTGCGGCACAGGTCCCACCCGCCCAACCCCGGCATGTAAAGGTCGAGCAGGACGAGGTCCGGAAGGAACTCCCGGACCTTCTCCACGGCCCCGTCCGCCTTCTGCAGCGTGTCGACCTCGAAGCCGAGGTGGGCCAGCGAGACCTTGACGGTCTCGAGGACCACCAAGTCGTCGTCGATGACAAGGACCTTCCGCTTGATCGAGCTCATGCCGTCACCTCTTGGGCCCGCACGGGGGCGCCCGTCCGGATGATGGGTCCAGCGAACGGCGCGACGAATTCCAAGAAGACGAGATTGGCGAGGAACAACCCTTCGCGGGTGAGCCGCAGCCGCGCGCCCTCCAGGACGACGAGGCCGCGGCCGCGGAGCGACTCGATCTCCGAGGCGAAGGCGGCCTTCGCCTCGGGTTCAAGCTCCACGCCGTCCAAGAGCCTCAAGCCCAGCATGACCTCCTCGCCGAGTCTCTCCTTGCCGGAGAGCCTCTCGGAATGGGCCACGGGGCTCTTGCCGGAGAGCGCCCGGGAGCAGTACTCGTCCAAGCGCTCGACGTTAGTCGAGCGCTCTCCGTTGATGCAGGAGGAGGCCGCGCAACCGAGGCCCACGTACTCCCCGTTCCTCCAATAGATTTGGTTATGGACGCACTCGCGGCCCGGAAGGGCAAAATTGGAGATCTCGTAATGATGGTATCCCGCGCGGGTCAAGCGGTCGATGACGAGTTCGAACATCTCGCGGCCCAGGTCCTCGTCGCAGCGCGCGCCCTCGCGGCCGAAGGGCGTGCCCTCGTGGACGTCGAGCCCGTAGACCGAGAGGTGCTCGGGCTCCAGGGCCAGCACGGCCTCGATGCTGGCGGAGAGGCCCTCTATGGTCTGGCCCGGCAGCCCGAACATGAGGTCCATTGATACGGAGAAGCCCGCTGCCCGGGCTTCTCCGTACGCTCTCAGGAAGTCCGCGTAATCGTGCCTCCTTCCTATCCTGCGCAGCAGCCGGTCGTCGCTCGTCTGAAGCCCCAGGCTCAGCCGGGTGACCCCGTTGCCCTTGAGCACCCCGAGCTTCTCGCGGTCGAGGTTCTCCGGGTTGGCTTCGACGGTGGATTCCCGCCATCGGGCGCTCGGGAACGAGCGCCCGATCAGGGCGAATAGGTCCGCCAACTGTTTCGCATCCAGCTCGGTCGGGGTCCCGCCTCCGACGTAGAGAGTCTCCGGCTGAGGGAACGCCCTCAGCCGGGATTCCGCCTCGAGCGCATCGAGGTAGCGGGGGACGGCCCTCCCCCGCCCGACGTTCGAGACGAAGTCGCAGTAGTGGCACCTGCCCGAGCAGAAGGGGAGGTGGATGTACAATCCGCCCCGGAACGCCCCGCGTCCCGGGGTGGAAAGGCCGGCTTTGCCGTTCTCCAGAGGCTCTCCTCCGCCGTCCCGGTCAGTTCTTCTTGAGGAACATCGAGATCACGTCCACCGGCACGGGGAAGATGGTGGTGGTGTTCTTGTCGACCGCGATCTCGGAGAGCGTCTGCAGATAGCGCAGCTGGATGGAGGCCGGGTTGGCCGACAGGACGTTCGCGGCCTGCCCGAGCTTCTCCGACGCCTGGAGCTCGCCTTCCGCGTGGATGACCTTGGCGCGCCGCTCGCGCTCCGCTTCGGCCTGCTTGGCCATGGCGCGCAGCATCTCGGGCGCGAAGTCCACGTTCTTGATCTCCACGTTCGAGACCTTCACGCCCCAGGGCTCGGTATGGGCGTCAAGTATCTGCTGGAGCTCGGCGTTGATCTTGTCCCGGTGCGCCAGGATCTCATCGACCTCGAATTTACCGATGATGGAACGTAGCGTGGTCTGCGCCCACTGGCTCGTGGCGTAGAGGTAGTTCTCCACCTGGATGATGGCCTTCTGGGGGTCCACGACCCTGAGGTAGACGACGGCGTTGACCTTGATGGACACATTGTCCTTGGTGATGACGTCCTGCGGGGGGACGTCGAGGACCACGGTCCTGAGGCTCACCAGTTGGCCGCGCATGATGCCGGGGACGACGATGATGGGGCCCGGCCCGCAGACCTTCCAGAGCCTGCCCAGCACGAACACGACCACCCGGTCGTATTCATTGACCAGCTTGATGGAAAGAAACGCCACGACGACGAGTATGATGATGATGGACGAGCCGCCTTGGAACATGATCCTTTGGTCCTCCGTCGATGGATTTACCGTCACATTCTCCCAAACTTGGCCCCGGCGACGCAAGGCGCTGAACCTCCTCGCGTGAACCTCGCCAAGCGCCGCCGAAAAATGGTGTACTAGGCCGGACATGGGCTTCAAGTCCGGCTTCGTCGTTCTCGCGGGGCGGCCCAACGCGGGGAAATCCACACTGCTCAACGCCCTGCTCAAGTCCAAGCTCTCCATCGTCTCGTCCAAGCCCCAGACCACCCGGCACAAGATCCTCGGCATCTTGAACGGCCCCGATTTCCAGATCTGCTTCCTCGACACGCCGGGGCTCCTCTCCGAGGCCAAGGACGGCCTGCGCCAGGCCCTGGTCAAGACCGCGCGCGGGGCCATCCGCTCGGACACCGACGCCGTCGTGCTCCTGGTCGAGCCCGTTCTCCCCGACCCCAGGTTCACCCAGGAATTCGATTCACTACGGGGTCGGGGTCTTCCTCTCGTCGTTGCCGTCAACAAAGTGGACGTTTCCCCCGCCGGCCTCGACGCGGTCGAGGCGGCCTGGCGCGAGGCCTTGAAGCCCCAAGCCGTCGTCCTCATCTCGGCCCTGCGCGGCGCCGGGGTGGAGAAGCTCCTCGACACGCTCAAGGGCCTCCTGCCGGAAGGCGAGCCCTACTACGACCGGGAGCATCTCTCGGACCGGTACGAGCGCTTCTTCGTCTCCGAGATCATCCGCGAGAAGATATTCGAGCTCTACGAGGAGGAAGTCCCGCACGCAGCCGCCGTCCAGATCGAGCTCTTCCGGGAAGCCAAGGGAAGGCCCGACGAGGTCATGGCGTCCGTGTTCGTGGAGAGGGACTCGCAGAAGGGCATCCTCATCGGCAAGGACGGCAGGATGATCCGGAAGCTCCACGAGCGTTCGACCGCGGCGGCCGAGGAGTTCCTCGGACGCCCCGTGCGGCTCGACATCAGGGTCAAGGTGAGGAAGGACTGGCGGAAGGACCCCCGCTCCCTGAAGGAATTCGGCTACCTCTGAGCCGCCCCGGAGCCGGTGTCAGGGGTCGACGCCTGGCAAGCGGCGAAGGTCGGCGAAGGAGCGGAACCTGATGAAGCGAACCCCGGCGGAGAGGGCGGCCCTCTCGTCGAAGTCGGAATCCCCGACCATGAGGGCGTCCGCGGGCCGGACCCGCAGCCTGCGGCAGGCCTCGAGCACCATGTCCGGCGCGGGCTTGGAGCGCGCCACGTCGTGGACGAGGCTCTCCCACACGTCGTAGGTGTCGACCAGGACGCCGTCGAGGTCGAAGAGGACCGCCGCCGGCATCAGGCCGTCCGAACGGCCGGCACCGGCTGGGGAGACCCGTCCCCTGGACAGGTACCCCTCCCCGGGGACGGCTCCGGCGCGGTCTTGACCTCGTGGTCGATGTAGGTGTACTCCTGCATCACGGCCTCGTACTGGTTGAGGAGGTCGACGCCCTCGCGGGGCTTCAAGGCCCCGGCCTTGACCTGGACGTCGATGGCGGACTTGACCATCCGGGCCAGCTCGAACTCGCTGTACTGGATGGAAGCCAGCACGTCGCGCACGGTCTGGCCGCGGATGACCTCCTCCACGTAGTAGCCGCCCGGCTCCTCGGCGTCCTCGAAGACGTGCACCTCGTTGACCCGGCCGAAGAGGTTGTGGATGTCGCCCATGCTGGCCTGATAGGCCCCTACCAGGAAGACGGCCAGATAGTACGGGTCGCCGTTCAAGGGGTGCATCTGGATGCTGGAGCTCACGTTGCGCTTGCCGACGTACTGCGAGATCTTGCCGTCGGAGTCGCAGGTGATGTCTACCAGGGTCGCGGCCCGCGTCGGCTCCTCGGTGAGGCGGTGGAGCGGCATCACCGGGAAGACCTGGCCGATGGCCCAGGAGTCCGGCACGGACTGGAAGAGCGAGAAGTTGCACAGGTACTGGTCGGTCAGCGACTTCGTCATCTCGGCGAGCTCGTCCGAGACGAACTTGGCCCTGGGGAGCAGGCGCTGGATCTCGAGGCAGGTCTTCCAATAGATGGCCTCCACCTTGGCGCGCTCCTCCATGCTCAGGTACCCGAGCTTGAACATGGAGTAGGCCTCCTCGCGGCGCTGCTGGGCGTCGTGGTAGGCCTCCTCGATGTTACGGGGGCTCAAGGAGGCGAGGATGTCGCGCATCTCGCAGACCACCTCGTGCTCGTCGGCGGCGGTATCGAACTCGACGGGGGTCGAGCCCGCCTCGATGGAGCCGAAGACGTTAACGACCAGGAGCGAATGGTGGGCCACGATGGACCGGCCGGACTCGGTCACGATGTTGGGCTCGGGCACCTTCTCCTGCTTGCAGACCTCGTGCATGGTGTAGACCACGCCGCTGACGTACTCGCGCAAGGTATAGTTCATGGAGTGGAGGCCCGTGGTGTGGGTGCCGTCGTAGTCCACCCCGAGGCCCCCGCCGCAGTCCACGTATTCGAGGCCCAGCCCCAGCTTGCGCAGCTTCGCGTAGATGCGGGCCCCTTCCTTCACCGCGTCCTTGACGGCCTGGATGTCCGTAATCTGCGAGCCGATGTGGAAGTGCAGGAGCTTCACGCAGTCGCCGAGATGGAGGGCCTTGAGGTCCTGGACCGCGCGCAGGATCTCGGGCGTGGTGAGCCCGAATTTGGCCGCGTCTCCCGTCGAGCCGCGCCACTTGCCGCTCCCCTGGGTCTGCAGGCGGCAACGCAGGCCGATCAAGGGGCGCACCCCCATCTCCTTGCAGATCTTCACGAGAGCCGCGAGCTCGTCGATCTTCTCGACCACCACGATGACCTTCTTGCCCATCTTCAGGCCCACCGCGGCCAGGCGCATGACGGACTCGTCCTTGTAGCCGTTGACCACCGTGAGGTTCTCCGCGCCGTTCATGGCCACGACCGCCATCAGCTCGCCCTTGCTGCCGGCCTCAAGCCCGTATTGGAACGGCTCGCCCGCGTCGAGGATCTCCTCGACCACCTCGCGCAATTGGTTGACCTTGATGGGGTAGACGCCCATGTACTTCCCGCCGTACTTGAACTCCTCGATGGCCTCGTTGAAGGCCCGGTTGAGCTGCTCGACCCGGTGGCGCAGGACGTCTTGGAAGCGCACGAGCACCGGCAGCTTGATGCCGCGGCTCACGAAGTCGTCGACGACCCGCTTGATGTCGATGGCCCGGTCGGGCGTCCGGCGCGGGTAGACCACGAGGTTTCCGTCCTCGTTGATCCCGAAATGCTTGAGCCCCCAGCCCTTGAGGTTGTAGGTCTGCGCCGAGTCTTCGATGCTCCAGGTCTTTGCCATGGAGAGATTATACAAAAGGCCGGCCGCCGATGCCGTACGGGTGGCGTCAGGGGTGCGGGGAAGATTTGGAGGAATACAGGGTCTCGAGCTCGGCGGTCAGCTTGGCGAGCCTCGCCTGCGCCTTGGAGAGCTCGCCCCTCAGCGACTCGGCCTCCTCCTCGATGGCCTTCAGGTCGGACGCGGCTCGGCCGCGGGCGGCGTCGAGCGCGGAGCTCAAGGAGGCCCGCTCTTCCCGCAGGCTCTTGACCTCGGCCTCGATCGCGCGCCGTACCTCCTGCGCGGCCTCCGACGCCGCCTGGAGTTCAGCCTCGGACGCCTGGACCGCCTCCCGAAGGGCGGCGGCCTTCTCGGCGAGGGACTCCCTCAAGCGGCCGTTCTCCTCGCGGAGCGCGGAAAGCTCGGCAGCCTGGCCGGCGTTCTCCCGGCGCAGGGCTCCCAGCGCCGCCTGCAGGCGCGCGGCCTCGGCCGTCGCCTCCCCGGACCGCAGAGGATCGAGCTCGGCCGAGAGCTCCGCCGCCTGCTGCGCCAGCCGCTCCTCGCGCCCTCGGGAGGCGCCCAGCGCCTGGCGCAGCTCGGCCTGCTCCGAGCGCGCGGCCTCCAGCTCCGAGCGCACGCCGGAGGCGTGCTCGCGCGACCTCTCCAGCTCGGAACGCAGGCCCGCAGGCTCTTCGCGGGCCCGCTCCAGCTCCGCCGAGAGACTGGCCGCCCGGCCGGAGAGCCGCTCCTCGCCGGCGCGCGAGGCGTCGAGCGCCACGCGCAGCACGGCGGCCTCGTCGCGCGAGCGCTCCAGCTCGGAACGCACGCTTGAGAGCTCCTTGCGGACTCTCTCCAGCTCGCCCTTGAGCGCCTCCTGGACGACGCGCTCCCTCTCCGATTGCGCCTCGAAAGCCCGCGCCCGGTCCTCCGTCTCTCGCTCCAGCGCCGAGGCCCGGCCGCGCCACACCTCGAGCTCGGAGCAGATCTCCATGGCCTTGCGCCGCGCCTCCTCCAGCGCCTTTCCGGTGAGCGCCGAGGCCTCGGCGGCGTGCCGGGCTTCGGCGTTCACCTCCACCTGGAGCAGGTCCCTGAGATGGGCCAACTCCTCGCGCCTCCGCAGCTCGAGGGTCTCCAGGCGGCGAATCGCTCCGGCGGCCTCGACCGCCGGAGCGCCGAGCCCTTCGCGCAGCGTGGCCAGGGCCCAGCGCCAGGCCCAGCCCATCTTGAGGAATCCCCTCACCCCCCGTCGGGTCTCCTCGGCGGCCCGCAGCCACAGGACCGACGCTTCCTCCGTCTTGGCCAGCAGGGCCGCGGCCGCCGCGGCCCGCTCGCGAGCAGTCAGCCCGCGCCAGACGTCCGCCAAGGAGGAAAGCTCGGCGAGGACGCGCTTCTCCTCGACCTGCACGCTCGCCAGGCGGGACTCCACGTCGCGGACCGCGCTCTCGATCAGCAGGGTCCTCGAGTAGACCTCTCCGAGTATCCGGCTCCGATCGACCTTCTCTCCCCCTGCCTCGACCGCGCCCCCGGCCTCGCCCGACGCCTGGCCGCCTGCGCCGTGGGCGCAGGGGCCGGCAGCGGAACGGCGCGCCAGGTCCCGCAGGAGGGAGAGGAACTCCCGGACGAACTCCCAAGAGCCCGCGGCCGGAGCGTTCACCGGAGGGCCTCCTCGGGGTCGCGGAACCGGTAACCGTATCGCTCCACGGTCTCGACCCAGCGGCCGGCGCGGGACCCGAGGGCCTTTCGCAGGCGGCTCACCGTCACGTCGATGGCGCGGGTGTCGACGTCCCTCGTCATGCCCCAGACCGTCTCAATAAGGTAGCCCCGGCTCAAGACCCGGCCGGCCCTGCGCATCAGGACCTCGAGCAACTCGAACTCCCGGGGCCGCAGGCTCACCGGAGTCTTGCCCGCCACGCACCTGTGGCGGGCCGGGTCGAGGGAGACCAAGCCCACGCAGACCAACGCCCCGGGATGCGCCTCCCTCTCGAAGCGCCGGCGCAGCACCGCGCGCACGCGCGCGACGAACTCGGCCGGGTCGCACTCCTTGAGCACGAAGTCGTCGGCGCCCCAGGCGAAGGCTTCGGCCACGGCGTCGTCCGCCTTGCGGCCGCTGGCGACGATGACGGGCAGGTCGCGGCCGGAGTCCGTCTGCCGCAGGACCCTCAGCCACGCCAGGCCCCCGATGTCCGGCATGTCCACGTCCACCAGCGCAAGGTCGGGCCGGCTCTCCGCGATGAGCTTCAAGCCCTCCGTGCCCGTATTCACGATGTCGAGCAGGTAGCTCCCGTCCGAGGCGCAGCCGCCCAGCAGGGAGGCCATGCCGCCGCTCCCGCCGATGGCAAGAAGACGGTAGCTCATGACGGCCGAGACCTGCAAAGCAGGTCGAGGCAATTCTTCTTCATGAATCTCGGCAAGGGTAGCAGGTATCTTCTTTTTTTCAACCTCAATGATGCGCTATTTGGTCAAATTCCGTGATGGTCTCGACGGAGGCCCTCATCCGGTGACTTACAAAAACGCTCGCTTCGAGAACTTGAGCTTGTCGATCTTGCCCATCGCGTGTTCGAACTCGGGTTGGAA
>JACQWX010000050.1 GCA_016209035.1 Elusimicrobiota bacterium | reverse complement strand
GGCTTCGACGAGCAGGAGGGGGCGGCCTTCGAGCGCGAGCAGGAAATCCACTTCGCGCTTCTCTTTGTCCCGCACGAAGTGGACGCTCAGGGCTTTCTGGCCCCAGTCCTGGGCGAAGTACCGCTTCGACCCTCGCTTGATCGAGCAAGGGAAGCCCCCGCTCCAGATCGACTCGACGCCGAGCGGCAAGACGACCGCGTGGGACTACGCAGAACGAGCAGCGGTTCCGCATCCCCGAGAAGATCGACGCGGAGCGATTCAAGAGGCTGGTCAAGGACGCCGAGAAGTCGAACGTCCAGCGCGTCCAGCTCTACCAGGCGCTCTCGCAGATCAAGATCGCGGCCGGCGTGTTTGAGGCGGGTCTTTGAGATCGATCCGATCCTGTGTCCGATCTGCGGCGTCGAGACGCGGCCGATGGCGGTGATCACGGACGATGCGGAGCTTGGAAGACTTCTGGCCCACGTCGGCTTGCCCACGCGGTTTCCGAAGACCAAGCCTGCGCGTTCGCTGCCGGCTTTCTCCGGGGATGAGTGCCAAGTCGATCCCGGGGTCGATGCCGGGGGCGGGATCGATGAGGGTCCGGAACCGAACTGGGCCGCCGCGTAAGAGGCGAGCCCCTGCGGCGTTGCCGCGGGTCGTCATGCCCGAGGCCATGCAGGAGGAAAGGTCGTTTGATGACGGCGCGCGGCGTGCCTTCCCACAGGGCCACCTTTCGGATGTCGCCGGTGGCCTGCAGCGTCATCATCGCGCAGGTGTGGCGTATGCGGAGTAGTTCGCCGTATCTAGGACGGCCTCGCAGCTACATGGCCGTCTCGAATGCCTTAGGGGTGGGCGCCGCAGCTTTGCATAACTATGAGCTTCGCTGAAACGGCGAAGTCGGCTTTTGGCAGATCCTCTGAAATTATCAGAAGAACTCTTGAAAGTCGGCGGGGAACTTCAGCTTAATTCCCAGGGCTTCTGGCGCTGGATCGGGGTCGCCTTCCTCTACGCGGGCTCCTGGGTGTTCTTCCCCAAGCGCAAGCCGTCGGCGCAGAAGATCGAAGGCCGCGTGGTCGGCTACGCTTCAGGCGTACCCGACCACGCGGCCTTCGAGGTGCCAGACGAAACGCTCGGAGTCTCCGCCGCGTCAGCTCGTCTGGCAGCCTGGGCCCCGCAGGTTCCTGAGCGTATCCGACGACCCTGCCTTCGAAGCGCCACCCCGCCTATCCTCAGTGTCCCGTCCCGGGGTGGAGGGGAGGGCCCTCGGGAGCTCAAGGGATGGACTTGGCCACGCGGAAGCCCAGATAGCGGTTGTAGGTGTTCGCCGGGGTCCAGTCCCTGCAGCGGACGCATACGGTCATGGAAGCGCCGAAGGAGGATGACAGCTTGCCGCCGCGATTGACCCGTCCCTCCAGCGCGAATGCTTCCCACGCCCTGCCGTCCGAGGGAGCTCCCTTGTACGAGGAATTGTACGCGTCCTGGACCCATTCCTTGACATTGCCTGCCATGTCGCAAAGGCCCTGCGCCGTGTTCCCGGCAGGCTTGGAGCAGACAGGGAGCAGAGTGGGGGTCTTGCGATCGCAGAGCGCAGGGAAGGATCTCCGCACCTCTTCACTGCAGAACCAGAGCGATTCCCCTTCGCGGCATGCCCAGTTGGTCCTCTCGCAGGCCGGCTTGTCATCGCCCCAGGGGAATCCGACATCCTGGCCGGCGTTGGTCGCGGCATACTCCCATTCCGATTCGCTGGGCAGCCGGCCTCCGACCCATTTCGCGAAGGTCTTGGCTTGGTTCCAAGTCACGCAGACCGCGGGCATCCGGTCGAATCCTTCGTATTTGTAGAGGCATATGGGATTGAGCTCTGTGCACGCGAAGGACAGCACGCACTGGGCGTATTGGCCGAGGGTCACCTCGGTCTTGCTCATCTCGAACGTCCTGATGTTCACCAGATGGTTCGGACTTGCATCGCTGCCCACCGGCCCCTCGTAGCCGAAAACGTAAAGATTCCCATTAGGCAGGCGTTTCGGAGGTCGAGGGCCCATCCTGAACTCGCCGCCCGGGATCGTGCCATTAGGCAGGCGTTTCGGAGGTCGAGGGCCCATCCTGAACTCGCCGCCCGGGATCGTGACCCACACGACCCCGATTTTCTCGGCCACCTTGTCGTACGAGACTACAAGCTCCTGGTTGGCCTCCTGGAACAGGGCCAGGCTCTCCTTGTCCTTGCCGCGCGCCGCGGCCTCGGCTTGGCGCCTGGCATCCTCTTCCTTGGCCCGCTGCTCCCTCGCCAGGCGCGTGCTTTCCTGGAAGCCCCCCTCCGCCGGGGCCTTGTCCTTCGGCTTGCCCTTGAGCAGCGGCAGGAAGAAGGCGGCTCCAAAGCCCAGCAAGGCCACGGCGGCTCCTGCGATGAGGACCTTCTCCTTCGAGCCGAGTCCCGCGCCGGCCTTGGAGGTCCCGGCCGGCCTCCAGCGGCCTTCGGCCATCTCGGAGAGCCTGCTCCTGACGTCGCCCTCGGTCAGGCGGCCGAAGCCGCACCATCCGAGGCGGGTCATGAGGCTCTGGAAGTCGGCCTCGCTCCACGCCGGGCGCTTGCGCTTGAGCTTGGCCAGGAGGCCCCGCGGGGCGCGGACCGCGAGGAAGTTCTCCAGCTGGGGCCTGGCATCCTCGGTCCAGCCCGGCTTGGGGAACTCGCATTCCCAATCCAGCTCCCAGACCGACAGGAGCCCGGCCTCGTCGGCCAGGACCGCGTATCGGCCTTCCGGCGAAAGGCACACGGCCGTGACGGCCCCGCCGTGGCATTCGAACGAGCCGGTGTTCGTCCTGGAGCCGGCGTCCCAGGTCCTGCCGACCTTGTCTCCGCCTCCGGAGAAGGCGAACCTTCCGTCAGGGCTCACGCACGCGTCGTTGATGCCTCCGGCGATGCGGTCAGACCAGGGCAGGCACGGTCCGGAAGGCAGGTCCAGAACCTTCACCGTGCCGTCCGCTCCGCTCAGGATTACCCGGTCCCCGTTCAGGGGCACGGCCAGGCCGTTGACGGGGCATTCGAAGAGCCAATGGCGGACGACGAGTTTACCCTCGTCGTGGAGCCAGAGGCTCAGCCCGCCCTCCTTGTCCGCGACCAGGGCGAGCCTGCCGTCGGGCGAGACGTCCAGGCGGGCCGGAAGCTCGTTGAGCTTGAGGACGCGCAGCTCCCGCCCGGTGTCGAGGGACCAGACCCTCAGCGTCTTGTCCGCGCCCGCGGACAGGACGCGCTTGGCGTCCGGGGTGAAAGCGACGGCCGCCACGGGGCCGGCATGGCCCGTCAGGACCAGGAGCGCCGTGCCCGAGGCCAGGTCCCAGACCCTGACGGTACCGTCCTCGCCGCCCGAGGCCGCCCGCCCTCCATCCGCCGACAGGGCGATGGACTCGACCCCCCCGGCGTGGCCCTGAAGGACGCGCTGGGGCTCGCCTGTCTGCAGGTCCCACACGCGGACCATCCTGTCGCCTCCTCCGCTCAGCAGGAGACGGCCGCCGGGATGGACGCGGACCGTTCGCACGGCTCCCTGGTGCGCGGCCCAGGAGCGCTTCATCCATCCTTCCACGAGCTCCCGCCTGAAACCCTTGGCCCAGAGCCGCGCCTGCAGGTCCATGGCCGCGGAGGAGTGCTCGAAGCCCTCGACCCCGCGCGCCTTGACCAGGGCCGCGTAGGCCTTCTCGTTCCGGCCCGCGGCGGCCTCGGCCTCGGCCCGGGCCAGGAGGGACTTGAAAGCCGATTCCTGGGCCAGCGCGTATTCCGTCCCGCGCGGGAACACCAGGAAAAGCTCGTCCGGAAGGCTGCCGCGGCCCTCGGCCTTGGCGAAGGCCGACGCCCGTTCGATGAGGGCGTTGGTCCCGCCCAGCTTGGCCGCTTCGTCGAGCTCGGCCAGGGCGGCCTTGGCGTCTCCCCGGCGCAGCTCCGCGAGAGCGACGAGATAGGGGACCGTCCAGTCCTTCTCCCGCGTGCGCCTCGTGTCCCGCAGGGCAGCGGCCAGGCCGGCATCGCCGGCCTGGCCCATCCGGACCTGCAGGACGTCCCGGTCGTAGATCGCGGCGGGATGCGTCGGGTCCCGTCCGAGCGCTTCGTTGAAGAGCCTGATGGATTCCTCGTTCCTGCCGAGGTACGCCATGGACACGCCCTGGTTGACCAGGGTGTCGGCCGCCAGGTCCGCTTCCTTCTGCCTCTCCCGGCCGTAGGGCGCGCCGGCGATCCGCGCGTAGGCCACGGACAGGGCGATCCCCAGGGTCCCGAAGTCCTTGGTCCGGCGGGAAGGGTCCGGCTCCAGGCACGGAGTCACGATGCGGCGCAGGCCATCGTCCGTGATGCCGCCGAGGTCGCAGCGCCAGCCGCTCTCCAGCATCCTCAGGTAGAACGCGTCCGGGGGCTCCCCCTCCTCGATGGTGAAGGGCCTCTTGCCGCAGAGCAATTCGTGGAACATGACGCCGAACGCCCGGACGTCGGCCGCTTCCGCGGCTTTCGCAGCCTGGGACCATTGCTCGGGCGCCATGTACGAGGGGGTCCCGAGCCGTCCCGTGCGCATGGCGTCCTTCAGCCGCGCCAGCAGGGAGTCCCGGGTCTCGCCGGCCGCGGCCCCCGCCTCCCCGCCTTCCCTCACCTTGGCCAGCCCGAAATCCGTGATCTTGAGGACGCCGCCTGGGGTCATCATGCAGTTGTCGGGCTTCAAGTCACGGTGCACCAGCCCCCGGCGATGGGCGTGCTCCATGGCCCAGCAGACCTGGATCGCGGCGTCCAGGCAGTCCTTGAGCCCCTTCACGCGGCCTTGCCGCATCCAGTCGGCGAGGCTGCCTCCCTCCATGTATTCGACGAAGATGCTGGGGAGGCCGCCGATGACGCGCACGAAATAGCAGGTCACGACGTGGGGATGAAGGCCCAGCCCCACCCAGGTGTTGGCTTCCCGGACGAAGCGTTCCATGGAAGCCTTGCTGGACACCAGGTCCTCCCTGGGCGATTTGACCGCCAGGTTCATCTTCCAGCCCAGGTCCCGGACCATGTGCACTGAGCCAAACCCGCCTTCCCCCAGGACCGACTCGACCTTGTAGCGGCCCTCCACGCTCTCTCCCACGCGCCACCCTGCCTTCCTCGCCGGCGGGGCCTGCGCCATCTGCGACCGGGCGGACGACTCCGCTGGAGACCATGTCGCGGTGGCGCCTGGAGCCTCCTTGCCCAGCTTCGTCCTGAGCTCGGCGGCGCGTCTCCGGGATTGGTCCAGGCTCTGCTGGTCGGCTCCGGGAGGCCCTGACAGGAAGCGCTCGTACGTCCCGAGCGCGGATTCCGAGAGGCCGCGGTAGTCCAGGCAGATCGCCAGGTGGTAGAGGGACGGCCCGTGCCCGGGGGTCAGCTTCAGCGCGGCCTCGAAGCACGCGATGGCCTCGTCCCAGCGGCGCAGATGCGCCAGGGCCTTGCCCATGCCGCAGCGGGCTTCGACCGAGGCCGGGTCCGCGGAGCAGGCCTGCCCGTACTCGCGGGACGCCTCATCGAATCGTCCCGCCTGGTAGGCTGCGTCGCCTCGACGGAGGTGTTCCTCTGACATGGCCGGGTGCCTTCAAACAGCCGCCATCGCCGGTCCGCCCCTCGGGGGCGTCCCTTCGACCGGCCGTGAGGAGATGGTAGCATGAAGACCTGCCGGGAGGACCAGGTTTCAAGGGGGCAGGAACTTCGCGGAGAGCTGCGCCCAGGCCGCCAGGCGGTGCGGGAAGACGCCGAAGGATTCCAGACCTCCTGACATGGCCGAATGTTCTCGACGAGGGGAGGCGGACATAGCCACGGGAAGTGTTCACGCTAAATGGTCCCATGACCCATGCAGACTCGCAGCTAGCCTTGCCCTTGCTCGATCCTCCACCCTCATCTACGGTCCAGATCAATGGGCGCTGTTCCTTGCGGCGGGCAGGCGGCGTGTGCGTAGTCATGGTGGCGGGTCTGCCCATGCCTCCTTGGACGGCCGGGGATCGGACGGCCGAAGCGTATGCGATGGTTGGCCTCGTCCTCAACGGATACGCGGACCAGAACGAAGTGGCGCGCGCCTTTGGATGCTCCGCACGAACCCTGCGACGCCATCAACGCCGATTCGAAAACGGAGGGATGGACGCGTTGGGTCGGACTGCTGGCCATCCGACGGGAATCCCCGCCCAACCGAGTCCCTGGGTCCGGACGGCGATCGGGCTGAAGAATGCCGGCCTCGGCGTGCGCGCCATAGCCGAGCGCCTCAAAGTCAGCGTGGGGGCAGTCAGCAAGTGGCTGCGGCGAGTGAGCGGAGCGCAGGCGGCGTCCGGTCAGCGGGAGGAAGCCCCGGAGCCGTCGGCCACGGCCAACGGGTCGGGCAAGAATTGGAACCTGGACCCGGACCCTGCCAACCGCTTGTTCGACCGGCTCTTCGCCCGGCTGGGCCGGTTGATGGACGCGGAACCGATGTTCATCCCGGGCAGGCAGGTTCCCCGCGCCGGCGTGCTGCTGGCGGTTCCGGCATTGGTCCAGAGCGGTATCTTCGAGGTGGCCCAGGAGGTCTACGGCCACATCGGCCCGGCCTTCTACGGCCTGCGGACCACGATGGTTGCGATGCTTCTGCTGGCGCTGCTGCGCATCAAGCGGCCCGAGGGGCTCAAGGAGCACGCGCCGCCGGAACTCGGCCGTCTGCTCGGCCTCGACCGTGCGCCGGAGGTCAAGACGCTGCGGCGCAAGCTCACCCGGCTGGCCGCCTACCGGAAGGCCGAGGTCTTCGGGCGCAAGTTGGCCCAGCGGCGCGTGGCGCGACGGGGAAAGGCCCTGGGCTTCCTCTATATGGACGGCCACGTGCGGGTCTACCACGGCCGACGCAGGATACCGAAAGCGCACGTGACCCGGATGCGCCTGTCCTTGCCGTCCACGACGGACTACTGGGTCAACGACAAGCACGGCGATCCCCTATTCGTGGTGACGGCGGAGCTCAACGAGGGGCTGGTCAAGATGCTGCCCGCGTTGGCCTGCGAGATCAGGTCCCTGGTGGGGCCTCGCCGCCGGGTCACGGTGGTCTTCGACCGCGGGGGCTGGAGCCCGAAGCTGTTCGTAAAGCTCATCAAAGCCCGATTCGACATCCTGACCTACCGAAAGGGGCGGTGGAAGAATATCCCGGCGACGCAGTTCGTGCAGTGCGTGAAGATGATCGAGGAGCGCAAGGTGAGCTACGATCTCAACGACCGGAACATCCGGCTTCTGAAGGGACGGCTTCGCCTGCGGCAGATCACGCGGTTGAATGCGGACGGCTACCAGACGCCGATCGTCACGAGCCGCCGAGATTTGCCGGCGGTAGTGCTGGCGTATCGGATGTTCGAGCGGTGGCGACAGGAGAACTTCTTCAAGTACCTCATCGAGGAGTTTGCCTTGGACGCCTTGGTGGACTACGTGGCCGAGCCAGTAGACCCGGAGCGGACGGCGCCCAACCCGGAGCGCCGCCAAGTGGAAAAGGAACTGGCGTCGGCGCGCGCGGATATCAGGAAAGCCCAGGCTCTCTACGGGGCAGCGGCCGCGGCGAACAAGGAGAGCCGGCGGTCGACGATCCGGGGCTTCAAGATCGCGCACGGCGAGCTCGGACGGAGAATCCGAGAGATCCAGGGCCGGATCGAGGTCCTGAAGGAGAAGCGGAGCCTGATCCCGGAGCGGGTGCCCGCCAAGGAAGTCAGTGGCAAGCCGATCATGCAGCTATCGCGGGAGCGCAAGCACCTGACGAACTGCATCAAGATGGTGGCCTACCAGGCGGAGAGCGACCTGCTCGCCCTGCTGCGCCCGCACTATGCCCGTGCGGACGAGGAGGGACGGACTTTGGTGACGAGCGCGCTCGAGAGTGCGGGGGACCTGGAGGTCGGCGACGGCGAGTTGCGCGTGATGCTAGCGCCGCTGAGCTCGCCGCACCGGAGCTTGGCTGTCGCGGCCTTGTGCGAGGCGCTCAACGGAATGGACGCGTGCTTCCCGGGGACGAAGCTGAAGCTGCGGTTCGGGGTCGCGTCATGAGGCCCGGGAAGCCAAAAAGCGGACAAAATCCAGCGGGGCTATGTCAGGAGGTCTGGATTCGTAGGCAGCATAGGCGGGCATCCGAAACATAATGCACATTCTCGTAAGTGCCGTCCTCAGGAGAACCCCCCTCCGACCGCTCACAGGGATATGGTACCATGAGAAAAGCACCCATGGGAGCCGCGGATCGGGGCAGGAGGGGCGGCGTTTTCGAGGCTGGTCAGTTGGCCGGGCAGAGCCCGGCTGCGCCGGGCCTCTCAGTCGGCGGGGAGGGAATCAATGCCCGCGTATAAGTCGGCGAGGGGATTGGCCTGCGATTCCTCATCGCAGGAATCCCCCTCCATGGGCGGAGGCCTGGACTTGGCTGGAACTGTCTTGGGAAGATCGGCGGAAAGCCCAAGGTGCTTCATGAGGCGCTCGAGCTCGCGGTCGTCCATGATGACGGCGACGGGGACAAGCTTTCCTCCGCACTGACCTCCTGGCCGCCAAGACCCCCAAGGGCGTGGGCGAGACCTTCAACATCGCCAACGGCCGGTGCTACTCCCTGCTCGACATCGTCAGGGTGATCGAGAGGATCCTCGGGCGGAAGGTCGAGCTGAAGTTCCACCCCAAGCGCAAGGGAGACGTCCGCAAGACTTACGCCGACATCTCCCGGGCGCGGCGTCCCGCTCCCGGGAAGGCTGCGCCGAGACCGCCCGGCGTGCGGTGAAGCCGCTCGTCACCGGCGCCAGAGCCCCTTGACAGGCCGCGCCGCATGAGCTAGGCTATTGTTAGGATAACCTTACAATTGTTAGGAACTCATAACATATGGGCTCCCGCCTCCCGTTCGCCGGCATCCTCAAGGACGGCTCTCAGGCGCGCATCCTGCGCTTCCTGATCGACAGCCGTGCGGAATGGAGCGGCCGGGAGATCTCCAGGCAGGTCGGCCTGAGCGCTCCCGCCTGCCACGAGGCCCTGAAGAAGCTCTATGCGCGGGGTTTGGTGCTCTTTAGGCGCGTCTCCAACGTGCATCTCTACAAGGCCAACGCCGAGAACTACCTGGTCGAGCATGTCTTCGCTCCGTATTTCGAGGCAGCGAGATCCATTCCGGGGGAGATTTCCAAGTTGGTCAAGAGAACGCTCCTGGAGGAGCCTGCAGGGGCCGCAATCCTCTCCCTCGTCGCCTTCGGGAGCATGGCTCGAGACCGCGGGGACCTCGGAAGCGACCTGGACCTCCTGGTCGTCGTTTCGTCCGAGAGCGACCGCAAGGCGCTGGAGCCGAATCTGGACAAACTCCGGAGAGTCCTGGCTCGGCGCTTCAGCATCCCATTCTCTCCGTACGTCCAGACATTGGAGGAATTCCGCCGGAAGCATCGTAACGGGTTGCCGCTGATCAAGAGCATCCTCGACGAAGGCCGGAGCCTTCACGGCAAGGAGCCCAAGGAACTCATCTCATGACTCCCAAGAAGATCAAGACAAGGGACGTCCCGAGAGAGCGCTACACCACCTACCTGAGGAAAGCCAAGGAGTTCCTGGACGCGGTGGACGCCTCGCTCAGTGCCGGGAACTGGAACGCCGCCGGGTTGAACGCGGCGCACTGCGCCATCTCTTCGGCGGACGCGCTCCTCGTGTACAAGGCAGGGGTACGCTCCGCGGGAGAGTCCCACCATGATGCGGCGGAGCTCCTGGAAAGGCATTTCCGGGACGAAGAGGTCGGCGGCAAGGCTGCGGCGTACAGCAAGATCCTCTCCTTCAAGAACCTTGCCGCTTACGAGGACCGGGAAATGAGGGAAACGGAGGCCAGAGAAGCGGCCAAGCTCGCCCGGAGATTCTTCGAGTGGGCGCAGTCCAGGCTGAAAGGGGCATTCCGTTGAGATTCCTGCCGACCCTGCTGGTCGGTGCGATGGTCGCCGGCATCTCCGGGCTCGCCTTGTGGCGTGCCAAGACCCTGGCCGAGAGGACCGTGGGAGTGATGAGTCTCCCGGTGGAGCGACTGGCCGCGGATTGGGACGCCCAGAAGGTCCCGCAAGGCCGCAGGGTCGTCACCTTCCTCCTGAGCGACGCCCGGGCCGCGGCCGACCCGTTCATGGTCGCGCCCGAGCCGCGGGGCGGCCTGGTGGAGACGGCCGGCGGCTGGGTCAACAGGAACTTGATCGGCGCGCCTCCCGTGGTCCAGACCCCGACAGAACTCGGCCGCGCCTTCGACTCGACCACCCTCGTGCGCTGGACCCACGACGGCTACTCCGCGTTCAGCGAAGACGCCATGTCCCGCGAGCTGGAGAAGGCCATCGTCAAGGCCCATGACGCCGGCGCGGAGATCAACATCGTGGCCCAGGGGGAGGACGCCGCTCCCGCGCTCATGGCTTTGAAGCGCCTGGAGGGCGTGGAGCGCGGCGGGGTCAAGGTCGGGGCGAACAAGGTCATGCTGTTGGGTATGAACGCTCCCAGGCTCAAGCGGATCCCTTCGGTGTCCGCCTATGACTTCAGCAGGCCCGGCAATGTCCTCGAGCTGGCGAACATCTGGGTCCCCCGCGAGGAAATGGCGCGGACCATGCGCATGCAGGTCTTCGGAGAGAAGCGCAAGGGGGGTGAGTTCGCCCTCGACCAAGTCTGGCCCGGCCTTGCCGAGGGAAGCGATTCCATCGAGAGGAGCCTGCGCCTGCTCAGGCAGATGGTGGAGAGCCCGGACTCGCTCGAGCGAGCCATCAGCCGGCAGGAGCAAGCCCTCCTGGACGCTGAGGCGACCAGGAAGGCGGCGGAAGAGAGGAAATACGCGATCGTATGGGTCCCCATCCCCGGCGGCTCCTTCATGATGGGCGATGAGGAATGGAATAACTCCAAGCCAGCTCACCGGGTGAAGGTCAAGTCGTTCGAGATGTCCAAGACCGAGGTGACGAACAGGCAGTACAGGAAGTGCGTGGAAGCCGGGGCCTGCACCCCGGCCCATGGATCGGACGGGACCTGTCAGGTCTATGACGGCTCGGATTGGAAGCAAGGCGATCTGCCGGCGTCATTCCAGGGAGACGATCAACCCGTGGTGTGCGTGGACTGGAGCCAGGCCAAGGCATTCGCTCGATGGGCCGGAGGCCGCCTGCCCTCCGAGGCGGAATGGGAATACGCGGCTCGCGGCGCTGGCAAGGGGAGGAAGTATCCCTGGGGGAATGAGGCCCCTTCGTGCCGGCATGCTGTCATGGATGACGGCGGTATGGGCTGTGGCCGGAACTCGACTTGGCCCGGGTGCTCGAAGACCGCCGGTAACACTGAACAAGGCTTGTGCGACATGGCAGGCAATGTGTGGGAATGGACCCAGGATTGGTTTCATGACTCGTACAATGGAGCGCCGGCTGATGGAAGCGCGTGGGAGTTCCCCGCGGGCTCCCGCCGGGTCGCTCGTGGCGGGTCCTGGAGCAACGTCGACGCCGGGAACATCCGGGCCGCGCGCCGCAGCAACGACGACCCGGGCAACCGCAGCGACAACCTCGGCCTGCACGTCGCCCGCTGAAGGTCATGACCGCTGTTTTACCCTTTACGCTTTGGCGTGTGCCGTGAAATTCGATGCACCTCGTTGGCTACTGATGTCTGATCCGAAGGAACCGTCGAACAAGTGGAGTTTCCACAAGGTCTCCGACCTGAGCCTTGGCTTGGACGACCAGGACAGAGTCGTCCAAGCCAAGGGGATGGGTTTCGACCTCAAGCTCGGCCACGTCGGCTTGCCCACGCGGTTTCCGAAGACCAAGCCTGCGCGTTCGCCACCGGCTTTCTCCGGGGATGAGTGCCAAGTCGATCCCGGGGTCGATGCCTGGGGCGGGATCGATGAGAGTCCGGAACCGAACTGGGCCGCCGCGTAAGAGGCGAGCCCCTGCGGCGTTGCCGCGGGTCGTCATGCCCGAGGCCATGCAGGGGGAAAGGTCGTTTGATGACGGCGCGCGGCGCGCCTTCCCAAGGCATGCAGCCGAGGCGCAAGGGCCTTGACGCGCGGTTCTCCGGGAGGTATCGTATCTCCGGAGGGGGAAAACGCTCTACTCTTTTCTGCTGATGTTGTTTTTACTTCGCGGGGGATTTCATAACATGAGGCATATATGAACGGATTGGAGAGAGTCCGCAAGGCCCTGACCAGGCATCAACACGAGCTCAGGACGAGCTTCGGACTGAGCGGCGTGGGCGTCTTCGGCTCATACGCAAGAAAGCGCCAAGGAAAAGCGAGCGACCTCGACTTGCTGGTCGACTTCCAGCGGGCGCCGGGCTTGATGGGATTCCTGGCGTTGGAGGAGCGTCTTTCGAGGATCCTCGGGGTGAAGGTCGATCTCGTGATGAAGAGCGCTCTCAAGCCGGGGATCGCCGAGCGGGTGCTCAAAGAGGTCGTGTACGTATGGTGAGGGATTTGCGGGTCTACCTCAAGGACATCCTGGATCACATGGACGCTGCCGAGGGATTCCTGCGCGGGATGGCCTTCGAACGGTTCTCCCGCGACATGAAGACCGTGTACGCGGTCGTCCGATGCATCGAGGTGATGGGCGAGGCGGCCAAGAACGTGCCCGCGTCGCTGAGGAAGCGCTTCCCCGAGGTCCCATGGAAGAGGATGGCCGGGATGAGGGACAAGGTCATCCATGAGTATTTCGGCGTTTCCGCGGAGGTCGTATGGCGGACGGTGAAGGAGGAGATCCCCCCGGTCAGGCCGCACATCAGGAAAGCGTTGTCCAGCCTGGAAGGCTGACATGTTGAAGCACGGAGTCCCAATCACCCTGGCGGGCCTTGCCCGCAAGGCCGGGCGCCGGAGGATGGGCTCCCTGGACGTGTTCTTCTCCATGATCAACGGCGTGGGCGTGGCCAAGGCGCCTCGCAGCGCCGTGGACCTGGCTGAAGCGGCCCCGTACCTGCGCAAGGCCGTGTCAGCCTGCGAGGAAGCCGGGCTCAAGGTCCAGCCCTTCGCCGCCGAGGCCGCCCCGCCTCTCTGCCTGTTGTCTCGGCCGGGGAGGTACGCTGCGCGCCGGGCCCTTTCGCAGGACCGCGTGAGCTACGTCGAAGGGCCGGCCGTCCCCTCCGGCGAGCGGAGATCGGCCTGCGCCTCCGGGGACCTGGCGCCCTGGCCCCAGGTCATCGGCCGCGTGAAGGCCGCGGCGTGCGGGAAGTGCAGGTTCGACTCGAAATGCCTGGGCGTGCCGGTCGAGTACGCCCGGCTCTTCGGGCTGGAGGCCCTCTGTTTACAGCGGCGAGGCGGCCCTCAGGGGATGGCCGCCAGGAACTCCGGAGCGGGAAGAACCGGGACGCCGGCCGCGGCGCCTGCCTGCGCCGCGTTTGCGACCACGAGGAGCTTGGGGACGTCGCCGAGCCGCTCGGCGAAGTAGTGGAGATGCCGCGTCGGCCGGGTCTGCGAAAGCTTGGCTTCGACGAGCAGGAGGGGGCGGCCTTCGAGCGCGAGCAGGAAATCCACTTCGCGCTTCTCTTTGTCCCGCACGAAGTGGACGCTCAGGGCTTTCTGGCCCCAGTCCTGGGCGAAGTGGCACCAGCGGTTGAGCGCTCCGGCCATGAGGTTCTCGAACCTTGCGCCCTCGTCTTCCAGGCCGGACCAATCCCAGAGGTAGAGCTTGGGCTCGCGGCGCAGGGAGCGCGAGAGCGTGCCCGCGAAAGGCGTCAACCGATGGCAGAAATAGAGCCTCTCGAGCTGGCTCATCCAGAGGCGGACCGACTCCAGGGAGACTCCTAGATCCTCCCTGATGCTGTTGAGGGAGAGAAGCGAGCCGACGCGCTGGGGGAGGAGCGCGGCCAGGTGCTCGACCGAGGAGAGCATCTGGAGCCGTGTCAGGTCCCGAAGGTCCTCGCTCAGGATCCGGTCGCGGCGTTCGCGGAGCCAGAGACGGTGGCGGCGTTCGCTTTGTCCGAGGAAGGGCTCGGGAAAGCCCCCGAATCGCATGAGCCCGGCGAAGGCTTCCGCGGCCCGGGCGGATGGTCGACTCGGCTCCTTGAGGATGCGCGAGACGAGGGCTTCCGGGTCGTCGCGTTCCGGATCGAAGGCATTCCCCAGGATCTCGGAGACCGACAGGGGATGGAGGCGGTACTGATGGTAGCGGCCGAGGAGGCTGTCTCCGCCGCGCTGGTAGATGTCGAGCCTTCCGCTGCCGGTGACCAGGAAGTCGGCGCGCTCCCTGCGCGTGTCCCAGAGCCCCTTGAGGTAGTTCTTCCAGCGGGGGAACTTGTGGATCTCGTCTAAGACCGCGAGAGGTCTTCGGCTCGATGCGGGCCGGAACGCGTCGAGGAAGCCGTAGGGCGCTTTGGCCAGGTCCTTGCGGAACTGCTGGTCGTCCCAGTCGCGGTAGAGGTCCGCCGAGCCGCGCTCCTCCTGGAGCATCCGCGCCATGAAGGTCTTGCCGCACTGCCGCGGCCCCACCACGAAGGCCATCTTCGGGGCCGGCTCGGCGAAATGCAAGTCCGTCAGGAGCCGTCCCAGGCGCCGTTCCATGTGACTATTATATGGCATGGCCGGTAGAAAGTCAAGACCAAATGATGGTATGGCCGGTAGAAAGTCATACTCAGGGCTGCCCGTGTCGAGGTAATCTGGTTAACATAGGGCATCTTCTGGGGGGCAGGGTTTGATATCATACCTCCTCGCGCTATGAAGCACCGCTTCTTCCGCCTGCTGGCGATCTTCTGTATTTCATTCCCGGTCCAGGCAGCGCAAGCCGGCGGCCTGGCCTCCAAGGTGCGGGACCTCGCGAAGAAGGCCCCTCTGCGCACGGCTCAATGGGGGGTCTGCGTCAAGGATGCAGGCACGGGCAAGACCCTGGTCGACTGGGATTCGGATAAGAGCCTGGTCCCGGGCAGCACGCTCAAGCTCTTCGTGACCGCTGCCGCCCTCTCGTCCCTTGGTCCGGAGTTCCGGTTCTCCACCCTCCTGCGCCACGACGGCGCGGTCTCGGCCGGCGTCTTGAAGGGGAACCTCGTGATCAGGGGCGGGGGCGACCCGTCGTTGGGCTCGACCTTGGTCCGCGGCGGCAGGCCCATGGAGGCCGTGTTCGCGGACTGGCTGAAGGCCCTTTCGGATAAGGGGATCAAGGCCGTGCAGGGGGATGTCGTCGGCGACAACACCCTTTTCGAAGGGCCTCCCATCCCGGGCAGTTGGCCGTGGGAGGATGCGGGCAATTACTACGCCGCTCCGGCGGACGCCCTCACCATCAACGACAACCTCTACCACCTTTATTTCGCGCCCGGCCCCGGGGTGGGCGCGGACGCCGAGGTGCTGCGGATGGAGCCGGAGATCCCCGGGCTCAAGTTCGTCAATTTCATGAAGACGGGACCGGAGGATTCGGGAGACAACGGCTACGTCTACAACATCCCGGCGGGCTATCACGCGGTTCTAAGAGGGACCTTGCCCGCCGGAAGGAAAGAGTTCGCCATCAAAGGCGCCATCCCCGAGCCGGCCCTCTTCGCGGCCCAAGCCTTCGCCGGCTTCCTCAGGAAGTCGGCGATCAAGGTCGTCGGTCAGGCACGCCTGCTTCGCAAGCCGGTCTCCTACGACGAGGAGAAGGTCCTCTGCCGAACCCCATCCGTTCCCCTCCGGGACATCGTGCGCCTCACGAACAAAAGGAGTTTCAACCTCTACGCGGAGATGCTTTCGCGGGCCGTGGCCCTGCGGACGGGCCGGCCCGCGTCCGTGGAAGGGGCCAACCTCGCGGTCCGGGAGCACCTGCGTTCGGCCGGGATCGACATGGCCGGGGTCAGGATCGAGGACGCCTGCGGCCTCTCCCGGCTGGACCTGGTGACGGCGCGAGCCATGACGGACGCCCTGGTCTTCATGGCCAAGAGCCGGTTCTTCGCCGACTACCACGAGTCCTTGGCCTTCCCAGGGGACCCCGAGGGCTTCGGCCATATCAAGAGCTTCGGCAGAGGGACCGAGCTCGAGAAGTCCCTGCGCATCAAGTCAGGCTCGCTCAGCGGGGTCCGGTCCTACAGCGGGTATCTCAGGAACAAGGCGGGCAGGCTCTTGGCCTTCACCTTCATCGTGAACAACTACGCGGCCTCCCCGGCCGAGATCGAGAAGATCCACGAGGAGCTGCTGCTCGCCCTGGCCCAGGGAAGAGGTGGCTAGAGCTGGTTGTAAAAGAAGAGGTAGGCGATCTTCGACAGCAGCGAGCTCGGCAGTTCGATGGGATCGGTCGCCTTGGAGGCCCGGGAGATGTCCTCCTCGAAGGCGGCCCGCATCTGTTCCGCGAATGCGCGGTCGAGCACGGCGACCATCATCTCCCCTTCCATGAGGTGGGAGCGCGGCTGGAGGTTGTAGGACCCCACCCAGCAGTAGAGCCCGTCGACCACCATGAACTTGCTGTGCAGGGTCGAGCCCTTCTTGAGGTAAACCTCGATGCCCTCTTGGCGGGCGGCGTCGGCGCTCTTGAGGATGGGATAGGTCACGACGGGCTCGTCGACGCTCTCGGCGGAGTTGGTCAGGACGCGGACCTTGACCCCGCGTTCCTTGGCCCGCACCAGGGCGCGCTGGACCGCCGGGTCCATGATGAAGTAGGCGTTCTCGATGTCGATGGAGGACCGGGCCGCCTCCAGCGCGAGCAGGATGGACTTCAGGCCGTTCCCGTTGTCGCCGGGGGCGTGGTCGATGAGCGCCGTCGCGGGTCCCGCGGCCTCCTCCGAGGCCTCGGCCGGCATCGGGAGGGGCGCGTAGCCGCGGCCTCGGCGGGCCAGGGTCTCCTCCCCGCTCAGCCGGTCCTCGATGCGCTCGATCTGCTCGTTCCAGATGCGGGCGAAGAGGCGTTCGGCCTGGACCACGGCCGGTCCCTCGACCAGGACATCCGTGTCGCGCCACTTGGTGGACCGGCCCAGGTGGCTGTAGTCGTCGCCGAAGTTCATGCCTCCGGCGATCGCCGCCTTGCCGTCCACGATCATGACCTTGCGGTGCTGGCCGTGGTAGAGGCGTTCGGGCTCGGGGCTGCGCCAGCGCACCACTAGGACCCCCGCGTCCTCAAGATACGGGAAGAGCCTGCCGCCCTTCCCCTCCTGAAAGCTTACCTGCTCGTCGACGATGATCCGGACCTTGACCCCCTGGCGGGCCTTGGCGATGAGCTTCTGGCTCGTGATGTAGCCGGTCTCGTCGTCGTAGAGCGCCCACGACAGGATGTGGATCGTCTCGCGGGAGTCGTCGATCAGCTCGAAGCGCTTGGCGAAGGAGGCCGGCCCGTCGATGAGCGGTTCGACGCGGCCTCCCCGCACGAACCGGGTTCCAAGGCTCTCCTCGAAAGCGGAGACGAAGGCCGGCGACTCGAAGGAAGCGCCCCCGGCTTGCGCGGCCACCGCCGCCACCTCGGACTCGAGCTTGGCCGCGATCTCATCCCAGGTCCCGGCCCTGCGGGAGAGGAGCTCGGCATGGAGCTTCTTGGCGAGGTCGACCGGCATCTTGAGCCAGCCGATGAGCTTCTGCAGCCATCCGGGCAGGCTGCTGTCGGTGACCTTGCGGAACTCCTCGAAGGAGCCGGGCAGCTCCTTGCCTGCGGGAGAGGGGACCTCGGCGGCGGCCTGCGCCGCGGCATCCTCGGCGCCTTGGACCGCCGGCGCGGTCCGGCCGGCGGAGGGGCCTGGCTGGCCCGCGCCGATGTCGGCCTTGAGGTTGCCGGGGAAGGCGGGAACGGCGGCGGGAACCTGAGCGGCCCCGTCGAAGAAACGGTTGAGGGCGTCGACCGCGTCGCCGGAGAGCGCCCGGTCCTGGAGCGCGGAGAGCTCGATCGCGGCCGCCGGCGCCTGGACTGCCGGCAACGGCGCTGCGGCCTGGCCGAAGCCCAAGGCCGGGCACAAAACGAGGGCCAACGCCCCATGCGAACGACGGAGACTGTCTTTCAAGTCGGCCATATATTTTGGCGCGCGGGCGGGGCGTCCGCCAGGGCCGAAAGGCCGGGGGGCGCGCCGGCCTTTGGACCCAGCGATTGCGCGACGCGGCCCGCCGGGTCTCCACGGCCGTCCAGCTTTGGTATCATACGAACACCGTGATGACACCTCCTCGATCCAGGATGACCGCGGCGCATGCCAACCCGATGGAAGACCCCGGCCGCCGGTTCGACCGCCTCCAGCGGCTCATCGGCAAGCCCGCCCTGGAGCGCCTGCGGCGCTCGCACGTGATGGTCGTGGGCGCGGGCGGGGTCGGGTCGTGGGCCGCCGAGGCCGTGGCCCGCTCCGGGGTTGGCCGGCTCACGGTGGTGGACTTCGACACGGTCTGCATCCGCAACTTCAACCGCCAGCTCCAGGCCTTGAGCGGCTGCATCGGCAAGCCCAAGGCGCCCTTGCTGGCCGAGCGCCTCAGCCTGGCCAACCCGGAGGCCGAGGTGCGCGGCGTGGCGACGCATTTCGACGGCAAGACCTGCGACGCGCTCCTGGCCGAGCGCCCTGATTTCGTCATCGACGCCATCGACCACGTCACCTCCAAGTGCTTCCTCATCCACACCTGCCGGGAGAGGAAGATCCCCCTGGTGGTCTCGACCGGCTCTGGCGGACGGCTGGACCCCACCCTGGTCCGCGTCAAGGACCTGGCCCGGACCGAGATGGACCCCTTGGCCGCGGCTCTGCGAAAGATCCTGCGCGAGAAGTACGGCTTCCCGGCCAGGGCGCTCTTCGGCGTGCCGGCGGTCTACTCGCCCGAGCCTCCGAGCCGTCCCAGGGAAGCCAAGGACCAGTCCGACTGCAAGGCGGGGTGCCTCTGCCCCCAGGGAGACAACGACTTCCAGAGCTGCGCCAGGAAGTCCGTGGTCATGGGCACCGCGGCGTTCGTGACCGGGGCCTTCGGCCTGGCGTGCGCCTCGGTCGCGATCCGCGGCCTCATCGGCGCGGTCGTGGAGACTTCCGAGGGGGCCTGAGGGCTCCCAGGCCGAAGAGGCGGGCGTACTGGGCGGGGACTCCCAGGCACATGGAATCGTAGGGGCAGCGCAGACAGCCGGGCTTCTTGGCGCTGCCGACGGTGCCGAGCTCCCCCGAGAAATCGTCGGCATAGCGCACCCGGTCCTGCGAGAAGGCGCTCTGGCTGCAGTAGTCCTGCGGCCGCGGCATGATGCAGGGCGGAAGGGCGCTCTCGCCCGTGAAGCGCTGGGCCACGATGCCTTCGGCCTTGCAGCGCTGGACCGCCTTCCAGACATGGGGCGCGGCCTGGGCGAGGTCCGCCGCCATGAAGGAAGCCCGGTCCATGCCGGCGCCGTTCATCACCGCGAAACTGACCTCGAGGGGATGGTCCGCGCGGTGCTCGCGGGAGAGCCGGCCGAGGAATCCCATGAGCCCCGGCAGGTCGCGATAGTTGTGCTTGTTGATGAGGATGCACGCGGTCACGCGGGCGGACGGGACGGCCAGGATGCGGCGCAGGGCCTGGACCGCCCGCGGCAAGAGCCCTTTGCTCCCGGTGATCCGGTCGTAGGCCGCGCTCTTGTGGGAATGGAAGGAGACGTCGTAGCCGGTCACGCCGAGCGCGAAGAGCCGCTCCACGGCCCCGGGCTTGTCGAGCCCGATCATGTTCGTCTGCAGGACGAATCCGCGCATACCCCTGCGGCGGGCCGACTCCAGGACGGCGGCGAGCCGAGGGTCCACGAGCGGCTCCCCGCCCGAGAACGTCAAGGCGGCGCCTTCCTTGGCCTGCGCGGCGACCGCGTCGAGCTCGCGCTCGATCTCCTCGAAGGGGACCATCCGGCTCTCGTGCGGGACGAAGCAGAAAGGGCAGCGCTGGTTGCAGGCGAAGGTGGTGCGCACGATGGCTTCCGGCCTGTCGCCGGTCTCGTGGATCTCGGCCTGCGCCTTGACCCGGCGGCCCGCGGCCTGGCCGCGGAGCGACTCGAGGATCGGGTAGAGGGAGGCGGCGAGCCTTTTCAATCCAGCGTCCTCGCGTTTGGATAGGGCCTTGCGCGGGATTATCTCGAGCCGGACGGTCGGAGTGATGGACACCGTGTCCTCGGCCGCGCCCGCGACGCGCGACAAAACATTGAGGTCCGCCACCGGCCGCCCCTGGCCGCCGCACACCACGATGCGGCCGGCATGGTCCCCCTCCGGCGAGCGAAGAATGCCTTGCGCCCTCGATGACGGCGCTTCCCAGCGCGCCTCCCAACCGCAGGCGGCCAGGGCCGAGCGCGCCGCAGCGAGGCGCGGGGAGCCTGAAGCGGCCGGCCCGGAGGCCAGGACCGCGACGACCCTGGCCAGGGCCTCCGGCATGCGGCCTTCGGCCGCGAGCATGCGGGCCTCGGCGAGCGCCCCGCCGCCTCTCTGCGCTCTTGCGAGAGCCGCAGCCAAACGTTCCTGTCCGACCCTGCGCTCCATGCGGGCGAGCATCTCGGCGGCCGGCCGGCCGGCCGCGCTCGCCTTGGCCCGCAGGGCGCAGAGGGCGTCGTTGATCTTGGGGGGCCTCTTCGGCATGCCGTGAAGATATGATACCACTAACTCGGAAGCTCAGACTCTTCAAATCGGCCGAGATGGGCTATTAGGCCTTTCCGGGATTCTGTCGGGAGGGCCGTCGGGAAGCGCGACGTCGAACGTCACTGAAGCGGCGCCGCACCGCGCGCGCATAGACGGCTCGCCCCGCTCCCTCGATGTCATAGAAAACGCGGTGCTCGCCTGCGCGGAGCTGCCACACCGGCGGCACTGAGACGACCCGACGGGGGATGATGTACAATTTTTCGATGCGATGGCCCATCACGGACGCTTTCGGGACGAAGCTCGAGCGCGAGCGCCTTCTCAAGGGCGTCGCGGCGGAGTTCCCAGGGGGCTTCCGGCTGACCCTCGACGATGAGGGAGCCGTCTTGTCCGTGCGGCCCGCGGACCGAACCCACCCGAGGCTCGAGCATGCCTGGTCGTGGCTGAAGGACCGGCTCGCCGGGCTCTCGGTGCGCTTGTCGGTGGAGGACTTGCGGCCGGGCGAGCCGGGACGGCTCGAAGACGATCGGCGCATCCCGGTCCTGACCGTGGCTTTAGTCGAGGTTCCGGGGGAGGGACCGGAGCTCCACGCGGCCGTCCGCGTCCTGTTGGAGCGCCTGGGCTTCCAGCCCAGCCGCTTGGAGCGTCAAGGCCCCCTGGAGAGCGCCCCGACCGGCCAACGCCTTTCCCGAGGGCGGTCGGGACGCTCGGCCTCCGGCCTTGACCGCGCCCCGACGCGGAGCGAGAGCCCGGGGAAGCTCGAAGAGGCCGATGTCCTGGCATGCGTGGGGCGGGCGATGGCCGGCGCTCTTCCTGTTTTCAAGCTCGACCCTGGAGACGCGGTCCTGGTCGGGCTGGACTCCGCCGGCGCTTTGACGGGCCCCATCCATGCCGGGAAAGGGCCGTTCTTCCTGGCCTGGCGCAGGCCGGGAAACGGCCAGGGCATGAAGCCCGGCCTCTTCATCGCGGCGGCCCTGGAGGGGAGGTGCCTCCAATGGCTGGCGGAGGCGGGCCGCGAGTTCCCTGAGCCGGCTCTCACGGGGTTCCGGGTCCTGCTCGACGGGCTCGAGCGGGGGATACTCAGGCGTCCGACCGTGGCCGTTGATGCCCCAAAGGGGACGGATGTCGTCGTCGACCCCCATCGGTGCCGCCGTTGCGGCGTCTGCGCGGACATCTGCCCTGCGGGACGACTGAAGCCCGGCGGGACCTCGCGTCCGGGCGGCTTGAAGCCCTGCTTGAGGTGCTTCGACTGCGTGGAAGCCTGCCCCCAGGATGCCCTGCGCCCGGCTTACGCTTTCACCAGCGCCATGCGCGGCGAGGCCGCCTGCGACCGTCCCGGCTGGCTCTCGCGCTTGCGCGGCTGCGCGGGGCCTCCTCTTCCCGCCCCCTTCCCGCCCACCTACCTCAGGCCCAAGGCCGGCTCTCCCAAGAGGCCGCGCTACATCCTCGGCCTTGCCGTCAACACGATGCAGGAGCACGCAGCGGCCTTGCTCAAGGATGGACGGCTCGTGGGCGCGGTAGAGGAGGAGAAGCTCTCCCGCATCCGCCACTACGGCTGGCCGGCCCCCGGGGAGAGGCGCTACGGCTTCACCATCGAGGAGTCGTTCTGCCGCAGGTCCGTCCGGCTCCTGTTGTCCAAGGAAGGGATCACGCTCGACGACGTGGACCTCATCGCGGTCAACGGCCTGCCGCCCCGCTACGGCATGGGCTATGCGGCCTCCGCGCCCGATGTCCCGCAAGGCGGGACGACCGCGCCCCTGCCGGTCATCCGGACCGGCCGCCTCATGTTCATCCCCCATCACCTGTGCCACGCGGCTTCGGCGTTCAGGGTGTCGGGACAGAAGGACGCCTGGGTGCTCACCGTGGACGGCAGGGGCGAGCGGCAGACCGCGGCCCTGTTCCGGGCGCAGGGGGGCTCCCTCCGTCAGGTCTACGAACTTCTGTCTTTGGTCCGGCGCTCCATCGGCGGCGTCTATGAGTCCGTGACGCGGCTGCTCGGGTTCGGCGCGCACGGCCAGGGCATCGTCATGGCCCTGGCCGGCTTCGGCCGGCCCGGCATGGCGTTCGACCGCTACCTCTCATGGAAGGGCCCCGGCGCCATGTCCATCAACGAGGACCTCGGCCCGGAGATCCGGGAGCTGGAGCGCCGGGGGGCCGAGGCGCTGAAACCCGCGCACCGGGACCTCGCCGCTTCCCTCCAGTCCGCGCTCGAGAGCGCGGCGCTCGACATCCTTCAGCGGTTCGTGCCGGCCAAGCCCGCGGGGCTATGCCTGGCCGGCGGAGTCGCGCTCAATTGCCGCATGAACCAGCTCATCCGCGAGAGGTTCCGGCCCACGCGCATGTTCGTCCAGCCGGGCGCCAACGACGCGGGCACGGCGCTGGGAGCGGCTCTCGAAGCCTGCGCCATGACCGACCCCAAGTTCAAGCCGTTCGTCATGGAGGACGCTTTCCTGGGGCCGCAGTTCAGCGAGGCCGAGGTCGCCGGGGTCTTGGAGAGATCGGGCCTCTCGTGTCGCCGGCCGGACGATGTCTGCAGGGAAGCGGCGGAGCTCCTGTCCCGGGGGAAGGTCCTGGGCTGGTTCCAAGGCCGGCTCGAGTTCGGACCCAGGGCCCTTGGAGGGCGGAGCATCCTCGCCGATCCGCGCGGTCCCAAGATGAAGGACAGGGTGAATGCCGTGAAGAAGCGGCACCCCTGGCGGCCCTTCGGGCCCTCCATCCTGGCGGGCCGGGAGGCCGAGTGGTTCGAGGACCCGTTCGATTCGCGCTTCATGCTGTTCACCGTCGGGATCCGCAAGGGCAAGGCTTCCGCCATCCCGGCAGTGCTCCATGAAGACGGCACGACCCGGCCCCAGAGCGTGCATGCCCGGTCCAGCCCCCTCTACCACCGTCTCATCAGCGAGTTCGACCGTCTGACCGGCGTCCCCATGGTGCTCAACACCTCCTTCAACCGCAAGGGCGAGCCCCTCGTCTGCGCGCCGCAGGAGGCCGTGGAGGCCTTCAAGGAGATGGGGTTGGACGCCCTGGTCATCGGCCCCTTCATAGCGACGAACGAGGCCCGCGCCAAGCGACGTCCACGCAAGAGCGCGGCGAAGCCTGCCGGAGGCCGGCGTCTCTCTCTGCGGCTCACGGTCGAGTGCGACCTGGATTGCCCGCACTGCACCATCCGCGACCTCCGAGGTCTGCCGGGTCGTTCCTATGAGGACGCCCTGGCCGCCCTCTCGGCCGGGCGGGGCGCCGGCTGCGACGAGCTCGTGGTGATGCGCGGCGAGGGGACCCTTTGGCCTGGATTGGCCGAGCTCTGCGCCGAGGCGCGCGGCATGGGCTATCGCTTCATCCAGCTCCAGACCCATGCCCGGGCCTTCGCCCGGCCGCAGGCGAGGGAGAGCCTCCTGGCCGCCGTGGACGGGGCCGAGGTCGTCCTGCTGGCCCCTGACGAGGCCCTGCACGAGGCCTTATGCGGCGTCCCGGGGTCGTTCCGCGAGGCCCTCATGGGGATCAAGGTCCTGCTCGGCGCCGGGAAGGCCGTGCTGGTGACCGTCCCGGTCCTGCGCCGCAACCTCGGCCGTCTGGAGGCCTTCGCGGCCCTCCTCAAGAAACTCGGTGCGCCGCGCGTGCAGTTCAACTTCCCGAGGCCGGTCCAGCTGGCCCGCGGGGTCGTCATCGAGCCGCTCCCAAGGCTCTCGGACGCGGCCGAGGCCGTGCGCCGCGGCGCCCGCGCAGCCTTGGGCGCGGGTCTGAAGGTCTCGACCGAGGGCCTGCCGCTGTGCCTGCTCGACGCGGACCTGCGGCCCGGAGCGGAGAGCGCGGGGGCCTGGGAGCGCTTCCGCGCCGACGACCTCAACGGGCTCCACGACGGGCTCGGCTCCCAGATCCAGGACCGGCCCGAGCCAAGGGCCTGTCGGAGGTGCGGCCTGCGCAAGAAATGCCCGAGGACCTGGCCGCTCTACCTCGAGATCTTCGGTTCGGGCGAGTTGAGGCCGCTCCTGGATGGCTGAGCTGGCCTATCTGCAGGTGGCGCGCGTCTGCAACCAGCGGTGCGTCTTCTGCTCCAACCCGGCCAACGGCCGGGTCATCACCTGGAAGGAGGCGAAGTCGCTGGTGGACGGCTTCGCGAAGAAGGGATTTGCCGGCCTCATCCTGACCGGGGGGGAGCCCACGCTCTTCAAGGATCTCCCGAGGCTCGTGACCTACGCCCTGTCCAAAGGTTTGGAGCCGCGGCTCATCACGAACGGGCAGAAGACGGCCGACCGCGGGCTCCTCGAGGAGCTGCGCGCCGCGGGGTTGAGGCGCCTGCATGTCTCGGTCCACTCCCCTTCGGCCGAGAAGCAGGCCGCCTTCTCCAGGAACCCGCGCTCGCTGGCCAACATCAGCCGCACCCTGGACCATGCGGCCAGGCTGGACCTGCGCGTGGACGTCAACACCACCATCAACCGGAGGAACGCCGGCGAGCTCTACGCCCTGGTCCGATGGCTGACGCGCGGTTGGCCGCAGCTGCGGCACTTCGTGTGGAACAACCTCGACCCGCTCATGAACAGGGCCTCGCTCGACTTGAGCCTCGTGCCCAGGCTGAGGGACTTCGAGGTGGACCTGCACCTGGCCATGTCCTTCCTCGATTCCACGGGGCGGACCTTCCGCGTGGACCGGGTGCCGCTGTGCTTCATGTCCGATTTCCCTCACCGCTCCACGGAAACCCGCAAGATCGTGAAGGAGGAGGCGCGCAGCGTCTACTTCCTCGACCAGAAGGGCCTGCAGGACCAGGACCGGCGCCACTGGACCTACGGCAAGAGCAAGCGCTGCTCGACCTGCGGCCTGGACCCCGTGTGCGCCGGCCTCTACCAGATGGATGTCTACTACTCGTCGAACGAGCTCTGCCCGTCCTTCCTCTCCCCGGAGGAAGTCAGGCGGCGGGTCGTCGAGGACAGGGACAACTGACGCCCAAGAGGGAACTTTTCCGGGCCTCGCTCGTATATGGTATGTGGGCAAGCACATGCCGGAGCGCAAGGAGGAGACATGCGGGAAGCGAGCGAGATGCCTAGTCTGGCGACGAGGATCAAGACCTACCGCGGGCCCGTGGGGGACGGCCGCGCGCAGCTGCTGGGTTTTGCGGAGCTGGTCATCGCAGGCAGCTTCGTCATCCGGGACATCCGGATCATGAAGGTGACGTCAGGGGAGAAGGGCGGGACGGTCTTCGTGGCCTTCCCGGGCCGCAAGCGGCCCGGCGAGGAGAACAAGTACTACGACGTGGCGCACCCCATCACGTCCGAAGCCTACCAGGAGGCGACCAGGACCATCCTGAGGGCCTATGAGGAGGCGGTCGCCAGGGCTTAGGAAGGAGCCTCGCGGGGGCGGCGGGGGGCGAGGGGCCTTCCGCCGCCCTCATTTCCTTCAAAGAGGGCGACCTGGCGTCCTCGGCCGAATCGTTCGTAGAATTGTCGAGACAGCGCGTAATGCTTTCGGCCCGGCTCCGTATCAACTGATGGAAGGACGCTGGGCCAGTCGCGCCGGGGGGTCGCAGGGACTTGGCAGAGGAAGGGACGGTTCCAGAGGACATCGGCGTGGTCTACGACCGGTTCTTCCCGAGGGTGTACAACTACATGAGGTACCGGGCGGCGGACAGGGAGACGGCGGACGACCTGACGTCCCAGGTCTTCGAGAAGGTCCTCGCCAAGCTGGGGAGCTTCAAGCCCGAGCGGGGACCCTTCGAGGCCTGGCTCTTCGCCGTCGCGCGCAACGTGGTCAACGACCACTACCGGGGGTTTGGGTGGCGGCGGTGGCTGAGCCTGGATGCGGTCGCGGACAGGCCGGCCCGGGAATCGCCGCCGGACGCGGCCCTGGTCAAAGACGAGAGCCTGCGCAGCCTCCAGGCGGCGCTCGGACGGCTCGACGGCCGCGAGCGGGAGATCCTGGGCCTCAAGTTCGGCGCGGGCCTGACCAACCGGGCCATCGCCGCCATGGAGGCCTTGAGCGAGAGCAACGTGGGCGTCGTCGTGTTCCGGGCGCTGAAGAAGCTGCGCGAGGAATTGAAGGGAGAGGCGGCATGAGCGCAAAGGACCCGGGCGGGGAGTTCGACCCGGAGACCGCGGACTTAGCTAGGCGGCTCTCGGAGCTGGATTTCAGCCCGGAGAGCCGGGTGAGGGGATCGCTGCGGCGTCGGCTCGTGGAGCGGGCCGAAGAGATGCGCCGGGCTTCCTGGCGGAGGCGCTGGATCCCGGTGGTCGCTCCCGCGGCCGCCCTGGCGGGGCTGGCGGCGGCGCTCTTCGTGGGCCTGCCTGGATCCGGCCCTTCCCCCGAGCCTCCGTCCGCCGGCGACCGCGTGCTGGTGCGCGGTCCCAGGGTCGGGGACGAGGTCCTTGTCCCCGAGCAGATCCTGTCCGAGGGTTGGGATACCTGGGAGGTGGCTCTCGGCGCCGGGCCCGCCGCGCTCGACAAGATGACGGCCGGGGACGTGATGGAGACCGTCAGGGGAGAGGTGGTCGAGTCCGAGGAGGGGAGGGCCGTGCGCTGGCGGCTGGGGAACGATGTCTTCGTGCTGGAGAGCAGGAGAACGACGCTTAGCGAGATTTTCGCAAGGTCGGGGAATAGATTCGATTAGCGGAATAGATTCGATTAGAGGAGGCTTGTCATGAAAAAGACGATGAAATGGTCGGCGGCCCTGGCAGCGGTCCTGGTCGTCGGAGTCATCGGAGGCTCGCTGGCCAGCGAGTCCAAGGATTGCCCGTTCGCCAAACAGGGAGCTAGCCAGGGCGGAGGAGGGGATGCTCCCGCGCATCATGCCAAGCCCCGCCGGCGCGCGCCCTTGGCGTGGCTTTTCGGCAAGTGCTTCGACCGCAGGCAGCTGGTCGACGGGTACCGGTCCGTGGCCCTGCCGGTCAAGGAATACCAGCTGCTCAACGTCAGGCCGGGCGACTTCGTGGACGTGCTCGCGACCTTCGACGCCAACATGGCGGACAAGAGGAAGGAGAAGATGACGGCGACCATCCTTCAGAACGTGAAGGTCCTCGGCGTCGTCAAGTCGGGCGACCTGGAGGGCAGGGGCGCTGTCCACCTGATGCTCAACCCCAACGAGGCGCAGTACGCGGCGCTCGCCCGTTATCAGGGCGAGATCGACATCGCCCTGCGGCCCGAAGGAGACTTCGCGCTCAAGCCCATGGAGATGGCCAGCTTCCGCAAGCTCTTCGCCAAGTAGTCGCGTCCCTGGCGCGAGCCGCCTACGGCCCCTGCTCCGACGGGTCTCAGGACCCAAGGGAGCGGACAAGGACGGCGGCCCCGGCCCCTTGGGAAAAAGCTATCATCCTGAAACCATGGCGTCCGACGCCAAGAAAGTGGTCGAGGCCCGCGGCGTGGTCAAGAACTACGGCGATTTCGAGGCCGTGCGGGGGATCGACTTCGACATCCGGGCGGGCGAGTGCTTCGGCCTGCTCGGGCCCAACGGGGCCGGCAAGACCACCACGGTCAAGATGCTCTGCTGCGTGCTCCCGCTGACCGGGGGGGAGATCTCGGTCTTCGGCATGAGCGCGGGCGCGCATCCGCGGGAGATCAAGGCGCGGGTGGGGGTGTGCCCCCAGGAGAACAACCTCGACCCGGACTTCGGGGCGCGGCAGAACCTGCTGGTCTTCTCGAGGTATTACGACCTCCCCAAGGCCGAGGCGGCCCGGCGCGCGGACGAGCTCATCAAGAGGTTCCGGCTCGAGGACAAGGCTGGCGTCTGCGTGGAGGACCTCTCCGGGGGCCTGAAGCGCAGGCTCATGGTCGCAAGGGCGCTCATCAACGACCCCGACCTGGTGGTCCTCGACGAGCCCACGGCCGGCCTGGACCCGCAGTCCAAGCATCAGATATGGGACGAGGTCAAGGCCTTGAAGGGCGCGGGCAAGACCGTGCTCTTGACCACGCACAACATGGAGGAGGCCCAGCTTCTCTGCGACCGGCTCATCATCGTGGACTTGGGGGCCATCATCGAGTCCGGCCCTCCCGGGGAGATCGTCGCCAGGCACGCGGCTGATTCGACCCGGCCGACCCTGGAGGATGTGTTTCTCAAATTGACCGGCAAGCAGCTGAGAGAGTGAGGAGCCCTTGATGATCCGCGCGCGGACTTCGTCCGCTTGCCGAGCGACCCTCCTGCGGAACATCAGCTATCGCCTGCTGCGCGTCTGGCAGAGGAACTTCGACGTCAGCCGCGTGACCTGGAAGACGAACGTCCTGCCGCCGCTCCTGGAGCCCATGCTCTACATCTTCGCCTTCGGGTTCGGGCTCGGGGCCTATGTGGAGCGCATCAGCTTCCAGGGCAGGACCTATGATTACGTCGCGTTCCTGGCGCCCGGGATGGTGGCGGTGGGAGTCATGTTCCACTCCGTGTTCGAGTGCATGTACGGCGCGTTCGTCCGGATGAGGTACCAGAAGACCTTCGAGGCCATCCTGCACACCCCGCTCCTCATCGAGGACATCCTGGCGGGCGAGGTGCTCTGGGGAGCGACCAAGGGCCTCTTCGCCGGGACCGCGATCCTGGCCGTCATCACGGCCTTCGGCCTGGCCTCCTACCCGGCGAGCCTCCTCATCCTGCCCGCCTCGTTCGCGGCCGGAATCATGTTCGCCGGGTTCGGGCTCCTCTTCGCCGCCGTCTCCCCCTACATCGACAATCTGAACCTCCCGACCTTCCTGTTCATCACGCCCATGTTCCTGTTCAGCGGGACCTTCTTCCCGCTGGACGGCATGCCGACATGGCTCAAGGCCGTGGCGGCGGCCCTGCCGCTCACGCACCTGGTGGAGGTGACGCGGGCGGCGGCCTTCGGCAGGCTCTCGTGGGGGCTCGCGGTCAACTTCGCGTTCCTGGCGGTGGTGGGACTGGCGGTCTCCTATCAGGCCATCAAGCTCATGAAGGGGAGGCTCATCAAGTGATGGAGTTCCTGCCGCTCGAGGCCAAGGACTACCCGAGCTTGAAGCCCCTTTTCGCCGGGGCGAACCATCCTCATAGCGAGTATTCCTTGTCCTCCTTGATCCTTTGGGGCCGATGCGCGCTGGCCACGGACTACGCCTACGACGGCGACGCGGTCTTCATCTCCGAGACGAGCCTGGCCGACCCCAAGGAGCGCTTCCTGCTCCTGCCGATTCCCGCCGGAGGGCGTTTCCCTCCGGCGGTCCTCAAGAAGAAGGCCTTGGAAGCGGGATTCTCGGAGTACCGCTTCGTTCACGATTCCTACATCTCCCAGTACGGCATGGACGAGGTCGAGAAATACTTCAAGGTCTCGGATCAGCCCGGTTATCACGACTACGTCTACCGGGCGAAGGACCTCGCCTCCTTGCACGGCAGGGACCTGGCCAAGAAGCGCAACCTGGCGCGGCGCTTCGAGAAGGACTGCGGCTTGAACGGCTGGACGATCGAGACGGCCCGCCTCTCCTCGGCCGACGGCCAGGCCTGCGTCGAGTGCCTGGATCGCTGGCGGACCGAGCGGTCCGGGGACTGGACCGATGTGCTGGAGCGCGAGCGCAAGGCCATCCTGGCGGCCTTGGGGAGCTTCGACGCCCTCGAGCTGCGGGGGCTGATGGTGATCATCGCCGGAGTGGCGCGCGGGTTCGGCGTCGCGTCGCGGCTGAGCGGCGACACGGGGGTCCTGCATTTCGAGAAGGCCTCGGACCGGCACAAGGGGCTCTACCAGTACTTGGACCGTGAATGCGCGAGGCTGCTCTTCGAGGGCTGGGACTGGATCAACAAGGAAGGCGACATGGAGGACCCCGGCCTGGCCAGGGCCAAGGAGTCATACGTCCCGGCCAAGCGGGTGAGGTCCTACCGGCTGGAGACGCCATAGGCCAGGTTTTTGTATGATGCGAGGCATGAGGAACGGCGCCGTTCCCGAGGCGGCCGCGGCCCAGCCTGCGCCGCCAGGCCTCCTGACGGCCGATGAGCATAGGAACCGTCTCTGGAAGGAGATCGAGGTCATGCGCGGCCTCGTCCGGGAGAAGCGGCTGGAGAAGGCCTTCAGCCTCGGCGAGAGCATCCTGGACCGGGAGCCCGACGCCGAGACCATCGAAGCCCTCATGTGCCCCTTGGACGCGGATGCCAGGGAGCTGCCGCCGGACCTGATGTACGACCTGCTCACCAGGCTCAAGACCAAGCCTCTGCCCCGGGCCCTCCGGCCGTGGCAGTCACTGATGCGGGTCAACCTCCTGGAACGGCTGGCTCGGACGGAGGAGGCCTTCTTGGCGACCGAAGAGCTCTGCCGGATGCCGGCCCGCTACGGCTGGATGCGCACCCTCAGGGGCATCATGCTCACGCGCATCCGCTTCGCCTACAGGGACGCGGAATCCGATTTCCGGGCCGTCCTGCGCTCCATCCCCAAGTTCTGGAAGGCCAAGGCCTACATCGCCGAGGACGCTCTCTGCCAAGGGGAGCGGCGGCGGGCCTTCAAGACCATGGACGAAGTGGTTCCGGCGCTCAAAGGCTACGCCGCCGCCGCGGCATTGGGATGGAAGGGCGAGATGCGTCTCTGGTGCGGCGACTATGTCGGGGCTCTGCGCGACCTGACCGAATCGGTGCGCGGCAACGGCCACATGTCCATGTGCTGGCGCGGGGCGTCTTTGTACAAGCTCGGCAGGCCGAAGCAGGCCTTGGCCGAGCTCGACGCCTATCTGGAGAAGTGGAATTGCGACCAGGAAGGGCTGATCTGGAGGGGAGAGATCAAGAGGCGCCAGGGCCGGTTCAAGGAGGCCATGCAGGACCTCGACGCGGCGGTGCGCCTGAGGAACACTCCCTTCTGGGCCCATGTCAACCGCGGCCTGGCCTTGGCCGCCCAGCGCGATTTCGACGGCATGTGGGCGGATTTCTACGTCGTCCCCGGGCAAGTGATGGCGTTCTTCCAGTGGAAGTGCAAAATCTCCATCGAGCGCGACCACACGCCCGCCAACGCGGTGAAGCTCCTCGAAGCCGTCCTTGAAGCCGGCAAAGGCCTGCGGCGCAGCGACTGCTACCTCTACCCCGTCTGGCTGGACAGGCCCTGAACGGGCTCGACCTCACCCAGTTTTCCCTGAGGCCGACGAGTCCAAGCGTTGGGGACCCTATCCGTCAGGGACGCCCGCCGTTTGAAGGCGGGCTCGCCTCGCGCCCGGCTGTATGCGAAAGCCGGGCGCTCACACGCCCCGCCG
>JACQWX010000049.1 GCA_016209035.1 Elusimicrobiota bacterium | reverse complement strand
TAAGGCGGATGCGGGCCTTCTACCTCGCCTATACCGAGGAAGTCTCAATTCAGTCACGGCCCGTGACTGAATTGGACGGGACAAATCCGCCACGGGTCGTGACTGAAATTCCTTGGGGCCAAAACCAGGAGCTTCTCTTTAAAGTCAAAGACCCGCAGCAACGCCTCTGGTATGCCAAGATGACCATCGAGCACGGCTGGAGCCGAACCGTACTCGTCCATCAAATCGAGACCGGTCTCTTTGATCGGCAGGGCAAGGCCGTCACCAATTTCAAAAGGACCCTCCCGCCGCCTCAGTCGGACTTGGCCCAGCAGGCGCTCAAGGACCCTTACACCTTCGATTTCCTGACCCTGGCCGACGATTTGCGAGAGAGGGGACTGGAGAAGGAGCTCCTCGACCACATTCAACGCTTCCTGCTGGAACTGGGCGTGGGATTCGCGTTTGTGGGCCGGCAGGTCCATCTCGAGGTCGAAGAGGAGGACTTCTACATTGACCTCCTCTTCTACCACCTGCGCCTGCGCTGCTACGTAGTGATCGAGCTGAAGAACAGGCCCTTCAAGCCGGAGTACGCGGGCAAAATGAATTTTTACCTTTCCGCCGTAGACGACCGCTTGCGGCACAAGGATGACCAGCCCTCGATAGGGATGATCCTCTGCAAGTCCCGCAAGAAACTGATCGCTGAGTACGCGCTTCGAGATACCCACAAACCAATAGGCGTGTCGGCCTTCACGCTGACAAAGGCGCTGCCGGAACAGCTGAAGGGCACGTTGCCCACCATTAAGGACCTGGAGGCCGAGCTGGCAACTATGTCATCGAAACGTCCGATCTAGGAGAACCATGCCAAGGCAGAAAGGGGACTACCTGTACTCAGTGGAGGGCTCATGTCCGCTATGCCATCCTCATTACTCCGCCGCCCAGCGGCAAATGTATCCAGCACTCTACCCCTTTCATCCCGCAATCCTTGAGCGCCTCGGCATAGCCCAGGACCTGCCCTGAGTACTCCTGGGCTTTCGAGGCCCAGGCATCCGCGCCCGCCGGCGCGCTCTTATGGTCCACGAGCGCGAACCTGCCGTCGGCGAGTTCCAAGAGCAAGTCAATCGTCCCGCTCCACTGCCGGCCGTCCTTAGCTGGCGCGGAGACGGGCACCTCGGTGTGCCAGGCTGCGCCGGGATACATGAGGTCGGCAACATCGTTGTTCTCAAGCGCTCTCTTGGCGCAGGCGAGCTTCTGCTTCTCGGGCGCCTTGAACAGAGAGGGCATGGCGGCGAAATAGGCATGGACGGCGTTCCCGAGCATCTCGCTGTTCCCCGCGGAGATACGGCCGAAACCGGGCTGCGGCCCAGGCATGGGCTCGGCGTGCATGGTTGCCTTGATTGGCATGCGAATGGACTCCTAAGGCGGCGTAAATATATAAAATTCTGAAGACAGCCGGTCAGTCGGGGCTGCGGGCGGGCCAGGGCTTCCTGTCCTTGAGGAAAGGGAGCTTCCGCCGTGTCTCGGCCACGCGGGAGAGCGCGATGTCGGCAGTGAAGACCCCTTCCTTGCCGCCGCAGGCCGCGACCTCGACGCCCATGGGATCGTAGACGGCGGAGCGTCCGCAGTACTCGAAGCCAGGGTCGCGCCCCATGCGGTTGACCCCCACCACGTAGCACAGGTTCTCGATGGCCCGAGCGCGCAGGAGGGTCGCCCAGTTCTCGGCGCGGCGGGTGGGCCAGCAGGCGATGACTACGAAGACGTCGGTCCGCCCGGCCAGGTCCCAATAGAGGTAGGGGAAGCGCAGGTCGTAGCACACGGTCGGAGAGACCCTCGCGCGGTCCAGCAGGAAATTCTCGGGCTTGTCCCCGGGCTTGTAGGCCTTCTCCTCCCCGAGCCTGGCGAAGAGATGGGCCTTGGCGTAGGATGAGACCGTCCTGCCGGAGCGGTCGAGAGTGATCAGGAGGTTCCGGCCTTCGCGCACGCCGCCGAAGGAGACGAAGGCCGAGCGTTCCTTGGCCAGGCCCGCGAAGAAGGCGAGGTCCGCGTCCGTGAGCGTCGTGACCCGGGGCTTCATGGAGAAGCTGGTCAGCGTCATCTCCGGGAAGATGAGCCAATCCACGGCCTTCCCCTTGGGAAGGCCGTGGATTAGCCGTTTGATTTTCCGTTTATTAGCTTCCTTGTCTTCGTACGCGATGTCCCACTGGCACAGGGCGATCTTCATGGCGGTCCTCCCAGCGGCGTCAGCGTCGCCGTCTTCTCCGAGTAGACGAAGGCGCCTCCGGCCGCCAACGCCTTCCCCGAGGGCGTCCGGGACGCTCGGCCTCCGGCCTCGACCGCGCCACCGGCCGCGGTCTCCGAAGGCTTCCCTGGGCGGCCGGCGAGATTCCGCTTGACGATGTCGCCGCCGAGGTCGGGCCTGCCGGTCTTGAGCCTGAGAGCGGCGGAGAAGTCGAAATGCCCGGCGAACAAGGCCGGCCCGTCGCGAGGGACCAAGTCGAGCAGGACGACCGCTCCGTGAGGGAGGCCCGCCGCCGCCCCGGCGACCGAGGCGAGGAGCCCTTCCTGGGCGGTCCGCAGCCGCGCGAACTGCCTGCCGGTCTGCCAATGGACGAGGGTGAAGGCCAGGACCAGCAGGCCGAGGAAGGAACCTTGCACGGCGGGCCGGCTGCCGAGCGAGGCCGCGGCCAAGGCGAGCAGAAGGCCTCCGGCCAGCGCGCCCGCTCCGTTGGTCCGGCTCATGAAGCCGAAGACCTGGGGCACATAGGACGCGGAGAGGGCGTAGGGAAGGTAGGCGCCGATGAACCCCATGACCGCGGCGCCTGCGGCGCCGCGGACAGCCGGGCTCTTGAGGTCATCCTTGACGGCAAGCAACAAGACGGATGAGCCCGCGATTGCCACCCAAGCGATGATGGCGGCGGCCGAGGACTCGGACCAGAACCCCGGGATCGAGGTCCAGACCAGGTGCAGGACGCGGTTGGTCAGGCATTCCAAGCCCGCGCCGAAGACCTTGACGGCATGGGCCAGGGAGAGCCCCACGGTCTTGGGATTGGATTCCTGCAGGACCGAAGCGGCGAAGCGCTGATAGAGGAGGGCCAGGGCCAGGGATGCCGCGTAGGGCCAGAGGGCCGCGAGGGACCTGGCCCCCGGGCCAAGGGCCCGCGGGCCCTTGGCCCAGGCCCTTCCGGCGTGAGCGCCCGCCAGCATCAAGGGGAGGAACGCCGTGGATTCGTAGCATAGGACGCTTGCCAGGTAGAGGACCTGCGAGGCGAGGACGGCGGCGGCGCTGCGGAGCTCGGCCCGCCGCTCGAAGACCAGGAGGCTGGCCAAGGCCAGCGCCAGGGCCAGGGTCTGGGGCGACGAGGCGAACCAGACATGCAGGGCGGACCGGCTCGGATGAGCGGCCGCCAGGACGGCGGCCGTCAGAGCGAGCCGTCGAGAGCCCAGAAGCCTGTCCAAGAGGAGGAAGAAGAGGACGCCTTGAGCGGCCTCCAGGGACAACATGAGCAGATGGTACGGCAGGGGGTCCGTGCCCCCGACCGCGAAGAAGGACGGGAACTGGAGGATCTCCACCGGCCGGCTCAGGTAGCCCGCGGACGCGAATGCCTTCACCGCTCCCCAGAACCCGCCTGCGCGGCTCGCGAGCTCGATGAAGACCCAATCGTCGTGATAGAACCCCAGGGAGGGGGCATGGACGCCGAAGGAGAGGGCGACCGCCGCGATGATGACGAGGACGGGGAAGACCGGCCGGCGAGCCTCCTGCGCCGTCATGGGGCGGGCTTGCGGCAGCGCACCGCCACGTTGACCATGACCGGATGGAGCGGGGCCGCCCGGTCGAGCCCGTCGAACGCGGGCCGGCAGAAGAAAGGCGCGGGGAGGAGGTTGAACCCGAACTGGGACTCGACAACGACGCCCGCGGCCTCCAGCCAGCCCGCGAGCTCTCCGTATCCGACCCAGTTCTCAAGGCCGGCGTAGGGCCGCAGGCGCAGGAACTCGGCCACGGTCAGGGCGAATCGGAGCCGCTTGTTCGGGACCGTCAGGGCCAGGACCCCGCCCGGCGCCAGGACCCGGCAGAGCTCTCCCACGGCGCGCCGCGGGTCGGCGGTGTGTTCGATGACCTCGGTGCACAGGATCGCGCGGAAGGTCCCGTCTTGGAACGGGAGGTCGAGGAGGCTCCCCTGCGCCGCGAGGGTGCGGCATTTGCCGCGCACGACCGCCAGGAGCGCGGGACCTAAGTCGAGCGACACGAGCCGCGCGCCCATCTCGGAGAGCGCCCTGCTGAAGTGCCCCGTCCCGGACCCGGCGTCCAAGGTCATCTGTCCCTGGACGTCGGCTCGGGTCAGGAGGGGGCCTTGCCCGGCGCGCCCTGGCGCGCCGCCCCCTTCGGCGAGCGGAGGACGGCCTGCGCCTGAGGGGACGGCCGGCCCTGGCCGGCCGAAGACGACGCGCAGGCGCTTGGCGAGCTCGTGGCGGTCCATCAGCCCGTCGAAGTCCGCGGCGATGGACTCGTAGAACCGGCCTTTGTCCGCGGGCATCAACGGTGAGGCCCGCGCAGCTCCTTGACGAGGAACAGCGGCCGGGACTTGATCTCCTCGTAGATCCTGCCGATGTACTCGCCGGTCACGCCGAGGAGGATGAGCTGGCAGCCCCCCAGGAACATCGTCAGGAGCACGGTGGAGGCCCATCCCTTGATGAGGATCACCCCGTGGAAGGCGAACATGTAGAAGACGTAGACGGCGTAGAGGGCGCACAGGCCCAGCGCCGCCAGCCCGAGGAGCAGGGCGGCCTTCAACGGCAGGGTCGATGATGAGACGATGCCGTCGGCCGCCATCGAGAACATCTTGCGCCAGGTGTACTTGGACTCGCCGCCGGCGCGCTTGCCCGCCGCGAACTCGACCTTCGCCTCCGGGAAGCCCAGCCAGCCGATCATGCCGCGCAGGAAGCGATGGCGCTCCTTCATGGACCGCAGCGCCTCGACCGCGCGGCGGTCCATGAGCCTGAAGTCGGCCGCATCCGCCCGCACCGGGGTCTTGGAGAGGGAGTTGATGAGGCCGTAGAAGAGCCTGGAGGTCAGGCGTTTCAAGGGGCCGGCGTCAACCGTGTCGGTCCTGACCGTGTTGACGACCAGCGCGCCCTTGCGCCACTCCTCCATCATCCGCGGGATGAGCTCCGGGGGATGCTGGAGGTCGGCGTCCATGGTGACCACAGCGGCCCCGCGGGCGAACTCCAATCCGGCCGTCAGGGCGAGCTGATGGCCGAAGTTCCTGGTGAGGACCACTGCATGCGCATGCTGGTCAAGGGACCGGATGCGGTCGATGAGCTCGAGCGACCGGTCGGTGGAGCCGTCGTCCACGTAGACGACCTCGTAGGTTTCGACCATGGAGCGCAGGGTCCCGGCCAGCTCCCGGTGGAACCGCTCGACGCAGTCCTCCTCGTTGTAGACGGGGACGACGACGGAGAGGACGGGAGCGTCGCTCACCTGCGGTCCTGCCTCGGCATCGGCTGGGGCTTGGGCTGGGGCTCCATGACGGTGGAGATGTCGACGACGCCGTTCTCCTTGAGCCAGTGCTCGAGCTGGGGGACCTGCCACCCGTGGTCCACCGGGCTCGTCCCCTCGCGTTTGAGCGGCCAGACCCTCGTCCCCAGCCATGGGTACCCGGCCGCGGGCCTGGTCGGGGCCAGGTCGACCCGCAGGGCGTCGAGGCAGCGCGGACGCAGGATGGCCCCGGCCAGGTCCGGGAACCACGCTTCCTGGGGCCAGGCCCCCTCCGGGAGCGGAGAACGGCCGCCCTCCGGGGACCTGGCCTCCCGGGGCCAGGGCGCAGAGGAGAGCAGGGGCTCCAGGCGGTTCTCCGCCGCCTCCCAGAACGCGAACCGCGGATGGCAGAACTCGCTGCGCGTGACGGTCGCGGCGGCGTCGAGCTTGGGGTCGGCGAGCATGATGTCGAGACCCAAGTCCAGGGTCTCCGCCGTGACGGCCGCGGCGTGGGTGAACAGGAGCGCCGCCAGCTCCAAGGGCTCCTCGCTCTTGAGGTCCTCCTTCATGAACCGCCACCCATGCGCCGCGCGTCCGACGGGCTCAGGATGGCTCTCGCCCGGAGGCGGGTCGATGATGATGGCCTCGTACTGGAGGGCGACGGCCTTGACCGGAGGCGCGTCCGAGACGAGGTAGATGCGCTTGATGCGCTTGCAGGCCTGGGCCGCCATCAGCGGATAGGCGGCCAGGGCCCTGCCCATCACGAGGGTATCGGCCGGCAGTTCCCGGAGACCGTCGAGGTCCACGACCAGGGCGGCGATCATGTCACTCGCCTCCCCCGCGGGGAGGCGAGTGGTCGAAGGGGCGAGACGCCGTGTCATCACTCATCAGGTTCTCAAAGGCGGCGAAGGCCTTGTCCACCGTGAGGTCCCAGGACCGCTCCTCCACGGTCTTGATGCCGGCGGCGATGAGCTTGAGGGAGAGCCCGGGCACGGAGGCCAGGGTCACGACGGCCTCGGAGAGCGCCGTGGAGTCGCCGGGAGGGAAGAGCAGCCCGTTCTCGCCGTCCACGATGAATTCCTCGTAGGCTCCCCGCCGGGCCGCGATCACCGGGCAGCCCTCGGACTGGGCGTAGAGCGCGAGCATGGGGAATCCCTCCAGCCCGCAGGGGTCGACATAGGCCTTGGCCGCGCGGAGGTACTCCATGACCTTCTCGTGCGGCAGGGGGTCCGAGAAGACTACCCTGTCCGCGAGGGAGATCTGGTCGACGCGGGCCTGGAGGGCCGGCCGAGCCGGGCCGCCGCCGATGAGCGTCAGGTGCCAATCGAGCCGGAGCCTCGCCAGCGCCGCGAGCAGGAAGTCGTAGCAGGGAAGCCTGTCTTCGCTGATGAGGCCGACCGCGACGAGGGGGAAGCCCGTGGGCCGAGAAGCCCGCATGGTTACAAGCGTGATCTCCTGGGCCCTGATCTGGTCATAGGCGTAGGGCACCTGGGCGATGGGCGCCGTCACGCCCCAGCCGCGCACTACCTGCTCCAGGTACCGGCTGGGGACCATCACGAGGTCGGCCTTGGAGAGAAGGGATTGGACCTCCGCCACCGCCTCGGCGGAGGCGCCGGAGAAGGAATCGATGAACCGCACCGCGATCTTCCGGCCGGCCGCCCCCGCGGCCGCGATGGCCGCGGGCTGCAGGCTGTTGACGAAGACGAGGTCGGAGGCTAGGCCGAACCCGGTCGCGGAAAGCTGCTCGACCGTCGCCTCCAGAGGGCCGTTGGGCACGGTGTGGATGCGCGTCTCGTGGCCGCGCTTGGCGGCGCGGACGGAGAGCTCCCGGCAGAAGGCGTCCTCGGAGTGCGGCGAGGTCGGGTCAGGCACCAGCAGGAGCTTCATCTCTATCTATATAGCAATTCTCCGGGGTCAATGCTTGTCGTTGTGGGGACAGTTTGATATCGTGTCGGCTGGAGGCGCCGCCATGAAGCCTTTGGATGCCGCCGTCTTGTCCGCGATGCTGGTCTTGCCCGGCGCGGCGGGCTGCTCCGCTCGGACGGCGAACACCGGGCCCGGCTACGCCCCGCCTGAGGCCAAGGCCGCCGCGCCCGAGATCCCGGCGGCCGAGACCGTCCCGGAGCTCGAGTCCGCGGTCCCAGGCGTGGTGGCCGAGCTCCTGGCCAAAGCGGGCGTCATCGGCAAGACCCTGGCCGTGGGGGAGTTCCGGGACTCCGAGGGGCGCGTGAGCGGCCTCTCGGCCTTCATCGCCGAACGGCTGGAGATGGGCTTCCTGGACCGCGCCGCGGGCTCCTTCAAGGTGGTGTCGCGGGCCAACCTCGAGGACATGGCGTCGGAGTGGGACCTCAGCGTCAAGGGCTCCGTGGACGACGCGGCCTTGGTCGAGGCCGGCAAGCTCCTCGGCGCCCAGACCCTGTGCGTGGGGAGATACGTGGAGCGCGAGGGGAGGCTGGTCATCCAGGCGAAGCTCATCGGCAGCCAGGAAGGCCAGATCCTGTCCTCGGCCGAGGCGGCGGTCCGGTTCTTGGAGGACCTGCGCGGCCTCTCGGTCAAGCCCGTGGTCCCGAGGCAGAGGGCCGGGGCTCCGGGGGAGAGCGGCGAGCTCAAGGTGGAGGTGTGGTCCGACCGGCTCGAGTACCGACCCGGCGAGAAGATGAAGCTCTACGTCCGGGCGAACCAGGACTGTTACCTCACCATCATCGACCTGGGCACCAGCGGCGCCGCCACCGTCTTGTTCCCGAACTTCCACCATTCCTCGAACGACGTCAAGGCCGGGGTCACCTATGTCATCCCCGACCCCGAGAAGGCAGGCTTCGAATTCGAGGTCTCCGGCCCTTCGGGCCGCGAGGTGATCAGGGCCATCGCGTCCAAGGAGGCGGTCGTGGACCTCAAGGACGCGATGGACCAGCCGAGCGCCGACGCCCCCTTCTCCGCCGTCAAGAAGGACCTTGCGGTCCTCACCCGCGACATCAAGGTGGTCGCCAAGAAAGCCGTCAAGGGCCGGTGGAGCGACGCCGTGCTCAAGCTCACCATACGCTGACGAGCGACTCGACCCCATGTTGAAGAGCATCTCGGGGCCGGCGTTCGCGGGCCTGCTCTCCTGTGCGGTTTTCGGCGCCTGGGCCGCAGGCCCAGGCGCCGAAGGCAAGACGGTCTCCCCGACCCTGGGCTCCGAGGCGAGAGAGCACCTGAAGGCCTTGACGGCGCTCGACACCTCCAACCCCCCGGGCAACGAAGCCAAGGCCGTCGACTACCTGAAGGCCCGACTCGACCGCGAGGGCATCCCAGCGACCGTGATTGCGTTCGCCCAGGGGCGCTCGAGCCTCATCGCGAGGCTCAAGGGGAGCCAGGGGAAGCGGCCCCTCCTCCTGGTGTGCCACACGGACGTGGTCCCGCCCGAGCCCTCGGAGTGGGCGACGCCGCCGTTCGAGCCGGTGGAGACGGGCGGCTACCTCTACGCCAGGGGAGCGGCCGACAACAAGTCCATGTGCGCGGCCATGCTCTCCGTGCTGACGCATCTCAAGCGTTCGGGCCGGAGGATGGTCCGTGACGTCGTCTTCCTCGCCCACGCCGACGAGGAATCCGGCGGGGCCGCGCGCCACCTGGACTGGCTGCTCGAGCGCCAGGGACGGGAGCTGGAAGCCGAGTTCGCCCTCATGGAGGGCGGCAACACCGTCTGGAAGGACGGCAAGGTCGCCGAGATCAGGGTCCAGACGGCGGAGAAGACCTACCTGGACGTCATCTTGACCAGCCGCGGCAGCAGCGGCCACTCCTCCATCCCGCGGCAGGACAACGCCGTGGCGTCCCTCGCGCGGGCCGTGGCCAGGCTCTCCGAGTACAGGGCGCCGGCGGTGCTGACCCCCATGGTCAAGGACTTCCTGGTCCGGCAGTCCTCGCTTGGCGATGCCGAGGTGCGCTCGGCCATCAAGGCGGTCCTCCAAGCCCGGCCCAACGAGCTCGACGCGGCCGCGGACGGCCTGGAGGCCGTGAGCGTCGATTTCGCCGCCATGCTGAGGGACACCATCACCCCGACGATGATCAAGGGGGGCTACAAGGCCAACGTGGTCCCGAGCGGCGCCGAGGCCGTCCTGAACGCCCGCCTCCTGCCCGGGGCCGTGCCGGCGCAATTCATGGCGCTCCTGTCCACCGTGGTGGCCGACCCCTCGGTCACGATCCGGGCCGAGCCGACCGCGGCGCCCCCGCCTGGCCCCACGCCGGCGGACACCGAGCTCTACAAGGCGATCGAGGAGGCGGCGTCCGTCGAGGCGCCCGGCGCCCCGGTGATGCCCTTCATGGCCGTGTGGACGACCGATGCCGCGTCGTTGCGCGCGCGGGGCGTGAAGGTCTACGGCCTCGACGTCCCGCTCTCGGACGATGACGGCAGCCGGGTGCACGGCAAGAACGAGAGGATCTCCCTGGCCGCGTTCGACTGGTACGCGCAGTTCCTCTCATCCGTGGTGGAGAAGGTCGCCGTCCGCTGAAGCGCAGGCCATCGAGGCTGGGGGTGCATTCCCCTCGTGGCGGTCCTCCGACCTACCTGATTTAGGCCCCCCAACCCCGTAGTCCCATCCCTCGACCTCACCCACTTTTCGGCGGGCTTGAATTCTGCCAAGCGACCCGGCCTGTGTCCGTCGGGGACGCGCTCGCCTAGAGGCGGCGCGCGGCTCTCGGCCTCCTGCATGCTCAAGTCGGCCTGCGAGACGCCCCGTCGGACAGAGTCCGGGCCGCTTAAACCGCGTCAAGCCCGCCTCCCTGGGTGAGGCTCGCAAGCAGCAGGACATAGGCCAACCCTCCCGCTATCC
>JACQWX010000072.1 GCA_016209035.1 Elusimicrobiota bacterium | reverse complement strand
GAGGCAGGCTCTATTTCAAGCCCCTGCCAAAAATCCCCTCTCCGTTACCTTCTTCTTTCTTTTGGGGCACCATCTCCTTCCTTCCCCATCCCCAAACAGCGGGATGGGGAAGTTCTGGGTCGAGCAGGTAATGGCGGCGAAGTCGCCTGTATTTATGGTAAAATGGCGACATGTACGCCAGATTGATCAAGCCGCCCGCGCGCTCGAGCTTCTTCCTGTTCGGGCCGCGCGGGACGGGCAAGTCGAGTTGGGTCAAGGCCCGGTATCCGAACGCCCCATACCTGGACCTCCTCGATGCCGAGGTGTTCACTGACCTGTTGGCCTCCCCCGCGCGGATGGGCCGGTATTTCACCTGCACGGGTCCGCCGGCGACGGTCGTCATCGATGAGATCCAGAAGGTCCCAGCCCTCCTGGACGAAGTCCACCGGCTCGTCGAGACGACGGGGACTCGATTCGTCATGACGGGATCGAGCGGCCGCAAGCTCCGCCGCGCCGGAGTGAATCTGCTGGCCGGCAGGGCGCTCACCCTCAACCTCCACCCGCTGACGGCGCGCGAGTTGGGCAAGGATTTCGACCTGCCACGGGCATTGCTCCACGGCATGCTGCCGGCCGCGGTCAGGCACGAGCAACCGGCGAAATTCCTCAAATCCTATGTCCACACCTATCTCAGGGAGGAGATCATGCAGGAGGGGCTCGCGCGCCGCCTTCCCGCATTCTCAAGGTTCCTGGAAGCGGCGAGCTTCTCTCAGGCGTCGGTCTTGAACGTCTCCGCCGTCGCCCAGGACTGCGGCGTGCCACGCAAGACGGTGGAGGAATACTTGCGCGTCCTCGATGACCTGATGATCGGGGTCCGTCTCGCGCCGTTCACGCGGCGCGCCAAACGGCGGGTCGTCGCGCATCCGAAGTTCTATTTCTTCGACGGCGGCGTCTACCGGGCGTTGCGGCCGCGAGGACCGCTCGACTCGCAGGCCGAGATCGACGGCGCCGCGTTGGAAACGCTCGTGCTGCAGGAGCTGCGCGCCCTCAACTCCTACTTGGACCTCGACTACGCCCTGCATTATTGGAGGACGCCTGACGGCCGAGAGGTGGATTTCGTGCTCTACGGGGAACGGGGCATCAAGGCAATCGAGGTCACCAGGTCGAGCCGGTTCCGGCCCGCGGACATCAGGGGTCTGGAGGCGTTCCTCGCCGACTACCCCGCGGCGGAGGCTTTTTTCCTATATGCGGGCAATCGGCGCCTCAAGGAAGGGAAGGTGCAAGTCCTGCCCCTTCCAGCGTTCTTCGAGTCAGCCTCGGAGCTGCTCATGGGCAATGCAACAATTCGTTGATATCGCAGCAATACTTATGTGATAATGTTGCGCTATAATTACCCTCGGTGTCTAGAACCAGACTAACGCTCTGCCTTTTGGTTCTGGCCGGCATCATAGGCCCGACCGCACGAGTTTCCGCTCAAACATCCCCGCAGGACTCGGTCACGCTCACCGTCATCGGGTTCGTGGGCAAAGCCCGCCTGCGCATCGGCGCCGAAGTGGTCGAGATCAAGCCCGGCAGCCAAGCCTTCAGCGTGCCCCCCGGCTCCGAGGTGAAAGTGCTCTCCGGCGACATCACGCTTCTGGCCCAGGGCAACGTCATCGCGGCCCGTCCCGGCGACGCCTTCCGCTTCGCCCTGGCGCAGGACCGCGCTTTCGTCGAGGTGGTCTCGGGCCGGCTCTCGGTGCGCAAAGACGGCGCGGCCGCGGAGCTGGGTCCCGGAGAGACCCTGACTTGGCCCGCTCCCGGAGCGGCCCCGACCGAGACGCCGGTCGAGGCTCCCGCGGTCCAGCCGCCGGGCGCGGCTCCTCCCGAAGCAGCCGCGCCCCCCGCGCCGGAGGAAGCGCCCCCGCCTCTGCCGCCGGTCCAGCCGCCCGAGGCCGCCGCGCCGCCCCCTCCGGAGGAGGCTCCGCCCGAAGAGGCGCCTCCCAGGAAGTTCCTGCCGGACTGGCTCAGGAAGCCGGCCATCCGCGTCCAGGTCGAGCTCCACCCGTACTACAATCTGCGCGAGACCTACGACTCCAACATCTACCTGGTGCCTCCGGACAAGCCCGACGGCGAGATCGTGGGCGGCGGCGTGGTGGGTGCTTGGATCACGAGCAACAACCTGGGCGTGAAAGCCATCGTGCCGATGACCAAGCGGCACAAGCTCGAGGCGGGCTACGATTTCAGGGCCTTGACCTACTCCCGCGCGGGCGGCGCCAACAACTCCGCGGACCAGGCGGTGACCGCCGACTACACCTACGGCGGCAAGCGCGGCGTGACCGGCCGCCTGTTCAACCACTACGCCAACACCATGGACCCTGCCTTCAGCGCGCTGGTCACCCGAGAGCGCCGCTGGCAGAACACGGCGGGCGGCCGCCTCGACGTCGAGTTCTCCCGGTCGCTCTACGCGTTCGCGGACGGCCAGCACGCGGTCCACAAGTACCTGGGCTCGGCCATGGGCGGCCTCCTCAACCACTACGAGCAGTCCTTCGGCGGCGGGGCAGGCGTTCTGCTCGGCCCCAAGACCAAGGCATATGCCTCTTATCACCGCTCCATCATCCACTACTCGGCCGGCAGGTCGGCCAACAGCAAGGGGCACTCGGTCGACTTCGGCGTCGAGGGAAAGCTCACGGCCAAGCTCAAGGGGACGGCGTCGGTGGGCTTCCACTCCAGGCGCTACGACGACGCCTCCGATGTCGGCCGGTCCACCTTCACGGAGAACGAGCGCACCTGGCAGACCGCGGTGGACCTGACCTACGCCGTGTCCCGCAGGACCCAGGCAAGCCTGCAGGCCTTCCGAAGGGTCAGCGAGTCGATCTTCGGCACCAACCGGTTCTACGAGGCCACGGGCTTCAACCTCAGCGTGATGCACGCCTGGCAGAAGCTCATGGCGGGCTTGAGCGGCGGCGTCGAGGTCGACCGGTTCCCCGAGTCGACCACGGCGGGGGGCTTGACGGGCAAGCGTCGCGACGACCTCTACTCAGCCGGGGTGACGGCGCAGTACAAGTTCAAGGAGTGGCTCTCGACGGGCTTCAACTACGCGAGGGTCCAGCGGCACTCGATCTTCACCCGCCAGTTCAACTACGGCGTCAACCGGACGAGCATCGAGGTCCGGGTCAGTTTCTAGGCGCCTGGGCCTTGAGCCGGCTCTGCGGAGCCTCCAGCAGGACCTTCGAGCCGTCCCTGCCGAACCAGAACCCGCGGCCGCTGCGCGCCATGCACGACAAGGGCTCGCGGCCGGATTCGAGCTCGGAGAGGCTCCAGCCGGAGTCCACGCCGAGGGCCGCGTCGTGCCGGTGGCTGTAGAGCCGGCGGCTGTCGGCCTCCGCGGTCCAGAAGTACTCCGCGGACGGCAGGACCGCCACCGGAGCGAAGCCGACCTTCCACGACTGCAGCACGGAGAGCCCCTCGTCGGCCGCGTGCTTGTAGACCCGAAGGCCCGAGCCGTCGGCCGAATAGAGGTAGGGACCATCCAGGAACAGGGCGGAAGGGTTGGGCCCCGGGCTCGGCCAGGCTTTCTCCAGGACCAGCTTGTCGTCCTGGACTTTAAAGAACGCGATCTCCTTCTTCCACGAGTCCGCCAGGTACACGGCGCCTTCCGCGACCGCCATGCCCGTGATGTGGGAACCGGGCAGCTTGTAGCGGGCCAGGACCGAGAGCTTCCCGTCGTCGAGCTTCATCCGGTAGACGGCGGATTCGTACCAGTCCGAGGCCCACAGCTCGCCGCGCTTCCAGACCAGGGCCGTGGGATGGGAGAAGGGGACGGGGTGCTGGACGACCGGGCCTTTCCATAGCAGCGCCACGGCCCCGGCGCAGGCCAAGACGGCGCAGCCCGCCGCGGCCGGCCACCAGCGGCCGAGCCACCCGCGCAGCCCGGAGCCTGCGCCTTCGGCGCCTGCGCCTTCGGCGCAGGGGGCGCCCGGGGCTGGAGCCGCAGCGGCGGGTGAGGGCGCTTGCGGGCCTGACGGGGATGGCGCGGCCGGGCCCGATGCGGCTTCCGGCAGGCGGGGGGAGTGGGCATCGGCGCCTTTCATGATGGCCTCGCGCCGCAGGCCCTGCTCGGCGTGCAGGCGATTGACGGCCCTCTGGACCTCGATCTCCTCGATGGCCTGCTTCTTCATCCGGGCGCGCTCATCTTCAAGCTCGGAAAGGAGCTCGCTGCGTTCGAGGTCGAGCTTCGCTTTCTCAGCGGCGAGATCCTCCTCATTCCTCTTCAACAGCTCCTTCTCCATGCCGAGCGCCTTCTTCATGACGGCCTCGGCCTCGCTCCTGAAAGCCTCGTTCCTCTCCTTCTCGGCGCGGACATCCTGGTGGTTGCGGTCGCGCTCAGATTCGACCTCCGCCTTGAGCTTGCGCGCCTCCTCCAGCTCGGCGACGCCCTGCCGGCGCAGGGCCTGGGCCTCTTCCGAGGCCTGGGACTGCTCGGCCTCCATGGCGCGCTTGGCGGCCTCCATGCGGGCCTGCGTCTCGATCTCTCCCGCGCGCGCCTTCTCCAGCTCGGCCGAGAGCCTCGCGGTCTCCTTGTGCAGCTCCCCGGTCTCGGAAGCGAAGGTCTTGCAGGCCTCCTCGTAGCGCGCCTGCGCCTCGTGGAGGGCGGCCTCCTTCTGGCCGACCATGTGGTCCATGCCGTCGAGCTTGGACTTGAGGGCCTTGGACTCCGACATCCAGGCCTCCATCTGGCGCTTCTCGTCATCGAGGGCGGAGACGAGCTGTGAGCGGGCCTGCATGGTGACCCTGAGAGTCTCGTCGAGCTCCTTGGCCTCCTCGGAATGCACCACGGCCTCGCGCCGGAAAGCCGCGGCCTTCTCCTCGAGGGCGCGGACCTGGTCGCTCAAGTCGTGGACCTGCCCCTTGAGGCGGTCCCTGGTCTTCTGCTCGGACTCGAACTGCAGGGTGCGGGAGGCGAGCTTGCGCTGGAGGTCCTCGACGAGGAACTCGAGGCGCGCGTATTCGACCCGGGCGGTCTTGAGGCCCTCGAACTGGCCGGGCAGGCCCTTGGCCGTGGCCGCGGCCTCCAGGTTGGCCGGGTTGGCCTTGGAGGTCCGCAGCATGTCGAGGACCTCGTCGATCTCCTTCTTGAAATCGGCGAGCCATCTCTGATGGGGATCCATAGTGGTATTCTATAACAAAAAATCCGGGGGCGGGTCTTGCCTACTTACCCGGCGCCGGCGGAGGAACGTTGCGAAGGCTCGCCTTCGGGACCTCGTGCACGACGTTGAGCCCGTCCCGGCCGACCCAGAACCGGCCGCCCTTCACCGCCATGCAGCTCAAGGGCTGCCAGCCGTCCTCGAGCTTCGGGTGGACGAAGGCCTCGGAGAGGCCCAGCCGCTCGTTCAAGCGCAGGACCATGCGGCTCTCCGAGCCGGCGGACCAGAACCGGCCGCCGTCCTTCTCGAGGCAGACCGGCGAGAACGATACCGGATAGGTGTTGAGCACGCTCAAGCTTTCGTCGAGGGCGTGCCTGTAGACCGCGTTGAGCCCCGAGTCCGCGGACCACAGGTAGGTGCCGTCGTGAGAGAGCGCGGAGGGGTTCGGCCCCGGGCTCGGCCAGAAGTCCTCCAGCGTAAGCTCCGCGCCGACCCTGTACTTCATGATCTGCCGCTTCCACGAATCGGCGAGGTAGAGGACGCCGCCGTCGACCGCCATGCCGGTGACGTGCGAGCCCGGGAGATGATGCCGTCGGCCGACCTTGAGGACCCCGTTCTCGAGGGTCATGCGGTAGACGGCCTGGTCGAACCAGTCCGAGACCCACAGGTCCTTGCCCACCCACACCAACGCCGTGGGATGCGAGAACGGCACGGGATGGCTGCGCACGCCCAGCGACCTCTGCAGGCAGACCCCCGCGACGACGGCGACGGCGGCCGCGGCCAGGCCGACGAGCCCCATCCGGCCCCAGAGGGACATCCTCTTGGCTGAGGCTTGAGGCGAGGACGGCTGCGCCGCAGGAGCGGTCTCCAAAGGGGACTGCGCAACGGGCGCGGGAGGGATGCGTTCTGCTGCGGGGGCCTCGGAAAGAGCGGACAGGAGCGCCGAGGGAGGCGTCGGAACCGGACGCTCCTCGGCCTGAACCGCAGCGTCAGCCTGGACCGGAGCAGGGGCCTCAGGCTGCGGAGGAGCCGCCTTCGCGGGCTCCGGCGCGGCGCCCATGCCGGCCGGCTCGAGAGCCTTGGCCAGGTCGGTGCGCGCCTGGTCCGCGATGGCGGCGCGCTGGGCTTCCTTCTCATAGTGCACGCGGAGTTGCTCCACCTTGATCCGGACCTTCTCCTCAAGGTCCTTCCTGACGGCGGCCCGCTCGGCTTCGAGGCTCGCGGCCGCCTCGGCGCGCACGGCCCGGGTCTTGGCGTCGGTCTCGGCGTAGAGCTTCTGCCGCTCATCCTCGAGGTCGTTGAGGAACCTGAGCTTCTCCTGGTCGAACTTGGCCTTCTCCTGGGACAGGGCGGTCTTGGCATCCTCGACCGCATCCGCGGCTTCGGCGCGGACGCGCCGGAGCTCTTCGAGCGCGTCCTTCACTCCCGTCCGCATGCGCTCCTTCTCGCCCTCGAGGACCCGCTCCATCTCCGCCACCTTGCTGACGGAGTCGAGCTCGACTTTCTGCGCCTTCTCCAGCTGCTGCTGGACCTCCTGGCGGAGCCGGGCCCTCTCGGCTTCAAGGGCTTCACGCGCCTCTTCGTCCGCCCTGCGGCCGCGCTCCACGGCAGCCTCGTAGCCGGCGCGGATCTTCGTCTTCTCCGACTCGAGCGTCTGCCTCGCCTCATCTTCGGCCCTGCGGCACCGCTCGGCGGCCGCCTCCCTTGAGCCTGGCCCGCTCCGCCTCTGCCGAGGCCAGGGCCCGCTGTTCGGCATCGACGGCGCGCTCCCTCAGCGCCTGAGCCTCGGCCTGGAGCTTCGCCATCTGCGCCTCCAGCGCCTGGCGGGAAGCCTCCGCGTCCCTGCCTCCGCGCTCCATGACCGCCTCGTACTCGGCCTTGAGCCTGGCCCGCTCCGCCTCTGCCGAGGCCAGGGCCCGCTGTTCGGCATCGACGGCGCGCTCCCTCAGCGCCTGAGCCTCGGCCTGGAGCTTCGCCATCTGCGCCTCCAGCGCCCGGCGGGCGGCCTCCTCTTCCCGGGCATTCTCGTCCTCTCGCTTGCGCGCCGCCTCCAGGGCCGCAAGGCCCTGGTCTTTCACATCCTGCGCTTGGGCGAGGTCCTTGCGCTGAGCCTCGTAGAACCGTCGGCGCTCCTCCTGGAGCTCCTCCATCTGCTTGCGGAACATGGCGGCGCAGTCGGCCTCGAACCGCCGGGACTCCTCCAGCACGGCGTGGGCGCGCAGGGACTCGGACTCGGCCTTCTGGATGGCCTCGTGCGCCTGGACGCGGAACCTCTCGCGGTCGGCCTCGAAGGCCGCCATCCTGGCCGAGGCGGCCTCCCTCTCGAGCTCCATCTGATGAGCCGCCTCCCTGATCTGGGCCTCGGCGTCCCGGCGCCGCTCGATCTCTGCGTCCCAGGACGCCTTCACCTGGGCGTGGGCCTCGCGCTCGGTGCGCAGCGCCTCCTTCATGCCCTGCAATTCGACGGTCAGCCGCGACACCTCGGCGAGGCGCTGGCCCAGCTCCGTCTTGGCCGCCAGCGAGCTCGCCGCGTGCCCGTCGCGCTCGGCCATGGCGCGCTCGAGCTGGGCCTGCTTGTCCGCGGCCCTGCGAAGGGCGGACTCGATCTCGCTCTCCCTCTCGGCAAGCTGAGCCGCGTGCTGGAGGCAGGCGGCCTCGTAGCGCTTCTTGAGGGACTGTATCTCGATGTCGCGGGACTCGATGGAGGCCTGCAGTTCATCGGCCTTGAGCCTCAGGGACTGGAGCGTCCCCTTGAACTGGGCCTCGTGGACCCCGGCGCGTTCCAACGCATCGGCAAGATCCTGCCGCGCGGCCTCGCTGTCGCGGAGCTTGCGGCTGACCTCCTCGAACCGGCCCATGCCGGCATCGAAGCGGCTCTTGCTGTCGTGCAGATCGGACTCGAGTTTGCGGGCGTTGAAGTTGAGCCGGATGATGACGTCCTTGAGTTTCTCGCGGCGGTGCATCTCCTCCTCGAGACGCCTGCCCGCGAGGTCGAGCCTGTGGCGCAGATCCTCGACCAGTGGCAGCAGATCGGCGAGCTTCTCGCGCGAAGCCTTGAGCTCCTGGAAGACCCTGGCCGGAGGGATGACGGCCTCGGTCATGCTCAGGGGGTCGGCAGGCGACTTGGAGGTCTCGCCGCGCAGGCCGCTCAGGACATCCTGCACCTCCCGGCGGTATTCTTCGTGCCAGACCTTCCTGAAAGGATCGGTGCTCATCGTTTCCCCCGCGAGGCGCCTTGCTTGAGCCCCTGTCCTGGACCGCGGGCCAAGCATGGCACCTGTCCACAATGTATACGTCACCCCTGTTACAACGGCAAGTCCCCGGATGCAACAGAATCGGGCCTCGCTCGTAAGGGTCTTAGGGGCACTCAAGGGATAGGACCTTGGGCCCTGCCGACTCCATGGGAATCAGGAGAACACTATGAACGCGATGGAAAAGCGGACGATGACCCGCAGGGCAGCCGCGAGCGCAGCAGCCGTCCTCTGCGTCTGTCTGCTGTCTGTGGGACTCAGGCCGCAGCTGCGACGCTTGGGCTGGCCGGGCGCGCGGCCTGGGCCGAAGGCCCAGGGGCCGGAGCTTGGATCGCCTCAACAGGGCGTCAACCCCCGGAAAGGACCCGCGCCAAACGCGGCTCCGGCCGGGGCCGGAGGAGCCGACGCCGAGGCGCTGATGAGCGCGTCTCCCGGCTCGCCTGAGACGCGGGAGCTGGAGCTCCGCGACGCGCTCGCCTCCATGGATGCCGCTCGGGTCCTGGCCCGAGCATCCTGCGGGATGTCCCAGCCCGCGGGCTGGTGGATCGGCCGGCCAAAGGCCGGAGGCTCGCCTGGGGTGGAGCGGCATGCCGCCGACTGGCTGGTCAAGGTCCTCGGGCCTGCGAAGGTCGGCCGGACGCCCTTGGCCCGGAGCCGCGGCCCTGCCGCGTCGCTCCCTGCTCTCGAAGGAGCGCTTCCCCGGACCCGGGTTGGTTCCGGGCTCTTGACCCATGCGGATGCCGCATCCGGCCGGGCAGGAGCCTCCGGCGCCTCCCGTTCCCAGTCGAGGCACGCGGTCGGACGGCTCTCCGAGAGTCCGAATCCAGCCGCCCGCGGGCATGGGTCCCCGGGACTCGGATCTCGACGCAAGCCCCGCCCGGCCGCGTCCCTGCGTCCGCGGGCGGTCGCGAAAGCGCGGGCGGACTTGGAGCTGCGGCTGCGGGTCTTTCGTCCCATCCTGCTCTCCAAGCTGCTGGGGAAGAACGCCATCCGCCCGCCCAAGGGCAGGATCGACGCGCCCGACCTGCGCTATCTCGGGGAACGCCTGCCCCGGACCCTGCCTGACGGCGCTCCCTTGGCGGTCCAGGACCCGGGACCCGAAGAGGTCGAAGCCGGCCGGCCGCCCGACCCCAAAGCCCTCTCCGCCGGCGCCCCATGCCCGAAGAAGGCGCATTGGCACCGAGAGGGGAGCGTCCTGCATCATCACGCCGATGAAGCCTGGGGGCGATGGCAGGAGGGGCATTGGAGTTGGCATGCAAGGAAAGGCGGCCGATGGTGGGTCTCCGCGGGCCCGCAAATCCCGACCCTGCTTTGGCACGGCAAGCATTGGTGGTGGAAAGCCTCGGGACTCTGGTTCCTCCTCCATCAAGGAGAGCCCTGGGGCTACCGCCAACTCACGGACCTGGGCTTGGACGCGCTCGTCCACCCGTCGTCGGGGACCACCATGGTCTACAGCAAGGATGGGACGCGCGTCGCCCTCATCACCCCGGGGCAAGGCGCGGTCCTGTTCGACGCGGTGTCCGGGGCCGTGCTGGGCCGCTGGACGGAAGACGAGATGCCCAAGCCCCGCCGGCCCAAAGCCCCGACCAGTCTGACCTTCTAGGCGCCAGGCTTGGTAGAGGGGCAAGCTGCAAGGTCAGAACTTCCCCGCCGCAAGATAGCCGGCGGCCTTGATCACGAGGGACAATAGTCCCCCATGCTCGGCGCCTCCAGGATTGGGAGGAGGCAGGCGAGGACGTGAAGCCTTACCTGCCCGTGTCTCTGCGACCCCCTTA
>JACQWX010000071.1 GCA_016209035.1 Elusimicrobiota bacterium | reverse complement strand
TGATGATGTCAACAACCTGATCGTCCCTGCCGGGGAAACTTACGTTCTTCATGGACCGCGCGTCTATGGAGTCTCGGTTCAAGTAGACGGCGTCTTGACGGTGACTCCCTATGACGGGTCCGCCGGCACGGGTTCACTCGAGATAGTCGCGCCGACAGTGACCATCGGTCCCGGCGGCAAGGTCAGCGCGGACGGCAAGGGCTTTGGCCCCGGCCAGGGTCCCGGCGCGGGCGCTCCTGGCACCTCCGACGAAAACCGCAGCGGCGGCGGAGGGGGCTACGGCGGGCTAGGAGGGGTCTTCGGAGGCGCGCCGACCGGGAGCCAAAGCGGGAGCGTGTACGGCTCCCTGGTCGAGCCAGCGGAGCTTGGCAGCGGCGGAGGCAACGGCTATTACGGCCAGACCAACACCCCCGGCGGTCCCGGAGGGGGCACGTTGAGGATCACGGTGTCCGGCGAGCTGCGCGTGGACGGTGCTGTCACGGCCAATGGTGTGGGGAGCAGCCAGGGCTGGTTCGGCGGGAGCTCCGGAGGATGCGGCTCCGGCGGGAGCGTGCTTATCCGGGCCGGGGCGCTGGCCGGGAGCGGGTTGATCGCGGCTGACGGAGGATCGAAGATCGTGGGAGGCGATTCTCCAGGCGGAGGCGGGGGAAGGGTGGCGGTCTACGCCTCCACGGCGTCTTTCACCGGCTGGATGAGCGCCTATGGAGGCAGCCCCAAGGGCCCGGCTGCATACGGCGGGGCCGGGACCGTGGTCATCGGGGGAACGCTGGCGGCGGATAACAACGGCCATGCTGGCTCCGAGACCCCCCTGCCGCCTGGAGCTCATGAATTCGGTGAGGTGGAGTCCAGGCGCAAGGCCGTGCTGCGGCTGCCGGCCCAGGCCACCCTGACCTACGTTGACCTCTACGTGCGTGAAGGAGGCAAGCTGGTCAATGCCGGGACTCTGGCCGGGAGTCCTGGGAGCAAGGTCGTCTTGGAGAGCGGCGGCGAGATCGAACATAACGGAGGGACCTTCACGGCCGGCGAGCTGACAGCGGCCTCGACGTTCTACAACAACGCACCATTGACCGCTGCCAGCCTGACAGTCTCGGCGGGCGGCATGTTCTACCTCAACACCACGCTGCGCATTCCCTCGGTCAGCATCCTTGAAGGAGGCATCCTGACCCATGCGGAGGCTGACCCTGATTTCGACCTGATGGTCACGGGCGACATGGAGGTCCGGCCCGGCGGAAGAGTCAGCGCGGACGGCAAGGGCTACGCCGGCGGCCAGGGGCCGGGCGCTGGGGCCAACGGAATCAATGACGAAAATAGAAGCGGAGGCGGGGGAGGCTACGGCGGGCTGGGAGGCGGGTTCTTGGGAAGCCGCAGCGGCGGCGTCTATGGGTCGCTGGTGGAGCCGACGGGGTTTGGCAGCGGCGGAGGGAACGGACAGTTCGGCAGCATCTACACGCCCGGAGCTCCCGGCGGAGGAGCGTTGAGGATCACGGTTTCCGGCGAGCTGCGCGTGGACGGCGGGCTCACGGCCAATGGAGGCGCGAGAACCAAGGTCTATTTCGGCGGCAGCTCGGGAGGAGGCGGCTCGGGTGGGAGCGTGTTCATCCGCGCGGGGAGCCTGACCGGCAGCGGGTTTATCGCGGCTGACGGAGGGACCAAGTTCGGCGTTAGCGACGGAGGAGGAGGAGGCGGCGGGAGGGTGGCGGTCTACGCGTCGGCTTCGTCTTTCACCGGTCTCATGGCCGCCCGCGGCGGCGCGGGGAGCTCTTCGTATTGGTACCCGTCCGGCAAACCCGGCACGGTGGTCGAGAACGGGCTGGTCAAGACAGCCCCTTCTTCTGATCCGGATTCTCCCGTGACGATTTCTCCTTCGAGCGCGACGATCACGAGCTTCTCAGCGATGACGGAGACGCTCCTGGCGCAAAACACGAGCCTGCGGAACCTGGCTTCCACCGGCACGCTGCAGGGCACGGTCAACTTCGAGAATTTCGACCTGGTGACCCTCAAAACCGGGCCTTTCGCCGGCAGGGGGTTCGCGCAAGGCCGCTGGAGCGCCCTGCTCGACAACATCGCCTACGAAGGCCAGTGGAAGGGCATGGCGTACCTCAAGGAGGGAAGGCTTCATCTCAAGGCTGTGACCGAGGGCGGCTTGCGCGGCGTTCTGGACGGGACATTGAGGGAGTCCGCGGCCGGCAGCGGGATTTTCGACAGGTTCGAGGCTTCGTGGGCTTTCGGCCAGTTGGGCTCCGCTGCCCGTTCGGGGAAACTGTCCTTGTCGGGCGCGGCTGCATACGGGCCCAGTCAGGAGCATCCCTTGACTCAGCTCAAGCTACTGCAGGCAGGAGTCGAGGGCGCCATGGCGGGCTATCATGCGGGTCCGGTCAACGCGGTGGTCACGCTCTTGAGGATCAGCCAGCCTGGGCATCCCTTCAACGGAGCAGGGTTCTGCGGCATTTCCCACGTGACCGGGCTCGGCTCCGGCCAAGCTTGGGCCTATGCCGAGGAGCCGGCTGCCGGGAACGTGGTCATGAGCGGCCTCTCCGACCAGCCTTTTTACGGCCTGATGCAGGCTGCCTTGAACGAGAACCTCTCTCCCAAGGCCCTGACAATAAGCCTTGAGCGCGTGGACGCGGGCATTGCGCCTGAGCCGGACCTGAAGCTCAAGTCCTTGGCGCCCCAGAGGGTGAGCGCCGGGGAAACGGTCAGCTACTCGGTCGAGCTGAGAAACGACGGCCTCAAGGCCGCCGAAGACATGAGCGTCGTGGCCGTCCTGACCCGGCACGCGGGCTTCGTGTCAGCGTCGGGGGACTACAAGCTCGCCGACGGGGCCCACTGGATCGGCGGGACCTACAGTCCGGTCCCGTTCGTCCGGTGGGACCTGCCCCGATTCCCGCCGAGGACGTCTCTTACGCTCAACTACCAGGCCAAGATCGGGCTGGCGGGGCCCCATGAGATGCTGGACGCCCACGTCCACTTGATCCGGAAGACCTCGGCGGACCAGGTCCTCCCGGTCTTCGACCCCGCGGGGGGCCATGACTAGAAAATTGCGAAGGAAAGCCGCAGGCTTTCCGAGTAAATCGGACGCGAGAGGGTGAACGAGTGAAACAGATCAAATTCGGAAAAATCCCGCAGGCGATGGAACTGCCGGATCTTCTGGAGATGCAGAAGAGCTCCTTCAAGGATTTCATGCAGCTCGACACCCCGCCGGACGAGCGCAAGCTCATGGGCCTTCAGGCCGCCTTCCTGGACGTCCTCCCGATCGAGTCGGCGGACGGGAGCATGGTGCTCGACTTCGTGCGCTACGACTTCGGCGAGCCGCGCTACGCCACGCCCGAGGAGGCCCAGGAGCATGACGGGACCTGGAACCGGCCGCTGAAGGCGGTCCTGCGCCTCTCGTCCAGGCAGCCCTCCGGGAAGCTCAAGGAGATCGTCCAGCAGGAGGTGGTCCTCTGCGAGGTCCCGATCATGACCGAGACCGCCTCCTTCGTGATCAACGGCGCGGAGCGGGTGGTCGTCAGCCAGCTCCACCGGTCCCCAGGCATCATCTTCGAGGAAGACGAGGAGAAGAAGATCTCGTCCTACGGCAAGAAGCTCTTCTTCGCTCGGATCATCCCCTACCGCGGGGCCTGGGTCGAGTTCGAGTTCGACCTCAACAACGTCCTCTACGTCCGCATCGACCGGAAGAAGAAGTTCGAGGCCACCACCTTCCTGCGGGCCTGCGGCATCGAGTCCGACGCCGACATCCTGAAGATATTCTACCCCTACGAGGAGGTCAAGGTCTCCCCGGAGACGATCGTGGGTCTGCTGCACCGCATCTCCGTCGAGGATGTGGTGGATCAGGCGACCGGAGAGATACTGCTCGAAGCGGGCCGCAAGATCACGCACGAGGCCACTCGCCGGATGCTCGACAAGAAGATCGGGGGCGTGAAGGTCCTGGCCGGCGACCCGGAGAAGGACGAACCCGCCATCATCGAGACCCTGCGCAAGGACAAGATCAAGAGCGTCAAGGAGGCCCAGCAGGACATCTACAAGAAGCTGCGGGGCCAGGAGTTCATCGTCCCCGGCCAGGCCGAGGCGTACCTGGACAACCTGCTCTTCAAGAGCCTGCGCAAATACGACCTGAGCAAGGTGGGGCGGCACAAGGTGGCGGCCAAGCTCCACCGGCTGCTCTGGGGCCTGGCGGTCCGCAAGGACTTGATGGTGCGCCCCGACAACCGGCGGCACAAGTATTTCTCGCTGCCGGCCTATACCCGGCGGACGCTGTGCCTCGAGGACATCATCGCCACGATGCAGTACCTCATCGCGCTCAACTGCGGCGCGACGCATTTCAGGGGCTTCGAGACGCAGATCGCGCAAGGCGGGGCCGTCGCGAGCGAACCGTACGAGTCGAACGCCGAGTTCAAGGCGGATCTGCTGGCTTTCGGGAGGAAGTACAATCCGGAGCCTTTGGCGCAGGTCGTGGTCGTTGACCTTCATGAGAAGGAGGCGGAGGAGGACCCGGACGTCGCCAAGGCGGGGCTGAAGAAAGACCGCTTCTCCTACCATGACGTCAACTCCGTGGTCGACGGCTGGAAGAAGGCGGCGCCGGGGTTCATGGAGACGAACTACGAGGTCAAGCTCGACGACATCGACCACCTGGGCAACCGGCGGGTGCGCGCCGTGGGCGAGCTCCTTGAGAACCAGATCCGAGTGGGCATCGCGCAGATGTCGCGCGTCATCCGGGACCGGATGAGCGTCCAGGACAAGAAGCTCCTCACCCCGCGCGGGCTCCTGAACACCGCGCCCCTGGTGGGCATACTGCGCAAGTTCTTCGGGACCTCCCAGCTGTCGCAGTTCATGGATCAGATCAACCCGCTGGCCGAGATCACGCACAAACGCAGGCTCTCGGCCCTGGGGCCGGGAGGCCTGAACCGCAAGCGCGCGGGGTTCGAGGTCCGCGACGTGCAGGGCCGAACATCGGCCTCATCACCAGCCTCGCCGCCTACGCGCGGATCAACGAGTTCGGCCTCATCGAGTCCCCCTACCGCAGGGTCGTCAAGGGGAAGGTGACGGGCGAGACGAAGTACCTGAGCGCGGACTCGGAGAGCGATAAGATCGTGGCGCAGGCCAACACGCCGCTGGAAGGCGAGAAGATCGCCTCCGAACTCGCGGCATGCCGGTTCCGCGGCGACTTCCCGGTGGTGGAGCCCTCCAAGATCGACTACATGGACATCTCGCCCATGCAGGTCGTCTCGGTCTCGGCGGCCCTCATCCCGTTCCTGGAGCATGACGACGCCAACCGGGCGCTCATGGGCTCCAACATGCAGCGCCAGGCGGTGCCGCTCCTCATCACGGAGGCGCCGCTGGTGAGCACGGGGATCGAGGAGGCGGTGGCGCGCGACTCCGGGGCCTGCATCTGCGCGAAGCGGCCGGGGACGGTCATCTACTCGGCTGGGGACCTCATCGCGGTGCACGCCGAAGGCAAGGGGAAGGACGACGCGGAGATCGACCTTTACTCCCTGAGGAAGTACCGGCGGTCGAACCAGGATACCTGCATTGACCAGGTGCCGCTGGCCGCCACGGGCGAGCGCGTGAGGGCCGGGGACGCCCTGGCGGACGGCCCCGGCACCCACGGCGGGCAGCTGGCGCTCGGGCGCAACCTCCTGGTGGCGTTCATGCCGTGGGAGGGGTACAACTTCGAGGACGCGATCCTCGTGTCCGAGCGCCTGGTGCGCGACGACGTCTTCACCTCGATCCACATCGCGGAGTTCGAGGTCGAGGCGCGCGACACCAAGCTCGGCGCCGAGGAGATAACCAGGGACATCCCGAACGTGGGCGCGGAGTCGCTGGAGTCCCTGGACGAGAACGGCGTGGTCGTGCCGTCCACCTACGTCCATCAGGGGGACATCCTGGTCGGCAAGGTGACGCCCAAGGGAGAGCAGCAGCTCACCCCCGAGGAGCGGCTCCTCAAGGTCATCTTCGGTAAGAAGGCCGAGGACGTCCAGGACGCGAGCCTGCGGGTGCCCCCCGGGGTCTCGGGCAAGGTCATCGCGGTGCGGGTCTTCGTCCGGCGCGAGAAGCTCGCGAAGGGCGAGGAGCGCAAGCGTCTCGACGCCATCCAGGACAAGCTCGAGGCCGACCTCGCGGCCCTGAGGACCCACCGCAAGAACTCGCTGGCGGGGATCGCCGAACTGCCGGCTGGAAAGCGCGCGTCCGAGGAGGAGCGCCTCGAGACCTTCTATCGCGTCATGGATAAGAAGCTCCGCGCCGAGGCCTCTCGGGAGAAAGAGGCCGTCAAGCGCGGCGACGACCTCCCCGTCACCGTCAACAAGGTGGTCAAGGTCTACGTGGCCTCCCGCCGCAAGCTCCAGGTCGGGGACAAAGTGGCCGGGCGCCATGGCAACAAGGGCGTCATAGCCAAGATCCTGCCCGTCGAGGACATGCCGTTCATGCCGGACGGGACCCCTATCGACGTGGTCTTGTCGCCGCTCGGCGTTCCGTCGCGCATGAACGTCGGGCAGCTCCTTGAGATGATGCTGGGGTGGGCCTCCCACGTCCTCGGCACCCGGATGGTGAACCCGGTGTTCGACAGCGCGACCGAGGGCCAGATCGGCGAAATGGTGCGCGAGGCGAAGAAGACCCTGCAGGCCAAGGGCGCCCCCGAGAAATACCTTCCGACGGACGACTGCCGCATGACGCTCTATGACGGGCGGACCGGCGAGCCGTTCCAGGAGAAGGTCTCGATCGGCGTGATGTACATCATGAAGCTGGTGCACCTGGTGGAGGACAAGATACACGCGCGGTCCACGGGGCCGTACAGCCTCATCACCCGCCAGCCCTTGGGAGGCAAGGCCCAGTTCGGCGGACAGAGGTTCGGCGAGATGGAGGTGTGGGCCATCGAAGGCTACGGCGCGGCCTACGCCCTGCAGGAGTTCCTGACGGTCAAGTCCGACGACGTGCAGGGACGCACGAAGATGTACGAGGCCATCATCAAGGGCGAGCCCCCGGCGCGGCCGGGCGTGCCCGAATCGTTCAAGGTCCTGGTGCGCGAGCTCCAGGCGCTGGGCCTCAACGTGGAGCTGCTGAAACTCAAGGATGAAGAGGGCAGGATCAAGGGCGATGGGAAGGCGGAGCCGAAGGAAACCGCTACAAGGAAGGCATAATGGCATACATCGCGGCGGCGGAAAAGAAGCTCTCGTTGGGCGGCAAGAGGAAGAAGAAGGGCGACGACATCGACTTCTACAACTTCGACTCCATGAGGGTGTCCCTGGCCAGCCCGGAGCAGATCCTCTCCTGGTCGTTCGGCGAGGTGAAGAAGCCCGAGACGATCAACTATCGGACCCTGAAGCCCGAGCGCGACGGCCTCTTCTGCGAGCGCATCTTCGGCCCCGCGCGCGACTTCGAATGCGCCTGCGGCAAGTACCGGTGGATCAAGTTCAAGGGCATCGTCTGCGACCGTTGCGGCGTGGAGGTGACGGAGGCCAAGGTCCGGCGCGAGAGGATGGGCCACATCGAGCTCGCCGTCCCCGTCGCCCACATCTGGTTCCTGAAGAAGACCCCCTCGCGCATGGGCATCGTGCTCGACATGAAGACCTCGGACCTCGAGCGGGTCGTCTACTACGCGATGTACGTGGTGCTCGAAGACCTGCTCGACCAGTCCGGGCGGATCGTGTATCGGGCCAGGGACCTCGTCTCTGAGGAGGAGGTCCGCAAGGCCCGCGCCGAGTTCAAGTCCAAGCTCAAGATCGACATCGGGGCCGGCGCCGTGCAGGCCCTGCTCGGCAAGGTCAAGCCCAAGGAGGAGGCCGCCGCGCTCCTGGAGACGATACACGGCGTGACATCCGAGACCGAGCGATCGAGGCTCATCAGGCGGCTGCGGATCCTGCAAGGATTCGTCGCCTCCGGCAACAAGCCGGAGTGGATGGTGACCACGGTCCTTCCGGTGATCCCGCCGGAACTCAGGCCCCTCGTCCCCCTCGAGGGCGGGCGCTTCGCCACCTCGGACCTCAACGACCTCTACCGCCGCATCATCAACCGGAACAACCGGCTCAAGCACATCGAGGCCCTCAGGGCGCCGGAGGTCATGATCTTCAACGAGAAGCGCCTGCTGCAGGAGGCCGTCGACGCTCTCTTCGAGAACGGGGCGCGCGGCCGCGTGGTGATCGGCGCCGGCAACCGGCCGCTCAAATCCCTTTCGGACATCCTGAAGGGCAAGCAGGGCCGCTTCCGCCAGAACCTGCTGGGCAAGCGCGTGGACTACTCCGGCCGCTCCGTCATCGTGGTCGGGCCGTACCTGAAGCTCAACCAGTGCGGGCTCCCGAAGGACATGGCCATGGAGCTCTTCAAGCCTTTCATCCTGCGCGAACTGATGAAGATGGAGGGGCTCACCCTGAAGGCCGCCAAGAGGATGTTCGACAAGGCCAGCCCGCAGATATGGGACATCCTCGAGAACGTGACCCGCAAGCACCCGGTGCTGCTTAACCGCGCGCCCACATTGCACCGCCTCGGGATCCAGGCATTCGAGCCGGTGCTGATCGAAGGCAAGTCCATCCAGCTCCACCCGTTGACCTGCGCGGCTTTCAACGCCGACTTCGACGGGGACCAGATGGCCGTGCATGTGCCGCTCTCCCAGGAGGCCCAACTGGAGGCCCGGATGCTGATGATGGCGTCCAACAACATCCTCTCCCCAGCGTCCGGCAGGCCCATCGCGGCCCCGTCGCACGACATGGTGCTCGGTATCCACTACCTGACCAAGTTCAAGGCCGGCGAGAAGGGAGAGGGGATGGTGTTCGCCGACAAAGACGAGGTCCTGGCCGCGTACCAGAACCGCAAGGTGGACCTGCACGCCAAGGTCAAGGTCCGCGGGATCACCGTCCTCAACGAAGGGACCGGCAAGCACGCCGTGGCGCCGGCCGACTGGAAGGATTGGACCACCCCGGGACGCGTCATGTTCAACGACATCCTCCCGCCCGAGCTCCGGTACCTAAATCAGGAGATGGGCAAGAAGGAACTCTCCAAGCTCGCGGACAAGTGCTACCGGGGGCTGGGCAACTATCGGACCACCCTGCTGCTCGACAAGCTCAAGGCCGCGGGCTATCACTTCGCCACGGTCGCCGGGCTTTCCATCTCGGTGGCCGACATGCACATCCCGACCATCAAGAAGGAGCTCATCGCCGCCGCCCGCAAGAAGGTCAAGGAGATCCAGCAGCACGGCAAGATGGGCGTGATCACCGACGCGGAGCGCTACAACAAGATCATCGACATCTGGACCCACGTGACCGACAAGGTCGCGGACGTCATGTTCGCGGAGATGAAGAAGGAGGAATTCGAGAAGTTCCATGCGGGAAAGCCGCGGTTCAACTCGATCTTCCTCATGGCCGACTCCGGGGCGCGGGGCAGCCGCCAGCAGGTCCGGCAGCTCGCCGGCATGCGCGGCCTCATGGCGCGTCCCCAGAAGAGGCTGACCGGCGGCGTCGGCGAGATCATCGAGCAGCCGATCGAGTCGAACTTCCGGGAAGGGCTGACCGTGCTGGAATACTTCATCTCGACGCACGGCGGCCGCAAGGGATTGGCCGACACGGCCTTGAAGACGGCCGACGCCGGCTATCTCACCAGGCGGCTCGTGGACGTCTCGCACGACGTGGTCGTCACCGAGTCGGACTGCGGCACCATCAACGGCATCAGGCTGGGCGACCTTTCGTCGGGAGACGAGATCATCGAGGGGCTCGAGGAGAGAATATTGGGAAGGGTCCTCATCGAGGACGTCGTAGCGACCGTGATCGAGGGGAGGGCCAAACCCACGGAGAAGGTCATCGCGAAGGCGGGCGAGTTGGTGACGGCGGGGGTCGCGGAGAGGATCAAGAAGGCCGGGGTCGACGTGGTGCGGGTCCGGTCGGTGCTGACCTGCGAGGCCCGCCAGGGCGTGTGCGCCCTGTGCTACGGCATGAACAACGCGAACGGCCGGATGGTGGAGGTGGGCGAAGCCGTCGGCATCATCGCGGCCCAGTCGATCGGGGAGCCCGGCACCCAGCTGACCCTGCGGACCTTCCACATCGGGGGGACGGCCTCGCGCGTGACGAAGCGCGCGCACGTGGTCACGGCCAAGGGCGGCACGGTGTCCTTCCGCAACATCAAGGTCGTGAAGAACCGGGAGGGCCAGGTCGTGTGCGTCTCGCGGACCGGGGTCCTCCTGGTGGCGGACAGGTCGACGGCCACGGTCGAGGAGCACAAGGTCCCCTACGGGTCGCGGCTGAAGATCGCCGACGGTTCCAAGGCCGCCGCGGGGGAGCTCCTGGCCGAGTGGGACCCGTACACCATGCCCATCGTGGCCGAGCACGAGGGCGAGGTCCGGCCCGTGGACGTCAAGGAAGGCGTCACTCTGCACGAGGAGCGCAACAAGATCACGGGGATCATCGAGCGGGCCATCATCGAGCAGGAGACGCGGCGCGCCGACAAGGGCGAGAGCGCGGCCCGCAGGCTCAACCCCAGCGTCCTTATCGAGAAGGGCGGCAAGGCCATGGCCAACTATCCCCTGCCGACCGACACGATCCTGTTCGTGGAGGCCGGCCAGGCGGTGCGGCCGGGCGACGTCCTGGCCAAGATCCCGCAGGAGGTCACGAAGTCCAAGGACATCACGGGAGGCCTGCCCCGGGTCTCGGAGCTCTTCGAGGCGCGGCCCCCGAAGAACTCGGCCGCGATCTCCGAGATCGAGGGCGTGGTGGGCCTGGGGATCGACCCGAAGGGGCTGGTGCAGGTCTCGGTCCGCAACGAGGAGACCGACATGGTGCGCGAGTACACGATCCCCCACGGCAAGCATCTCGTCGTCTACGAGGGGGACCGGGTCGGGGTCGGAGAGGCGATCACGGACGGGGCGGTCAACCCGCACGACATCCTGCGCGTGAAGGGCGTCAAAGAGGTCCAGGAGTTCCTGGTGAACGCCATCCAGGAGGTCTACCGCCTCCAGGGCGTGACCATCTCCGACCGGCACATCGAGTGCATCGTGCGCCAGATGCTGCAGAACGTGAAGATCGTCAATTCCGGGGACACCGCCTACCTGCGCGGGGAGATCGTGAACCGCTGGGACTTCTCGGACGCCAACCGCGCCATCAAGGGGCGGGGCGGCAAGGAGGCCCAGGCCGAGCCCGTGCTGCTGGGGATCACGAAAGCGTCCCTGGCGTCCAGCTCGTTCGTCTCCGCGGCGAGCTTCCAGGAGACCACCCGGGTCATCACCGAGGCGGCCGCGACGTCGAAGATCGACTATCTGAAGGGCTTGAAGGAGAACGTCATCATCGGGCACATGATCCCGGCCGGAACCGGGCTGCAGCCGAAGGAATTGCTCCGAGAGCTCGCGCGAACGCAAGGAGAAGCTTGAGTCATGCCTACCATCAACCAGCTGATACGCTACGGGAGACGCAAGGCCCACAGCCGCTCCAAGGCGCCCGCCCTGCTGGGCTGTCCCCAGAGGCGGGGAGTCTGCACGCGGGTGTCGACGACGACTCCCAAGAAGCCGAACTCGGCCCTGCGCAAGATCGCCAGGGTCAAGCTCACCACGGGCGTGGAGGTCACGGGCTACATCCCCGGGGTCGGCCACAACCTGCAGGAGCACTCGATCGTCATGCTGCGGGGCGGCCGGGTCAAGGACCTGCCCGGCGTGCGCTACCACATCATCCGCGGGGTGCTCGACACCGCGGGCGTGGAGGGAAGGCGCCAGGGCCGGTCGCTCTATGGGGCGAAGAGGCCGAAGGCGGGGGCTCACGCCGCCGGCGCGGCGCCGGCGGCGTGAGTCGGGGGAAACGAACATGAAACTCCGGGGATTGTTGGGCCCCGCATTCCTTATCTTAAGGAGGAGGAGAACGTGAAGACGAGGAGTTCCCCGGTAACTGCGCGGGAACGCTTCGCGTTCCCTTGCGATTAATGCCACGAAAAGGAATCAGACCAAGGGACCGGCGGCCCATCCCGCCCGGGGACTTCAAGCACCGCTCCGTGCTGCTGTCGCGCCTGATCAACAAGCTGAACTACCAGGGCAAGAAGGCCTCCGCCGAGGCCATCGTGTACGGAGCGCTCGACATCCTGAAGGAGAAGGTCCAGGACAACAGCCCGCTGACCGTGTTCGAGAAGGCCATCGAGAACGTCCGGCCCCTGCTGGAGGTCAAGGCGCGCCGCGTGGGCGGGGCGACCTACCAGGTGCCCATCGAGGTGGATCCGATGCGGTCCTCGACGCTGGCGATGCGGTGGATCATCGACGCGGCGCGTTCCCGGTCGGGCCGTCCCATGGCGGACCGGCTCGCCGAGGAGCTCCTGTCCGCGTATAAGAAGGAAGGCACGGCCTTCAAGAAACGCGAGGATACGCACAAGATGGCGGAGGCCAACCGCGCCTTCGCGCACTACAGATGGTAGCCCAATACGCGAAGGCGCGACGTTGTCTTTGATGCCGACCGCGCATGTCACCGTCAACCAAGCGAACGCTTTCAGCGGAAAGTCCGTCCGCGGCTCTCTGATCATGCCCCGGACATTTCCGCTTGAAAGCGTTCGGAACATCGGCATCATCGCGCATATCGACGCCGGCAAGACCACGACGACCGAGCGCATCCTCTACTACACCGGGCGCATCCACCGCATCGGCGAGGTGCACGAGGGCTCCACGACCACGGACTGGATGCCCCAGGAGCGCGAGCGCGGCATCACGATCACCGCGGCCGCGACGCACTGCGGGTGGAAGGACTGCGAGATCAACATCATCGACACGCCCGGCCATGTGGACTTCACGGCTGAGGTCGAACGGTCCCTGCGGGTTCTCGACGGGGCGATCGTGGTCTTCGACGGCACCCAGGGGGTCGAGCCCCAGAGCGAGACGGTCTGGCGCCAGGCCGACAAGTATTCGGTGCCGAGGCTGGCCTACGTCAACAAGATGGACCGGGTAGGCGCGGATTTCGCGATGTCCTGGCAGTCGATCGTCAAGCTCCTCGGCGCCAACGCCGTCCCCGTCCAGCTTCCGATCGGGTCGGAGGCCGGGTTCTGCGGGGTCGTGGACCTCATCGAGATGAACGCGTGGGTGTGGAGCGGCGAGGACCAGGGAGAGCAATGGGAGGTCAAGCCCATCCCTGCGGAGCTCGAGGCCAAGGCCCGGGCCGCGCACGAGAAGCTCGTGGAGAAGGCCGTCGAGTTCGACGAGCGCGCGATGGACCTCTACGTGCACGGAAAGCACGATTTCGCGCCGGACGAGATCCGGGCCTGGCTGCGCCAGGGGGTGATCCAGTCCAGGATATTCCCGGTGCTGTGCGGGTCGTCGTACCGGAACGTCGGCGTCCAGACCCTGTTGGACGCCGTCTGCCACTACCTGCCATGCCCGACCGACCTGCCCCCTGTCACGGGGACCGACCCGGAGTCCGGGGCCGAGGTCGTCCGCCGGCCCGCGGACGATGAGGCTTTCGCGGCTCTCATGTTCAAGATCCAGTGCGACCCCTACGTGGGGAAGCTCGCCTTTTTCCGGGTGTACTCGGGGACGCTCAAGATCGGCCAGATGGTTCATTTCCCGGGGAAGGGGACGACGGAGCGCATCGGGCGCATCCTGCGCATGCACGCCAAGGACCGGGAGGAGGTCTCCGAGGTCTTCGCGGGCGACATAGCCGCGACGGTGGCCATGAAGAACGCCGCCGTCGGCGCGACCATGACGCACGAGGATGCGCCCGTCATCCTGGAAAAGATCGTCTTCCCCGAACCGGTCATCTCCGTGGCCATCGAGCCCAGGTCGAAGGCGGATGAAGAACGTCTCGGCTCGGCGCTCGCGCGCCTCGCCGAAGAAGACCAGACCTTCAGGGTCCGTTCCGACCACGAGACCGGGCAGACGCTCATCGCCGGGATGGGGGAGCTGCACCTGGAGATCATCATCGACAGGATGCGGCGGGAGTTCAACGTCCATGCCAACGTAGGCAACCCCCAGGTGGCCTACAAAGAGACGATCCGGAAGGCCGTGACCGAGGAAGCCAAGCACATCAAGCAGACCGGGGGCCGAGGCCAGTACGGGCACGTCGTGCTCCGGATCGAGCCTCAACCGCGCAACAAGGGCTTCGAGTTCGTCAACGAGATCAAGTCCGGCGCCGTCCCGAAGGAGTACATCCCGGCGGTGGAGCGGGGGGTGCGGGAAGCCCTCGACGAGGGCGCCCGGGCCGGCTATCCGCTCGTGGACATCAAGGTGACGCTCATCGACGGGTCCTTCCACGAGGTGGATTCCTCCGACATGGCGTTCAAGTGGGCGGGGGGCATTGCCTTGCGCGCGGGGTGCAAGAGGGCCGACCCCACGGTGCTCGAGCCCATCATGAGGGTCGAGGTCGTGACCCCGGAGGCTTACATGGGGGACGTCCTCGGCGACCTGAGCAGCCGGCGGGCCAAGATCCTGGACATGGGGACCAGGGGGAACGCCCGGGTCGTGCACGCGACGGCGCCGCTTTCCGAGATGTTCGGCTACGCGACGGCGGTGCGGTCCGTCTCGCAGGGCCGCGCGTCGTTCAACCTGGAGCCCAGCCATTACGAAGAGGTGCCCCCCAGCGTCCTGAAGGCCATCGACGAGCGCTACGGCGGATTCGGCGGAGAGGGAGGAGCTTGAGTATGGCGAAGCAGAAGTTCGAGCGGACGAAGCCGCACGTGAACATCGGGACGATCGGGCACGTGGACCACGGCAAGACGACTTTGACGGCGGCGATCACGCTGTACCTTTCGAAGAAAGGTCTGGCGACGGCGAAGAAATAC